>JANQEG010000096.1 GCA_028278505.1 Rhodobiaceae bacterium
TGTCATCTGCCATTGTGAATTGAAGCGTCGACTGACAGAACAAGCGCCAACATTGGCGGACCGGCCAATGGACACCCGCTTTCGCGGGTGAGGTGCCAAACGGCTCGCTATGCGCGCAGGTTTTTGCGCCGAGAGCGGCGCAAATCGGCAAGACGGGTGACTCTCATAGCTTTGTGGGGAGGGTAATCCAGCGGCAACCCCGCCGATTCAGTCCCGAGCAAAACTCGCTGAACTGACCTTGGCGCCTCAGTAGCGGTCGAGCAGCCGTTCCAGATAGTTGCGTTCGAGCTCGAAGCGCTCGCGCTCGCTGAGCCGGCGGCGGATTTCCTCGAGGATTTCGCGGGCGCGCTCGGCGTCGATTTCGTCGGGAACCTTGACGCTTTCGCCGAATTGGGGGCCGCGGGTGCGCTGTGGCCGGCCGAGCGGGTCGGTATCGTCCTCCCCGGCGCCGATCCGTCCTTGCTGCGCCGCCTGCCGGTTGGCGAGTTCCTCGGCGAGACCGGCCGCGCCTTCGCGCAGGTTTTCGATCGCCGAGGACTGATCCTGCACCGCCGCGCCGGGCTGGCCGCGGCCGAGTTCTTCGCCGGCCCGGCCCATGTCGCCCTCGGCGCGACCGAGACCGCGGCCGGGATCGATGCCGCCTTGCTGAAGCTGCTGCAGCAGGTCCTGCAGCGCCTGCTGCAGCGCCTGCTGGCCCTGCTGCAACTGGCCGAGCTCGCCCTGATTGCCGTTCTGCTGCGGCTGCTCGCCGCCGCGCTCGCCGGGCTGCTGCCGGCCCTGGTCGGGCGCCATGCGGAAGGTGCGGTCCATCAGGTCCTGCTGGCGCCGGATCATGTCGCGGAGCTCCTGCAACGCTTCCTGCATCTGGCGCATCTGCGGGTCCGGTGCCGTCGCCATCCGGCCGGTGCGCAGATTCTCCAGCATGCGCTGCATTTCGGAGAGCATCTGCCGGGCCGCATCGCGGGCGCCGCTCTTGGCCAGGTTTTCCATCTGCCGCAACATGCGTTCGAAATCGTCCGGGCGCATGATCTGTGCGTTCGGATCGGGCGCCGCCATATGGGGATTGCGCATCGCCTGTTCGGCCAGTTCGCGGAAATAGTCGTTCAACGCCTGGCGCAATTCGGCCATCAGGCGCTCGATCTCCTCATCCGAGGCGCCGCGCTCCAGCGCCTCCATCAGCCGCTGCTGGGCATCGCGGAGCGCCTGTTCGGCAAACGACAGATCGCCGTCCTCAATGCCGATGGCGATCTCCCACAAGAGGTCGACGACGTCGCGCAGATCATCGTCGTCTACCGCATTCAAAAGCCGGTAACGGACGGCGCGCAGGGCCAGATAGACGCCCTTTTCCGGCATGTACCGGTCGGGGAAGAGGGTCAGCGCGTCGAGCGCATCGGTGACCTTGCCGACCTTGTTGGCATCGAGCGCCAGCCGCCGGCGCTCATGCACCAGCGCGCGGGCGAGCGGCTTGGAGAATGGCCGCTGCGGCAGGGCGAAGCGGAGCCGGTCGCTGCGTCCCTCCTGCCCCGCCTCGTCCCGGGCGATCAACGTCATGGTCACGGTGCCGCCGGCCCAGGGGTGGCGCGTCAGGTCGCGGATCGTGCGGCCGCGGCCGTTGCGCGTGCGCGCCTGCGGCAGCGACAGCGACAGTTCCGGCGCGCCATAGAGCGGCCGCGGTTCGTCCGCTCCCGCAGCGGCTTTTTCGTCATCCGGCTGGGCGAATTCGGCGGCGGCGGAGACGACGCCGTAATCGTCCTCGATCGCATAGACGAGTTCGATGGCGCCGCGGGCAAGCCCGGCCGGATTGTCGAGGGCGCGGATTTCCGGATTGCGATCCGGCTCGACGGCGAACGTCCAGGCGGTGATCCGGTCGCGGCCGCGCATGACGGTAACGGTCGCATCCTTAAGCAATTCGAGGCGATGCTCGGCCGGGGCGGCGTCGGGCGTTGCCTCGGGTTTGCCGGCGGCAACCGGTTGCACGGTCTCTTCGCGGCCCTCGCTCTGAGCGGTGACCGCAAGGCCGCTGCCGCCGCTGAAGCGGACGACGAGGACGCTGCCTTCGGGTACCGCATGCTGTGCCGGGCCGGCGGCGGCGATCGGCCCGGTCAGGAAGATCGGCGCCTTGCCGGTATAGACCGGCGGCGTCACCCAGGCATCGATGCGCGTCGCCACGATCTCGGCGCGCCCGGGCGGCTGGAACGCCGCCAGGACGCGCCCAAGGCGCTCCTCGCCGGCATAGAAATAGCCGACCACGAGCACGAGCACGAGCAGCGCCCGCAGGGCCAGCGGATCGAGGCGATCGACGCGGGGCGAGGGGATGCCCGCCGACAGGCCTTTAAGCCGCGCCGCCATGCGCCGCAGATGCGCCGCCCACAGGGCTTTTGTGGCGTGGCCGGAGGCCGCGTCGGCGAGCCTGTCTTCGAGCGCGGTGATCGGGCGATGGTCGAGCCGGCTGACCGTTTCAATGCGCCGCAAGGCGTCGTCGCGCGAGGGCAGGCGCAGCCGGACCGGGATGCGGATAAGCACCCATGCGAAGGCAAGGCCGAAAAGACCGAGAAGGGCGAGCCGCAGCCACTCAAACGGCAACAGAAAGAGGCCGAACCAGGCGGCGGCGAAGAAACCGCCGATGACCGCAAGGACGGGAACGAACAGCGGCCATAGCCGTTCCCAGAGAACGATCGTTCCTGCCCGCCGGATCAGGCGGTCGAGCCGCATCTGCGCGCCGGTCTTGGCAGTATCCGCCGATCCGCCGTTTGCGCCTGATCGCGGTTCACCGGTCAAGCATTGATCCTCCTGCGTCGTCCGTTAGATACAGACAAACCGGAATCTAGCACGGAATTGTGGCCGGAGGAGAGATTCGGCAGGGTTTCCGGATCAATCGTTTGCGAGCCAGGGCGGCAGCCGGTCGAGCCCGATCAGATCGTCATAGTCCGGGCGCGGCCGGACCACGTGATAGCGGTTGCCGTCGACCAGCACTTCAGGGACGAGAAGCCGCGAATTATAGGTGCTCGCCTGCACCGCGCCATAGGCGCCTGCCGACATGATCGCCAGCAGATCGCCGTCTTCGATCTGCGGCAACATCCGGTTATGGGCGAAGAAATCCCCGGTCTCGCAGACCGGGCCGACCACGTCGGCGACGAAGGCCGGCGCATCTGTCGCCGGTTCCCGGACCGGCCTGATCTCGTGATGGGCGTCGTAGAGCGTCGGGCGGATGAGATCGTTCATCGCCGCATCGACGATGACGAAGGTCTTGGCGTCGCCCTGTTTCAGATAGAGCACGCGGGTGACGAGGACGCCGGCATTGCCGGCGATCAGCCGACCGGGTTCGAAGATCACGCGGCAGTCGAGCTTTTTGACGTGGCGCTTGACGACGCGGGCATAGTCGGCCGGCACCGGCGGCGGATCGGCGCCGTCGCCATAGGGAATGCCGAGGCCGCCGCCGAGGTCGATATGCTCGATGGTGTGGCCGTCGGCGCGCAGCCGACCGATCAGTTCGTCGAGCTTGGCGAACGCCGCATCGAACGGCTCGAGCGCGGTGATCTGGCTGCCGATATGCATGTCGATGCCGGTCACGCGGATACCGGCGAGTTCGGCTGCGCGGGCATAGACCCGATGGGCGTCCTTCCAGGGAATGCCGAACTTGTTCTCCGCTTTGCCGGTGGTGATCTTGACGTGGGTGCGGGCGTCGACATCCGGATTGATTCTGAGCGACACCGGGGCGGTGCGCCCTTCCGCTGAGGCGATTTCGGAAAGCCGCTCGAGTTCCGGTTCCGATTCGACATTGAAGCAGAGGATGTTTTCGGCGAGACCGAAGCGCAGTTCGTCGTCGGTTTTGCCGATGCCGGAAAAGACGATGCGCTCGGGCGGAATGCCGGCGGCGAGCGCCCGCCGCAATTCGCCTTCCGAGACCACGTCGGCGCCGGCGCCCTGCTGCGCCAGCGTGGCGATCACCGCCTGGTTGGAATTCGCCTTCATGGCGTAGGCAATGAGCGCATCGATGTCGGCGAAGGCGTCGATGAAAAGCTGAAAGTGGCGGCGCAGGGTCGCGCTCGAATAGCAGTAGAACGGCGTGCCGATCTCGGCGGCGATGCCGGCCACCGCGACGTCTTCGGCGTAGAGCGCGCCGTCCCGGTAAGCGAAATAATGCACGGGCCTATGGCTCCGGTTTCGTTCGCCGCACACGACGCGACACAAATGTCGGCACCATGCCGGACGTTCGGATCAAGACGGCGGCCTCGGCCCCCCTCACCCTGTCCCTCTCCCCAGCGGGGAGAGGGGACGAAAGCCGCAACGCACTGAAGACCCTCACCTCTCCCCTCTGGGGAGAGGTCGGCCCGCAAGGGCCGGGTGAGGGGGTCGGGCGGTTGTCGGCGTTCTCTGTTTGGCCGCTAAGCAAGGCGGTTATGACCATAGTTTCCATGCGTCGTGTGGTGTGCGGTCGCCGGCTCAGAGCAGGGGATCGAGAACGAAAGGCTTGTTCGGCCGCTCGCCGGGCTCGACCGGTGCGGGCGGCGGCTCCTTGTCAACACCGGGCGGCGGTTCGGGCGAACCCCGGCGGCCGCAGCCGGCGACAGCGATTGCCAGCATCAGGGTGCCGGTCAGGACAAGTACGGCGCGTTTCGACATCGGCGATGACCATCTGTTGGGCGCGGGAACCTTACCGGCATACATAACCCATTGTGGACGCGGGTTGAACCGGTTCGTTCGGCGATTCGCTCACCCTTATGCCCGCATCTTCGCCTCGCGGGCGAGCCGCTTCATCCAGGCGCGCGCGGCGCGGCGGACATTGGCCGGCGCCGTGCCGCCGAAACTGGTGCGGCTCTTCACCGATTTCTCCACCGAGAGCACGGAAAAGACGTCTTCGGTAATGCGCGGCTCGACGGCCTGCATGTCGGCGAGCGGCAGCCGGTCGAGCGGCTTTCCATTGTCGGCGGCCTTGGCGACGATCGCGCCGGTGACGTGATGCGCGTCGCGGAACGGCAGGCCGAGCACCCGGACCAGCCAGTCGGCGAGATCGGTCGCGGTCGAATGGCCGCTGCCGGCCGCCTTCTTCATCGCCTTGGCGTCGACCTCCATGTCGGCGATCATGCCGGTGGTCGCGGCAACGACGATCTCGAAGGCATCGAGGGCGTCGAAGGCCGGTTCCTTGTCCTCCTGCATGTCCTTGGAATAGGCGAGCGGCAGGCCCTTCATGACGACGAGCAGCGCGTTTAGGGCGCCGATGATGCGGCCGGTCTTGGCGCGCACCAGTTCGGCGGCGTCCGGGTTGCGCTTCTGCGGCATGATCGAGGAGCCGGTCGTGAACCGGTCCGACAGCCGGACGAAGCCGAACTGGGCCGTGCACCAGATCACCAGTTCCTCGGCCAGCCGCGACAGATGCATGGCCGCGATCGATGCCGCGGCCAGCGTCTCGATGACGAAGTCGCGGTCGGAGACCGCATCGAGCGAATTGGCCGCGGGCCGGTCGAAGCCGAGCGCCTTGGCGGTCTGTTCCCGGTCGATCGGAAACGAGGTGCCGGCGAGCGCGGCGGCGCCGAGCGGGCATTCGTTGAGCCGTCTGCGGGCATCGGCGAAGCGGCCGCGGTCGCGGCCGAGCATTTCCACATAGGCCATGAGATGATGGCCGAAGGTTACCGGCTGCGCCGACTGCAAATGGGTGAAGCCGGGCATCACGGTGGCGGCGTTTTCGAGCGCCTTTTCGGCGAGCGCGCCCTGCAGGCCGGCAAGCGCTGCGTCGATACCGTCGATGACATCGCGGATGTAGAGCCGGAAGTCGGTGGCGATCTGGTCGTTCCTGGACCGCGCGGTGTGGAGCCGGCCGGCGGCCGGGCCGATCAGATCGGCGAGTCGCGCCTCGATGTTCATGTGGATGTCTTCAAGGGCGCGGGAGAATTCGAATTCACCGGCGGCGATCTCTGACAGAATCGTGTCTAGACCTTGAACGATCTTTTCGGCATCTTCCCGGCCGACAATGCCGGTTTCGGCAAGCATGGTCACATGCGCCCTGGAGCCGGCAATGTCCTGGGCGTAGAGACGCCGATCGAAATCGATCGAGGCGTTGATTTCCTCCAATATGGCGTCCGGTTGCTGGGTGAACCGACCGCCCCACATTTTGTTGCCCATGACCTTGCAGTCTCCGGAGGTGTCCTGGCGATGAACGACGCGCCCGCTGGCAAATCACGGCTCGTCCGCACGATCGTGGCGACGGCGCTCGCCGGGGCCGTCGCCGGCCTTGTGGCGGTATACGTGATCGGCGGCGGTGAACGCAACGATGCGGCGACACTAGCGTGCGCCGCGGCGACCACGCGGGCGGCCGAACTGGCGCCGCTCGTCACCGGTGAGATCGGCGCCTTCCTGGTCGCCGAGGCGCCGGCCAATGTCGCCGATCTTGGCTTTGCCGACGCCGATGGCGTCGCGCGCACGATTGCGGATTGGAAAGGCCGGGCGGTGCTGCTCAACCTCTGGGCCACCTGGTGTGCGCCGTGCCGGCGGGAAATGCCGGCGCTCGACCGCTTGCAGACGGCGCTCGGCGGCGATGATTTCGAGGTCGTCGCCGTCAATATCGACACCCGCGGCATAGACAAACCGAATCGCTTTCTCGACGAGATATCGGTCAATGCGCTCGCCCGCTATTTCGACCAGTCCGCCGACATTTTTAAGACGCTGCGCGGCCGCGGCCTCGCGCCGGGCATGCCGACGACGCTGCTGATCGACCGCGACGGCTGCGTGCTCGGCCATCTCGCCGGTGCGGCGGAATGGGATTCGGACGACGCAAAGGTGCTGATCAAAAAGGCGCTTTGAACCCTTTAGTGTCAGTGTTCGCGGCGGGCGAGAACGAGCTGGCCCGGCACCGGCACGCCCTCCTCATAGCGCACGACGATCGGTTCGATCGCGACGACCGTGAAGCCGGTTTCCGCAAGGGATTGCCGGAGATAGGCCTCGGCATGGGCAAAACGCTGCTTTGCGCCGACCATGAAGGGCTGATCACCCATGACATCTTCCGGCAGGGACTCGGTTGAAAACGAAAACATGCCGTTGTTGGCGAGGTGCGCCGCGGCGGCCTTAAAAAGCGCCTCGACACCGCCCAGATAGGGCAGCACGTCGGTGGCGACGATCAGATCCCAGACGCCGTCGGCCCGCTCCAGGAACCGGACCGCCTCGCCGACGAAGAGGTCGGCGTAGAGTTCGCGCTCATGGGCCATCTCGATCATCTTCTCGGACAGATCGACGCCGGTCAGGTGATCGGCGATGTCGTGAAGCGCCGCACCGGCAAGCCCGGTGCCGCAGCCAAGGTCGAGGACGCGGGCGTATGGCCCGGGCGCCTGCCGGTCGAGCAGGGCGCGAACCCGTTCGGGCACATCATAGCCAAGGCTGTCGACCAGGATCGTGTCGAAGATTTCGGCGTGCTGGTCGAACAGGGTCGCCACATAGGCTTCCGGGGCCCGCGGCGGCGTTTCGCCATGGCCGAGGCCGGCGAGGCGGATCGTGGCGCCGCCGTGATCGCGCGGATCGAGCCGAAGCATCTCGCGATAGGCCGAGGCCGCGGCGTCGGTCTCGCCGGCCTTTTCGGCGCGCAGCGCGCGCTCGTAAACGGCGGCAAGCTGCGTCTCTTCAAAATCGTCCATGGCGCTGTCTCGGCTCAAGGCTGATCGACCGTGATCGCTATTCATAATCTTGCAGAGGACGGGACGCCATCGTTGCCATTAACTCGGTCCATAGCGGTAAGGAGAACACCGCCGCGTCGGCTCGCGCAAGCCTCCGTAAAAGGGATTCTTCTGCGAAACAGGGGCAATGTCGGCAGGCGGCTTCATTGCGGAAAGGCCTTATTGGATTCCCGTCCCCGCCTGCGCGGGGACAGGCTTTTCACGGGCGAGGTGGAGTTGGATGGACGGATGTTGGCCGGAAGTCCGGTTTTTCTCCGGACCCTCACCCCCGACCCCTCATCAGCTAAGCGAACGGGAGCGCATAGCCATCGAGCCTCTCCTGCCGTGATGACAATCATCAGGTCTTCCCGGCCATCGCGTTCACCGCCGAGATTCGGAGCGGAATTCGGCAACAGGATTCGATAAATCGGAAATCAGTTCTTGCTATTGCGAATGATTGTCATTATCAGTTCGGCCAGCCCGCGCTGTTGCCGACGAGCCTTCCTGGCTCTATCAGGTCCGCGCGTCCCAAGGTAAAGGCCTGTCGGCCGTAATGGAGAACACAATGACATTCAAGCGCTTTGCCCTTGGCGGTTTCGCCGCCCTTATCGCCCTGTCGGGATTTGCCGGTTCGGCGGCCGCAGACGAGGTCAACCTTTATTCGGCCCGCAAGGAAGAGCTGATCAAGCCGTTGCTCGACCGGTTCACGGCCGATACCGGGATTACCGTCAATCTCGTCACCGGCAAGGCGGATGCGTTGCTGAAGCGGCTCGAAAGCGAGGGCATGAACTCGCCGGCCGATCTGCTGCTGACGACCGATGCCGGGCGGCTGTTCCGCGCCAAGGCGGCGGGCGTGACCCAGGCTTTCGTCACCGACGCCATTTCAGAAAACATCCCCGAGCAGTATCGCGATCCGCAAGGACATTGGGTCGGGCTGTCGCTCAGGGCGCGCCCGATCCTCTATGCCAAGGACCGGGTCGATCCGACGATGCTGTCGACCTATGAGGATCTCGCCGATCCCAAGTGGAAGGGCAAGATCTGCATCCGCTCGTCGTCGAACATCTACAACCAGTCGCTCATCGCCTCGCTGATTGAGGCCCTCGGCGCGGAAGAGACGGAGAAATGGGCGACCGGCCTCGTCGCCAATTTCGCCCGCCCGCCGAAGGGTGGCGACCGCGATCAGATCAAGGCGGCGGCGGCCGGGCAGTGCGACATCGCGATTGCCAACACCTATTATCTGGCCGGTATGGCAACTTCCAAGGACGAGGCCCAGCGCGAGGCGGCGGCAAAGGTCGTGGTGTTCTGGCCGAACCAGGACGGCCGTGGCACCCATGTCAACGTCTCCGGCGCAGCGCTGACCAAGGCCGCCAAGAACACCGAAGCGGCGATCAAGCTGGTCGAGTTCATGACCACGGCAGAGTCGCAAGCATGGTACAGCGAGGCCAATGGCGAATACCCGGTTCGCGCCGGCGTGGCGAAAAGCCAGACGCTTCAGGCCTGGGGCGATTTCAAGGCCGATACCCTCAGCCTGGCCAAGCTCGGCGAGAACAATGGCGATGCGGTGCGATTGATGGATCGCGCCGGTTGGAAGTAAAGAGGTCCGGCAAAGTCGCCGGACGGGTCGCCGAGCCGGCATCGGGCCGGTTCGGCGGTTCTCAAAGCGTATTCCCGAAAAAGCCTGCCCCGGGCCTGAACCGGGGTGGGAGCCGGTTTTCGGACAAGAATACGCTTGAAAACAAGACGATAGAGCCTGAAACGAGGATCCTTTGACGGACAGGATGGTCGAGACCACGGCGCCGCCAATAGCGGTGTTCCGCGGCGGCTGGCACAACGCCGCCGTCATCGCCGTTGCGCTCGTGTTGTCGCTTCCGGTCCTCGTGGTGCTCGGCCACGTCTTCGTTCCCTCCGATGACGTCTGGCGGCATCTCGTCGAGACGGTGCTCGCCGATTATGTGATCAACACGCTCTTGCTGATGGTCGGCGTCGCCGTCGGCACCTTCATCGGCGGCGTCGGCTGCGCCTGGCTCGCCTCCATGTGCAGTTTTCCGGGTCGCGGCATTTTCGAATGGGCGCTGCTGCTGCCGATGGCTTTGCCGGCTTACATCATCGCCTACACCTATACCGGCATGCTCGACTTCGCCGGACCGGTGCAGGGCGGGCTCAGGGTCGTGTTCGGCTGGGGCTATGGCGACTACTGGTTTCCCGAGATCCGCTCGCTCGGCGGCGCCGTAATCATGCTGTCGCTGGTGCTCTACCCTTACGTCTACCTGCTCGCCCGCGCCGCCTTCCTCAACCAGTCGATCTGCGTGCTCGACGTCAGCCGCACGCTCGGCAACGGCCCCTGGCGGACCTTTCTGACCGTGGCGCTGCCGCTCGCCCGGCCGGCGATCGTCGCCGGCATGTCGCTGGCGCTGATGGAGACGATCGCCGATTACGGTACGGTTCAGTATTTCGGCGTACCGACCTTCACCACCGGCATCTTCCGCACCTGGTACGGCCTCAACAATGCCGCCGCGGCGTCGCAGCTCTCCGCGGTTCTGCTGGTCTTCGTCATCGCGCTGATCGCGCTCGAACGCGGCTCGCGCGCCCGCGCCCGCTTCCACCACACCACCGAGCGGCACCAGGACATTCGGCGCATCGAACTCAGCGGCTGGAAAGCGGCGGCCGCCTTCCTGTTTTGCTTTTTCGCGGTGTTCTTCGGTTTTCTGCTGCCTGCCGGCCAGCTTGCCTGGTGGAGCTTTGTGGTCGCGGGCGAACAGATCGATGCACGCTTCGCCGGTCTCGTCTGGCACAGCCTGCAGCTCGGCGTGATCGCGGCGTTCTTGTCGGTGCTGCTCGCGCTCTTCCTCGGCTATGGCCGCCGCCTCGCCCGCAGCCGCGGCGTCCGCGCAGCGGTTCACCTGGCCGGCATGGGCTATGCGGTGCCGGGCACGGTGATCGCCGTCGGCGTGATCATCCCGTTCGCCTGGCTCGACAATACGGTCGATGCTTTCCTGCGGGCGAATTTCGGTATCTCGACCGGCCTCATCCTGAGCGGCACCCTGGCCGCGCTCGTCTTCGCCTATCTGGTGCGGTTCCTGGCGGTCTCGTTGCAGACCGTCAATGCCGGGCTCGACCGCATCCGCCCGTCGCTCGACGAGGCCGGCCGCTCGCTCGGCCTGCACCCCGGCGAGGTGGTGCGACGGATTCACGTCCCGATATTGAAGGGCAGCCTCCTGACCGCCTTCCTGCTCGTCTTCGTCGACGTTTTGAAGGAATTGCCGGCGACGCTGATCCTGCGCCCCTTCAACTTCAACACGCTTGCGGTCCGCGCCTATGAGATGGCATCTGAGGAGCGGCTCGCCGACGCCGGCCCGGCGGCGCTCGCCATCGTGCTTGCCGGCATCCTCCCGGTGATCCTGCTCAGCCGGTCGATCACCAAGACCCGCGGAACCCGCCCGTGACCCGTCAGCTCGACATCACCGATGTTGCGATCGCCTACGGATCGGCGCCGGTGGTCCGCGGCCTCAGCCTTTCGCTCGACAAGGGCGCGATCGGCTGTCTGCTCGGCCCGAGCGGCTGCGGCAAGACCAGCCTCTTGCGCGCCATTGCCGGCTTCGAGCCGGTCACCGAGGGCGAGATCCGGCTCGCCGGCACAATCGTTTCGCGGCCGGGCGAGACGCTGGCGCCGGAGGCGCGTAATGTCGGCATGGTGTTTCAGGATTTCGCGCTTTTCCCGCATCTCTCCGCGTTCGACAACATCGCGTTCGGGCTGCGCCGCTGGTCGGCGGCGGAGCGCCGCGAGCGGGTCGGCGAACTGCTCGACCTGATCGGTCTGGCTGGCGCCGCCGACGCCTTTCCGCACGAGCTCTCGGGCGGCCAGCAGCAGCGGGTCGCGCTTGCCCGGGCGATGGCGCCGCGGCCGCGCATTCTGCTGCTCGACGAGCCGTTCTCCAATATCGACACCGAATTGCGCGAGCAGCTCGCCGGCGAGGTTCGCGCGGTGCTGAAGCGCGATGCGGTAACGGCGATCCTCGTCACCCACGATCAGTTCGAGGCATTTGCGATCGCCGACATCGTCGGCGTCATGGCCGAAGGTCGGCTGCGGCAATGGGACGATCCCTACGGGCTCTACCACCGGCCGGCCGACCGCTTCGTCGCCGATTTCATCGGCGAAGGCGCGATGATCGCCGGCAAGGTCGTCGATAGGGCCCATGTCGAGACCGAAATCGGCGTGATCTCCGGCGGCCTGCCGCCGTCGCTTGTCTCAGCGGGAACGCAATTGTCGGTGCTGCTGCGCCCCGACGACATCATTCACGATGAGTCCAGCCCCGAGCAGTTTCCCGTCGTCGCCCGCGCCTTCCGCGGCTCTCAATATCTCTACACGCTGCGCCTGCCGAGCGGGGCGGAGATCTACTGCCGCGCCCACTGCCATCACGACCATGAGCCGGGCGAGCCGATCGGCGTGCGCCTCGACGTCCGGCATCTGACCGTGTTTGCCGAGGGCTGAGCGTACGCCTTTGTCGCCGCGGGAGAACGGTCGGTTGCAAAGTCTCGCCAAGGCCCGCCCTTCCCGACGGGCCGAATGAAGCAAGGCCGAACCGGCACTTCTCGCCTTTCTGACAGCGTACGACACGCTCTCGGAAAACAAACGAACGAGCTTCTCCGAAAAACAGCAAAAAAATCAACATCTTGCAAGGTGTTAATAACTCGTTAACCATATATTGACAACCTAATTCGCAGCTAATTAGACTTTAATTAGATAGTCACAATTGATTCGCGCGACCTTTCCGACTACAATGCTAGGTAGTTGGAGGGGCGCTTGACATGCGCGCGAACGCTTCAAAGCCGAGGAAATTGCAGGTTTCGATCCCTGAGCAAATCGACATTGCTCTCGGTAATTTGGCGCGTATCGGCCTTCACGGATCGAACAAATCCGAAATTGCCAGTTATATCTTAAAGACATGGCTTGATCAGAACCTAGATCGGCTCGGAACGCAGCCGGAAAATCCGCTGCTTCGGTCCCCTGAGGAGGAACGCCGTGATGGGTGACCCTCTTCCCAGGGGACCGGCATTTCCTCCCCGCCGCAAGCAAATTCCCAACCGGCAAGGTGGTGGCCATCGATTTCCGCCGCTGAAATCAACGCCTAATGCCGAACGGCCGCGCGACCGGCGCTTCTATTGGCTTGCGATTGCTGTTTCCGCTGTCGCCTTTTCGGCGATTTTCTCGCTCGGATCTTACCTTGCCATTCAGCCGGAAAGCGCGGCGGATACCTACAATCGGCTGCAAGCCGCCATTGGTGTCATTTGTCTGATCAGTTCAACCGCAATTGCGCGGCTCTGCCTCAACTACGCGATATTGTCTGATCGAATGCCGCCGGAAACAACTGTCGATCCTGCAGAGAAGAACCGGAATATCAGGACGTTCAACGCGCGACCTGAAAAGGACCAAATGGGCAGACTTTTCTTGCGCATCCTGCGGGAAATCAAGCGTTGGAAAGGCGGCGGCTCTTAATCGAGGCGGCTCTGGGGAACCGACGGTAAGGTGAAAGGCGGAGATTGATCAGGAAGTGTATAATATCGTCGGCTGGTTGGCGTGATCGCTCCGGCCGCCTGAAATGTCTTCAACCTGGATTGTTGGTTCCCCGCGATAGCGGGAAACGTGGAAGAGGCGCCGCCGGGGCGGCCGGTTCTACTCGGGGCGCCACGTGCACGCTTGCTGCGCATCCCACTGATCTGAATTATCCCCCCGCCCCGCGCGCCTTGATGGCCAGCGCGTGAATGCGGCCTTCGAGCTCTTCGGCGAGCACGCCGTTGATCATGCGGTGGGTCTCGACCCGGCTCTTGTCGGCAAAGGCGGCGGCTGAAATTTCAACGCGGAAATGGGTTTCGCCCTCCGGACGGGCGCCGGCATGGCCGGCATGGAGATCGGATTCGTCGATGACGGCGAGGTTTTCCGGCGCGAAAGCCTCGGTTAATTTCCTTGTGATTCGATCCTTGACGCTCATCGCGCGGAAAATCCTCGTTGGGCGTTATCGATTGTTGTCTTGTTCCGGCCGCGGCCGCTCACCATAATTGCGTTCATGAAGCTCGACTCGAAATATTTCGACCGTATCCGCATCAAGCCCGAGCAGGACCGGCTCGCCGCCGATCAGGTGCCGGTCTGCGAATGGCCGGGCTGCGCGCGCGAGGGCGGCTACCGGGCGCCGAAGGGGCGCCTGCGCGAGGGCGAGTACCATAATTTCTGTCTCGATCACGTCCGCGTCTACAACAAATCCTACAATTACTTCGCCGGCATGGACGACGCCGCCGTCGCCCGCTTTCACAAATCGGCGACCTTCGGCCACCGGCCGACCTGGTCGATCGGCGTCAACGCCTGGCACGGCCGCGCCGGTGCCGGGTTCACCAGTTGGAGCGCCGGTGATCCGTTTTCCGTGTTCCGCCAGGATCGCGGTCCGGCACCCGAGGCCGCGGCGCCGAAGCGGCGGCTGCGCAAGGTCGAGCGCCGCTCGCTGCAGACGCTCGGGCTGGAAGATGATGCAGGCGGCCCGGAGATCAAGGCCCGCTACAAGGAACTGGTCAAGCGTCTGCACCCGGACGCCAATGGCGGCGACCGCAGCCGCGAGGACCGGCTGCGGCAGATCATCCAGGCCTATAACTATCTGAAGAAAGCCGGTTTCTGCTGAGCTGGTCCGTGTGCGCCGATGTCATCGCCGGACATCGTTGGATATTGTTTCGTTTCTCGCCCCAGCGCAGCCGCCCGCTTTTCCGACCGATCCATGGGCCGTCTCGAATGTGCCGGATCGCACACCTGCTTCCCAGCCCGCACCTTCCCCGCGAAAGCGCCAGGGGATTCACAAATCATGGAGGCTCCAGCCGTATGCGATTGCAGAGAAGTATTCGAGGCCGTTTTTGAAGGTGATGGGTCCGGGTGGTTTGGAGGATGTGTAGCCGTCCCATCCGCCGAGCTTTGCGATGATCCAGGCGGCCCAGGCGAGGCTGTGTGGAGGGTGAGGGTTTTTCTTTGCCGCGGTTGCGCCTTCGAGGGGGGCCCAAGGCTTCGAGGGTTCGGATTTCGGCGGCTGTGAAGGCGATCTGGCTGGCTTGGCCGCTTCGCCCGTCGCGGGCCTGGACGAGTTACAGCGTGGTACAGGCCGCGCGCGCGGCGATGGCGGTGAGCTTGAGCAAGCCGTCGGCGGTTTCAAGCTGGCTGTTCTCCAGCTGCAGGCCGTGCTGCTTCAGGGTCCGGAACAGCTGCTCGATCATCCAGCGCCCGCGATACCAGCCGATGACGCGCCACGCCATGGCCGGGTCGGTGACCTCGTGCGTGGTGAGAAGCCGCCACAGGATCGGCTCGGCGCCCGGCGGCGGGGTCGCTTCGACGACCTCCACGAGACTGACCGCCACGGTCTTGGGCAGCCCGGTTTCGCGCGTGCCGCGGGGGCGCTTCAGGGTGACACGGCCGAAGCGGACAATCTCGCGCCGACGCCCGCCCGCCAACCGCCGCAGGCACACGCTCTCGCGCGCGACCATTCGCTTGAGCAGCAGCGCCCCCCTTTTCCAGGCGCCGGTCGCCAAACCGCCCCAGTTCCATCGCCGCTCCTCCCCGATCAACCGAACCGACGCAAGCGAATCGCGACAACCGGCCAAAGGGAATCCCTTTCCCCCCCAATCCGAAAAGATCTGTGCATCCCCTGGCGCGAAAACGGGGAAGGTGCAGATTTGTGCTCAAGCACCAACAACACCCACCGTCCCCGCGGAAGGGGGGATCCATTGCCCCGCTCGGCACGGTATGCCGGTGGCGGGCCTTGTCGCGACGGCGAAGTCTGCGGGCCGCAAGGCCCGGAGCATCGGCCCGGAGCGGATTGCCGGGACGGCCCGGCAACGGCAAGAGATGCGCACAAGGGCTTCAATCTGAGCGTAAGGCGCTTCAAAACCGACGACCGGAGCGCTGGCGAAATCCGCGCTACTGCGCTTCGCCCTTCAGGCCGCTGACATAGAGCGCCACCGCATTGATCTCCAATTGGGTGAGATTGCGGGCTATCGTGTGCATGACGGCGTTGTCATTGGTGCGCTTGCGCTCGTGAAAAGCTTCAAGCTGGGCGACCAGATAGTGCCTGTGCTGGCCGGCCAGCCGCGGCAGGTTTTCATCGCCCTCCCCGAACCCGCCGTGACAGGCGGCGCAGGGCGGAATGTCGGCGTATTCATTGCCCTTGTGGTAGATGTAATAGCCGACCGCCTCCAGGTCCTTTTTCGTGGTGCGGATGCGATGGGCAAACGCCGGCTGGCTGGCGTAGAACTCGGCCAGTGCGGCGATCTCGTCGTCGCTCAGATCCCCGGCCATTTCGTTCATCGTGTCGCTCCGGCGCGCGCCGTCGCGGAAATTGCGCAATTGCTTTTCGAGGTAGATCCGGTGCTGCCCGGCGAGCCGGGGATAGATCGCGCTCGAGGCCTCGCCCTTAAGTCCATGGCAGAGCGCGCATTTCTCCGCGAGAATCGCTTCGATATCGGCCGGCGCGGCGGCGGCCGTCCCGAGGAGCGGGAGCAATCCCCAACACAAGATCACAAATAACCGCATACCCGCCTGTCCGCTTTTCGGCCCGGCAAACCAGGATTTCGCACGAGGAATTCCCCGAAAACAAACTAAGCCGATCGGCGCCTTCCGAGAACCGCAAAATCGCCTCACCCGATGGCGCCGGCCGGGCGGCGGCGGCTTGACGCAAAATCGCGCCGCCGGAATGGTTCAAGCGAACCATGAAAGGCTCTATAGGAAGGCATGTCCTTGCAAAAGCCCGCCCTCATGCTGCTCGGCACCGGCTCCAATGTCGGCAAGTCGATGATCGTCGCCGGGCTGTGCCGGGCGTTCGCCAGGCGCGGGCTCGCGGTTGCGCCGTTCAAGCCGCAGAACATGTCGAACAATGCGGCGGTGACCGAAGACGGCGGCGAGATCGGCCGCGCCCAGGCGCTGCAGGCGCGCGCCGCCGGGCTGGAACCATCGGTGCACATGAACCCGGTGCTGTTGAAGCCGGAAACCGACACCGGGGCGCAGGTGATCGTCCGGGGTCAGCGCCTGGGCAGCGCCAAGGCCGTCGAATATGCGCGGCTGAAGCCGGAATTGCTGGGCGCGGTCCGCGAGAGCTTCGCTAAACTCTCCGAACGCACCGAGCTGATCGTCGTGGAAGGCGCCGGCTCGCCCGCGGAAATCAATCTGCGCGCCGGCGACATCGCCAATATGGGCTTTGCCCGCGCCGAGGAGGTACCGGGGGTGCTGATCGGCGATATCGACCGCGGCGGGGTGATCGCCCAGATCGTCGGCACCAGGACGGTGATCGACGATGCGGACGCCGAGCTCATCCGCGGCTTCCTGATCAACAAGTTCCTCGGCGATCCCCGCCTTTTCGACGACGGCTACAAAGCAATCGAGGAACGCTGCGGTTGGCCGGGCCTCGGCGTAATTCCATGGTTCGCCGATGCGGCAAAACTGCCGGCGGAGGACGCGGTCGAGATCCGCTCGGCCGGCAGCGGCCGCCTAAGAATCGCGGTGCCGCAGCTTTCGCGGATCGCCAATTTCGACGATCTCGATCCCCTCAAGATCGAGCCCGAGGTCAGCGTCGAGATCATCGCGCCGGGCAAGCCGCTGCCGGGCGATGCCGACCTCGTCATCCTCGCCGGCACCAAGGCGACGATCGGCGATCTCGCCTTTTTGCGCGCCCAGGGCTGGGACATCGATATCGCCGCGCATCTGCGCCGCGGCGGCCATGTGCTCGGGCTCTGCGGCGGCTACCAGATGCTCGGACGGCGCATCGCCGATCCTGAAGGCATCGAGGGCGCGCCCGGCGAGACCGAAGGCCTCGGATTTCTCGACATGACCACGATTATGCGGCCGGAAAAGCGGCTCGCCCGTGTCAAGGGCCGCCACCGGCCAAGCGGCGCGCCGGTCAGCGGTTATGAAATCCATATCGGCGAAAGCACCGGCCCGGACTGTGCTGAGCGGGCCTGGCTCGAGGTCGAGGGCCGGCCGGAGGGCGCCGCCGATCCCACGGGCCGGGTGCGCGGCACCTATCTGCACGGCATCTTTTCAAGCGATCGATTCCGCGCCGCCTTCCTCGCCGAGCTCGGCTCCGCGGCGTGCGGGCCCGCCTATGAGGCGACGGTGGAGGCGACGCTCGACCGGCTTGCGGAGCACCTCGAAGCCCATGTCGACATGGACGGGCTTCTAAACATTGCCCGTTCCCGCCTCAGAAGATGAGCGCCGCAATAATTGCCGCGGCAAGCAGGAGCGCCCAGGCGCGCCAGACGATCGCGATCGCGCGATCGATCTCGGCGACGCCGATATCGCGGCGGCCTTCACCATTCAGGAACGGTTCGTCGGTCGGCACTCCGCCATAGACCCGCGGTCCGGCAAGCGCGATGCCGAGCGCGCCGGCCATCGCCGCCTCCGGCCAGCCGGCATTCGGCGAGCGGTGGCGGCCCGCGTCGCGGACCATCACGGAAAAGGCCGCAGGCGTAAGGGCCGCCGCGGCGATGAGAATCCCGGCGAGCCGCGCCGGGATGAAATTCAAGAGATCATCGAGCCGCGCCGCCGCCCAGCCGAAATCGCGATAGCGGTCGTTTTTATGCCCGATCATGGAATCGGCGGTGTTGACGGCCTTGTAGACGACGATGCCGGGCAGGCCTGCAATGGCGAACCAGAAGGCCGGCGCGACGACGCCGTCGGAGAGATTCTCCGCCGCGCTTTCGATCGCCGCGCGGGCGATATCCGGTTCCTGCAAGGTGGCGGGATCGCGGCCGACGATCTTGGCGATTTCGCGGCGGGCCGCATCGAGGCCCTCAGGTAGCGCTTCGGCGACCGCACGGACGTGGTCGACGAGACTTTTCTGGGCGAGCAGGATCGCGACAAGGAGCACGGAGAGGACCGGGCCGGCGATCGGGATAGCGGCGATCAGAAGGCCGGCCAGCGTGGCGACGGCGACAAGCACCAGGATGGCGACAACGCCTTTGGCGCGCTGGCCCGTACCTTCGTTCAGCGCCCGGTCGAGACGGTCGATAAGGCGGCCGATGACGATTGCGGGATGGGGCGCCCGTGACCACAGCCAGTCCGGCTCGCCGGCGAGCGCATCGAGAACGAGCGCCAGCGGCAGCGCCCATAAGGCATAGGCCGAAAGCGCTTCGGCGCTCATGCGAGCGCCCTTTCCAGACGTCGCCACGCGGCCTCGTCGCCGGCCAAGCCGAGCCGCAGCCAACTCGCCGAATAGGGAAAGATGCGCGACCAGATTCGGTGGGCGGCAAGCTTTTCGCGGACAGCGACTGCATCGCCGACATCATAGAGCCCGAAGAGATCGGTTCCGCCGATTTTCTGCCAACCGGCCGCCGCCGCGAGCCTATCAAGGCGTGCACTGTCCCGTTTGAGGCGCGCGCGCGTCTCTGCCGCCCAGTCGCGGTCGCCAAGCGCGGCAATACCGATCTCGATCGCCGGCCCGGACACCGGCCACGGCCCGGCGCCTGCGGCCAGGCGATCCGCGAGGACGCGGCCGGCGCAGCCGAAACCGAGCCGCAACCCGGCGAGGCCGAAGAACTTGCCGACCGAGCGCAGCACCATCGCGTTGGGGATCTTGTCGAGCACCGGCACCAGCGAAAGCTCAGGCGCCACGTCGGCGAAGCTTTCGTCGACGACCAGCAGGCCGACACCGCCGGCGATCGCTGCGAGCCGGTCGCCGGGCCAGCAGCGGCCGTCGGGATTGTTCGGATTGACCAGGATCAGCGCATCGGCGCCGGCCGCATCAGCCGGATCGTCGACGGCGGCGACGCGCCATCCGGCGGCCTCGAATGCGGCGCGGTGTTCGTTATAGGTGGGTTCGACAATGCACGCCGAGCCGGCGGCAGTGAAATAAGGCAAATGCCCGATCAGCGCCTGGGCGCCGGCAAAGGCGGCAATCGCTGCTTCAGGTGGCGCGCCATAGGTGGCGCGGGCGGCCTCGCGGAGCGTCTTCAGCCGGTCCTGGTCCGGCAGGCGGGCCCATGCCTCAGCCGGAATCGGCGGCAGCGGAAAGGGAATCGGATTGATGCCGGTGGACAGATCGATCCACTCGGCCCGGCCGCCGCCATGGCGGGCAATCGCCTGGCGCAGATCGCCGCCATGATCCCGGTTCCCGATCGCATCGTCCATTCGGCTGTACCCCTTTCAGGTCATGCCCGGATTTGTTCCGGGCATCCAGGCGCAAACCTCCGGAGCGCATGGCCTGGATTGCCGGGGCAAGCCCGGCAATGACCCCGAGAAGTACTGACGATTGTTTCGGCAGAATTGCAACATTCGATCGCCGGCCCGAAGCGCCGGTTTTCGACGATTTCGGAAAGCCGGACCACTGGCTTTTCATTTCGTGCAATGCCGTTGTCAAGAAACTCGGAGTGCTTGCGCAAACGGACAGGCGATTGGATCGCCCGCCGCGAACGTGCCGGATCGCCCATTTGCCTCCCAATCCGCACCTTCCCCGCGAAAGCGGGGAACCAATGGCGTGAGCGACAAATTCCTGGTCCAAGTGATAAGTTCGAAACATCGCCGGGATCGCAACCGACATACGTTGCCGGGCCGGGCAATAGGTTCCCGCTTTCGCGGGAACGGAGGGTGGTGCGGGTGTTGGCGTGAACGCCGGCGCCCCACTCGCGGCGTCACCACCCAACCCCTCCGTTGTCACCACCCGGTTTATCCGGGTGGTCCATTGGCCTGTCGACTTGCCAACGCATTCGTAAAGGAATTCGAGCGCTTCTGCACACCGAAAGGCCATTAGATTGCCCGCATAAAGCGGGCAATGACGACGGAAGAGGTGTCGAACCGCCCAAAATGCCCGAACCGAACACCGGCCGCACAAAGCAGGCAATGACGACGAGAAGGGGTCGAGAATTCCCCGGTCGCCACAGCGACATCATGCGTCGGATTGGCAATTGCGCGAAGCCGGTCCGCCGGTTAAGACTGAGCCTGAAAAGATGGCGCTCCAGGGAGCTGAACGAGTTCACGGGCGGGCCGACCCAATCCGGGGGCATCACCGTGAAGCCGTCTCATCGGCCGCAAATGTGCGGCGATCCCGGCGTGCGCCTTGCCGATTAAGGAGGCGTCGATGATCACTTTCCGAATGCTCGTGTGCGCAGCGGCGGCGGCTGCCGGCACCGTTGCAATTGCCGCCCCGGCCAAGGCCCATGTCGGCCATATCGGCGAGGTTGCCGGGCACGGGCACTGGGTTGCCGTCGCCGCGGCGGCGGCTGCGGCGGCCATTGCCGCGGCACTGGCGCTCAAGGCCCGGAAGCGCGGCAAGGAAACCGAGGACGACAGCGTCGAGGCGGAAGCCGACGACACCGATACCGCCGCCTCGTGACCATGGGATCCAAGATTGGCGTGATGGTCTGCGGCCATGGCTCGCGGAGCCAGGCGGCCGTCGACGAGTTTGCCGTCGTCGCCCGGCGGCTCGTCACCCACTTTCCCGACTGGCCGGTGGAATACGGCTATCTGGAATTCGCCAATCCGGTGATCCGCGACGGGCTCGACCGGTTGCGGGAAAAGGGCTGCGATCACATCCTCGCCGTGCCGGGCATGCTCTTTGCCGCCATGCACACCAAGAACGACATCCCTTCCGTGCTCAACACCTATGCGGCGAAGCACGGGATTACCGTGCAATATGGCCGCGAACTGGCGGTCGATCCGAAAATGGTGGCGGCCGCCGGCGACCGGGTGCGGCAGGCAATCGCGGCGGCCGACGCGGCCGAGGGCGAAGTGCCGCTGCACGAGACCTGCCTCGTCGTCATCGGCCGCGGCGCCTCCGATCCGGACGGCAACGCCAATGTCGCCAAGATCGCCCGGCTTTTGTGGGAGGGCATGGGTTTCGGCTGGTGCGCCGTCGGCTATTCGGGCGTCACCTTCCCGCTGGTCGAGCCGTGCCTCGATCACGTCGCCAGGCTCGGCTACCGGCGCGTCGTGGTGTTTCCCTATTTCCTGTTCACCGGCGTGCTGATCGACCGGATCTACGGCTTCACCGATGTGGTCGCGGCGCGCAATCCGCAAACGCAGTGGATAAAGGCCGGCTATCTCAACGACCATGATATGGTGATCGCCACCTTTGCCGAGCGGGTCACGGAGATTCTTGACGGCGACAACGCCATGAACTGCGCCATGTGCAAATACCGCACCCAGGTGCTCGGCTTCGAGGCCGATCTCGGCCGGCCGCAGGCGAGCCATCACCACCACGTCGAGGGCGAAGGCGCCAACGCGCCCGGCTCGAACGTCGCCGACTGCCCGCTCTGTGCCGATTTCTGCACCGGCGTCTGCCGGCTCGACGGCGCCGGCGATCATCACCATCATCACGATCATGACCATGTGCATGATCATGATCACCACCACCCGCCCTACCCGCACGCCCACCACCCGCTCGGGCCGGAAAGCGCGCGGAAATATCTCAAAGACTGATGTGTAGGCGCGGTTGCTTTTGCCCCTCACCCAACCCTCTCCCCAGAGGGGAGAGGGCTATTGGAGTGTCGTCTCTCACCCCGGCGATGACGGGCGTTCAAGCATCGGCCGCGGGACCATTGCCCGTCCAGGCGATGGCCTGAACGATGGGACACACCACGCGGCATATGCGCGACCGGGCCAGGATGCTGCGCGCCAACCAGACCAAGGCGGAACAGACGCTGTGGTTCGAACTGCGGTCACGGCGATTGCAGGGCTTCAAGTTCCGGCGGCAGGTTCCGATCGGCCGCTTTGTTGTCGACTTTCTGTGCACGGAAAAACAGTTGATTGTCGAGGTAGACGGCGGCCAGCATTCGCAGAATACCGATGCTGAAAGGGATCGTTGGTTGTGCGACCAGAGCTACACGGTCCTGAGATACTGGAACAACGAAGTGCTGGAGAACCTGGACGGCGTTCTGGAGGACATCCTGGCCAATCTGCAGAACACCGCCGACAAGCCCCAAAAAGCCCTCTCCCCGAGGGGGAGAGGGTTGGGTGAGGGGGATAAACAAAAGGGAAGCCGAGAACTCAGTTACAAACGCGACCCCGATGCGATCTATCGGCAGTCGTTCGCGACCGTCCGCGCCGAGGCGCGGCTCGACCACCTTCCCGCCGACCTGCAACCGGTCGCAATTCGGCTGATCCATGCCTGCGGCATGCCGGACATTGCCGATGATCTCGCCTTTTCGACGGACGTCGCGGCGGCCGCAATGTCGGCCCTCAAAAACGGCGCGCCGGTGCTCTGCGACTGCGAAATGGTCGCCGCCGGCATCAGCCGCAGCCTGCTGCCGAAAGAAAACCCGGTGATCGTCACCCTCAACGCCGAGGAGACGCGGGCGCGGGCGGAAGCGATCGGCAACACCCGCTCGGCCGCCGCGGTCGAACTGTGGCAGCCGCATCTGGCCGGCGCCGTCATCGCCATCGGCAACGCGCCGACGGCGCTCTTTCACCTGCTCGAACTGCTCGACCAGGGCTGGCCGCGCCCGGCGGCGATCCTCGGCTTTCCGGTCGGTTTCGTCGGTGCCGCGGAATCAAAGGCGGAGCTTCAAAAAAATCCGCGCGGCATTCCCTATCTGACGCTTTTCGGCCGGCGCGGCGGTTCGGCGATGGCGAGCGCTGCGGTCAACGCAATCGCGCTGGCGGCCGGGGACGGTGCGCCATGAGCGGGCCCTGGCTGCACGTCATCGGCATCGGCGCCGAGGGGATATCGAGCCTGATGCCGGCGGCGCGGGCGCTGCTTGATACGGCCGAGGTGATCATCGGCGGCGAACGCCATCTGGGTTTTGCCGAACAGAACTTGACCGCCGAGCGCATCGAATGGCCGTCGCCGTTCAGCGCACTCATTGAGACGATCGCCTCGCTGAAAGGCCGCCGGGTCGTCGTGCTCGCGACCGGCGATCCGCTCTGGTATTCGGTCGGCGCCCGCCTCGGCCGGGCGTTTCCCGCCGACGAGATCACCTTTACGCCGCAGCTTTCCGCCTTCCAGCTCGCCGCCTGCCGCATGGGCTGGTCGCTGGCCGATGCCGAGACGCTGACCGTGCACGGCCGCCCGGCGGAGCAGATCATCCCCTATCTCGCGCCGGACGCGCGGCTGATCATTCTCGGCGAGGACGGCGAAACACCGGCGAAAATCGGCCGCATCCTCGCCGAAAACGGCTATGGCGAAAGCACAATCACGGTGCTGGCAGCAATGGGGCGCGGCGACGAGGCGCGCTTTACCGGGACTGCCAAGGCGCCGCCCGAGGGCGTTCCCGACTTTCATACGCTCGCCGTTGCCTGCAAGGCGGTGCCGGGCACCCGCCTCCTTGGCCGCGGCCCCGGCCTGCCCGACGACGCCTTCCGCCATGACGGCAACATGACCAAGCACGAGGTCCGCGCGGCGACGCTCGCGCGGCTGCAGCCTTCTCGCGGCGGGGTGCTCTGGGACATCGGCGCCGGCTGCGGCTCGGTGGCGATCGAGTGGATGCGCGCGGCCCGCGATGCCGAGGCGATCGCGATCGAACCGCGGGCGGACCGGCGCGCGCTCGCCGCGGAAAACGCGCTGGCGCTCGGCGCGCCGCGCCTTGAGATCATCGACGGCACGGCGCCGGCGGCGCTTGCCGGGCTGAAGGCGCCCGACGCGATCTTCATCGGCGGCGGGCTTTCGCGGGAGACCTTTGCGGCCTGCCGTGCGGCGCTCAAGCCCCATGGCCGGCTTGTGGCCAATGCCGTCACGCTCGAAACCGAGGCGGTGCTCGTCGATCTCTGGCGTGAACATGGCGGCGAGCTTGTCCGCATTGCGATTGCCCGCGCCGAGGCGATCGGCGGCCGCCACGGCTGGCGGCCGCTGATGCCGGTGACACAATGGGCGCTGCAGATATGAGCGCGCCGGGCATGCTTTACGGCATCGGCGTCGGGCCGGGCGATCCCGAACTCGTCACCCGCAAAGCGTGGCGGCTGATCGGCGGCCTGCCGGTGCTCGCCTATCCCGCCTCGGCGCCGGGCGAGAGCTTTGCACGCTCCATCGTCGCCGAAGCGATCCCGGCCGATATCGAGACGATCGAGATCGTCATCCCGATCCGCCCGCAAGAGGTCACCGTCGAGGAAAGCTATGGCCGGGCGGCGGAGACGATCGCGGCAAGGCTCGACAGCGGCCGTGATGTCGGCGTGCTCTGCCTCGGCGATCCGCTCTTTTACGGCTCCTTCATCTATCTCATGGACCGGCTCGCCGACCGGTTTCCCTGCGAGATTGTTCCCGGCGTCACCTCGTTTAGCGCCGGCGCCGCCGCGTCCGGGCGCCCGCTGACTCTGCGCAACGACGTGTTCGCCGTCATCCCGGCGACCCTTGCGGAAGACGTTCTCGCCGACAGGCTTGGCCAGGCCGATTCGGCCGCCATCCTCAAAGTCGGCCGGCACCTCGCAAAGGTGCGGCGGGTGATCGCGCGGCTCGGGCTGAGCGACAACGCGACCTATGTGGCGAACGCGACGCTCGCCGGCGAGGTCGTCGCGCCGCTCGCCGCCGCGCCGCAGACGGCCGCGCCCTATTTCTCCATGGTGCTGGTGCGGAAGGAAAGCGGTTCATGATGGCGAAGGATGGTTTTTCCCTGACCCCCACCCCCAACCCCTCCCCGCAAGGGGGAGGGGGGCCGCTCGGCGTCCGCCACCTACGTCCCCTCCCCCCTTGCGGGGGAGGGACAGGGAGAGGGGTAAACCCGGAATACGCCGCTGCGGGCGCAATCCCCACGCAACACGCCCGGGGCGCCCATGACCGGTGAACGCAACACTCCGGCCTTCATCGCCCTGACGGCGCGGGGGGCCGCGCTCGCGCGCCGGCTCAAGGCCGAACTCGGCGGCGAAGTTCACGGGCTTACCGGCCGCGTCGACGACGCCGACATCGACTTTACCGATACCGGGGCGCATCTGCGCGCGCACTTTGCCGCCGGGCGGCCGATCGTCGGGATCTGCGCCGCCGGCATCCTCATCCGCGCGCTGGCGCCGCTCCTGGCCGACAAGGCGAAGGAGCCGCCGGTGGTCGCGGTCGCCGAGGACGGCTCCGCCGTGGTGCCGCTGATTGGCGGGCATCGCGGCGCCAACGCCCTGGCACGACAAATCGCGGCGATCCTCGGCGGCGACGCCGCGATCACCACCGCGAGCGATCTGGGCACCGGCGTCGCGCTCGACGCGCCGCCGCCGGGCTGGCGGCTTGTCGCCGCGCCGGACCTGTTGAAGACGGCGCTTGCGCGAATGGCCGCAGGCAGCCGGCCGAGCGTGACGGTCTCGCCCGATCTTGCGGAGATCGACCGGGATTGGCTCGGCCCGACCGCGGCCGATGAAGCTTCCCCGGACGCCGATCGGCTCGACATCATAATCGCCGAGACAGCCGCTCACGCCGCCGATCCCGATGCGCTTCTTTATGTGCCCGCGCGCCACACGATCGGCGTCGGCTGCGCCCGCCATTGCGATCCGGCTGAACTCGCCGCGCTGGCGAAGCAGGCAATCGGCGAAGCCGGCCTGCGGCGCGAAGCGATCGCCGGCGTCTTTTCGATCGACCTCAAATCCGACGAGGCCGCGATGCAGGCGCTTGCCCGCGAGCTCGGCGTGCCGGCGCGGTTTTATTCAGCCGGCGAACTTGAAGCCGAGTTGCCGCGGCTCGCCAACCCTTCGGAGGCTGTTTTTCGCGAGGTCGGCAGCCACGGCGTCGCCGAGGCGGCGGCGCTTGCCGCTACAGGGCCGGACGGTCAACTCGTCGTGCCAAAAATGAAGACCGCAAATGCCACGGCGGCGATCGCCCGGGCGCCGCTACCGCTTGGCGACCAGCCCGGACGACCGCGCGGACAACTCGCGGTCATCGGCATCGGTCCGGGCGCCGACGACTGGCGCACACCGGAAGCAAGCCGGCTTATCAATGAAGCGCAAGAACTGGTCGGCTACGGCCATTATCTCGACCTGATCGCGCCGCTTGCCGCCGGCAAGCCGACAAAGACGTTCCCGCTCGGTGCCGAGGAGGAGCGCAGCCGCTATGCGCTGGAGCGCGCCGGCGAAGGCCGGAACGTGGCGCTGATCTCGTCGGGCGATGCGGGTATTTACGCCATGGGCGCGCTTGTCATGGAATTGCTCGACCGGCCCGAACGCGAAAACGGCGTCTCCGCCGCCGCCCGCCGCGTCGAAGTGGTCAACGCACCGGGAATCACCGCGTTACAGGCGGCGTCGGCGCGGATCGGCGCCCTTGTCGGCCATGATTTCTGCGCCATATCGCTGTCCGATCTGCTGACGCCGCGCGACGACATCATCGCCCGCGTGAAGGCTGCTGCCGCGGGAGATTTCGTCATCGCCTTCTATAATCCGGTGTCGGCGCGGCGGCGCACCCTGCTCAACGCGGCGCGCGATATCCTGCTTGGGCAACGGCCGGCGGAAACGCCGGTGCTGATCGCCGCCAATCTCGGCCGTGCCGAAGAGAAGCTGACACCACGAACGCTTAGTTCGTTAAATATCGACGAGGTCGACATGTTGACCGTGGTGCTGATCGGGTCGTCTCAGAGCCGCGCCTTTTCGACCGGCGACGGGCAAACCCGTTTCTACACGCCGCGCGGTTATGCGGCTAAACAATCAATGGTGCCCACGTCATGACCGTTCACTTCATCGGCGCCGGCCCCGGCGACCCGGAACTGATCACGGTCCGTGGCCGGCGGCTGATCGAGAGTGCGCCGGTCTGCCTTTATGCCGGCTCGCTGGTGCCGGAAGCGGTCATCGCCTATGCGCCGAAGCATGCGATCGTGCGCGATACGTCTTCGATGACGCTTGACGAGATCATCGACGAGATCGCCGCCGCGGATGCCGCCGGCAAGGACGTGGCGCGGGTCCATTCCGGCGATCCCGCGCTCTATGGCGCGATCGCCGAGCAGATCAGGCGGCTGAAGGCGCTCGGCATCGCTTATGAGGTCACGCCGGGCGTGCCCGCCTTTGCCGCAGCCGCCGCCGCGCTCGGCCAGGAGTTGACGATCCCGGAGGTCGCCCAGACGGTGATCCTGACGCGGACGACGATGAAGGCGTCGCGCATGCCCGAAGCCGAGAATCTGGATGCGCTCGGGCGCACCGGCGCGACGCTTGCCATTCACCTTTCGGTGCGCAATTTGCGCGAGATCGAGCGGCGGCTGACGCCCCATTACGGCGCCGATTGTCCGGTGATCGTCGCCTATCGGGTCGGCTGGCCCGACCAGGCGCTGCTGCGCGGCACGCTCGCCGATATCGGCGCAAAGGTGCGCGCCGCCAAGATCACCCGCACCGCGCTGATCCTCATCGGGCCGGCGCTGGCGGAGACGAACTTCCGCGATTCGGCGCTTTATGATGGCGGCCACGCGCACATTCTGCGCCCGCACCGCTCGAAGCCGCGCGCCGATCACAAATAATCGATGATATGGGCGAACGATCCCATCACATTGCCGGTACGGAGCCCCATCGGCGGCAGGTCGAGCCCGACCGCATCGGCGGCCTCAAACAACGGCTCCGCCGGCCCGCTCTTCAGCGTCGTCGCATAGTGGAATTCATGGCCGGCCAACGGTTCCGCCCAGGGCATGGCCGAGACGGGACGAAGCCGCCGGTAACCGAGATGCAGTTTGCGTTCGGCAAAGCTCGTGACCAAAGGCAAGAGCCCGAGCATTTCGTGGTTGCCGCCTTCGGCATCGACGAGGCCTTCGCCGAGCACCATATAGCCGCCGCACTCGCCATAGACGAGCGCGCCGCGGGCTGCGGCGGTCTTCATTCCGGCGCGGAAGTTCGCGGCTGCCGCGATCCGCCCGGCGTGCAGCTCGGGATAGCCGCCGGGCAGGACAACCGCATCGGCGCCCGGGTCCGGGCCCTCGTCGGCAAGCGGCGAGAAGACCGAAAGTTCGGCGCCGGCGGCGCGCCAGTCGTCAAGCATATGCGGATAGAGGAAAGAAAAGGCGTCGTCGCGGGCAATGGCGATGCGTTGCCCGAGCGGCGCGAGCCCGTCAGCCTTCTCCTCGCCTCGCGACACGATCGGCGCCGCTGCGGCAATCACCGCGTCGAGGTCGACATGGGTGCGGACCAGATCGGCAGCGCCGGTAATGAACGCCTCGAGATCGGCGTGCTCGCGCGCCTGGACGAGGCCGAGATGGCGCGACGGCGCTTGAAACCCGGCGCTGCGCGGCACGATGCCGAACACCGGCAGGCCGGACGCCTCCATGGCGATTTTCACCATGGCGCCGTGGCGCGGCGAGCCGACCCGGTTGAGGATCGTGCCGGCGATTTTCACGCCGTCGTTGAAGCGGGCCATGCCGAGCGCCGTCGCCGCCGCGCTCTGGGCCTGGTGCTCGACATCGACGACGAGCACGACCGGCACGCCCAATATCGCGCAGAGATCCGCAGTCGAGCCGCGGCCGAACGGAGTTTCGGCGTCCGGCGCGCCGTCGAAAAGCCCCATCGCCCCCTCGATGACGAGAAGTTCGGCAGGGTTCGCCGCGCCAAGCGCACGCAGCCGCGCCGGCGACATCGCCCAAGGGTCGAGGTTGACGCAGGCGCCGCCGCCGGCTGCAGCATGGAATTGCGGATCGATATAGTCGGGCCCGCTCTTGGCCGAGGCGACATTAAGGCCGCGGTCGCGCAGCGCCCGCAACAGGCCCAGCGTCAGCATGGTCTTGCCGGCGCCGGAGCGCGGCGCGGCGATGGTCAGGGCGTGCATGCGGCCTCGGCATTCCGTTCGGTTTCGCACCTCCCCTATAGCGGCCGGCGCGTCCGATGGATATCGGCTTTTGCGATTGGCAGCGTCGATGACGGCGGTTTTGACGGCGGCCGATCGCGCGGCGCTCGCGATTTCGGCGCCGGCCGTCTTGACGCCGTCACGGGCATCGCCTAACCGGCCCCCATGACTGAACGATCGCCCTTCCTCGCCGGCGTCAGCCTGATCGCCGACCGCTATGACGGCATCCTCAGCGATGTCTGGGGCGTCGTTCACAATGGTGTCGCCGCCTGGCCAAACGCCTGCGAGGCGCTCACGCGCCTGCGCGCCGGCGGTGCCGCCGTGGTGCTGATCTCCAACGCGCCGCGGCCGTCGCGCGCGGTGACGGCGCAGCTTCACGAACTCGGCGTGCCGGCGGACGCCTATGACGCCTTCGTCTCCTCCGGCGACGTCACCCACGATTTGCTCGCCCGCGACTATGGCGGCGCCCGCATCTTCCATATCGGTCCGGAACGCGATCTCGTGCTTTATGACGGCCTCGACGTGACGCTGACCGGAGAGGCGGCCGCCGATCTCGCCGTCTGCACCGGCCTTTTCGACGACACCACCGAGACGCCGGAAGACTACGACCGGCTGCTGCGCGGGCTTGCCGCCCGGCGCCTGCCCTTCATCTGCGCCAATCCCGACCGGGTCGTCGAACGCGGCACCGATCTGATCTTCTGCGCCGGTGCTATCGCCGATCTCTACCGCGAGCTTGGCGGTGCGCCGCAAATCATCGGCAAGCCGCATGCCGACATCTATGATGTCGCCCACGCCGCGCTGGAAACGGCGCGCGGCCGGCCGCTGAAAAACGGACGCGTGCTTGCCATCGGCGATTCGGTCGGCACCGATCTGCGCGGTGCCGCCGATCACGGCTATGACGTGCTGTTCGTCACCGGCGGCATTCACAGCGCCGAACTCGGGCGTCCGGAAGCGCCCGATCCCGGCCGGGTCGCCGCATTGCTTGAACGCGAAGGGCTGAGTGCGGTCGGCGTTCAGCCGCGCCTCGTCTGGTAGGCGCGGCCGGATCAGTCGAACAGCTTGTCGATATCGCTCTGCGCGGAGCATTCGCCGAAAAAGGCGTCGATGTCGTCCTGGTCTATGCCTTCGCCGTCGGATTGCGGGCCGTTGACGATCAACTCACGCTTGCGCCGCGCGTCTTCGGTTTCCGGCTCCTCCGGGATCGCCGCCGTGGCGTCGATCAGGTCGTGGGTTTCAAGCTCGTCGATGAAGCGACTGACCCGCCGCTCGATCAGGTGCAGCGTCTCGACCACCTTGCCGATCCGCTGTCCGGTGATGTCCTGGAACGAGCAGGCCTCGAAAATGCCCATGGCCGCGGCCTGGACCGCCGCCCTGTAGGCGTCGGCGTCGACAGCGTCGGCCTCCATGATCGCCTCGGCCTGCTCCATGATCTGGTGGGTGGCGCTTTCGGTCGCCTCGACGATGGCGTCGAGTTCGCGGCCGGCCTCGGGAATGTGCGATTGCCGGATCTCGCCGGGCCGCAGCCGGCCGATTTCCTGTTTCATGCGGGAGATGTCGGCGGCGATGCTCAAGATCTCGTCCCGCAGCATCCCCTCGACGACGGTCTCGTCGGCGCTGTCGGGCGGGCGATCGGGACGGGTTTTGCGGGTGGCAGCAGTCATGGTCGGATCCCGGCCGTTGGCGTGCGTCCGGCCGCTACGGCTTTGTCGTCCAGAAGCAAAGGAAAGGGCTAGGCACTGAACACCGCGTCGATCTTGCCCTTCAAGGTCTGCGCGTTAAACGGCTTGACGATGTAATTGTTGACGCCGGCCTTCTTGGCGGCGATGACGTTCTCGGTCTTGGATTCCGCGGTGACCATGATGAACGGCGTGCGGCCCAGCCCGCCGTCGGCGCGCACGTGCCTGAGCAGCTCGTAGCCGGTCATCGGCTCCATGTTCCAGTCGGAGATGACGAGCCCGTATCTGCGCGACCTCATCTTTGAGAGCGCCTCGGTTCCGTCGGAAGCGTCATCGACGTCGCTGAAGCCCAACTGCTTGAGCAGATTTCGGATGATCCGGATCATCGTCTTGTAGTCATCGACCACGAGTATCGGCATCGACGTATCAACGGCCATAGCCTGCTCCATGCGCTCACGCTTGCCCGGCACCGAATTCGGGCGCAAAAACTGACCGAGGTGTCGCCGATTTCCCCCGACACCTCCGGTGCCGAAATTAGGCAGAAGTCTTGAATATCCGGTTAACCGGTTGACGCCAAAGCCGCATCGCCGTTTGCCGCCGCCGCGGCGTTATTCAGAAGTGCAATATCGCTGATATTGCAGCGCAGCAAAAATCGCGCTAGTTTGGCCGCTGACCGTTTACATCAGCCGGGACATCCTGCGATGACCATACACACCGTTCGCACCTATTATTTCGAAGATCTTCAGGTCGGCATGTCCGAGACCATCATGAAGACGGTGATGGATTCGGATGTGGTCGGCTTTGCCGAAGTCTCCGGAGACGCCAATCCGATCCATCTGTGCGACATCTACGCCTCGAAAACCCGTTTCGGCCAGCGCATCGCCCACGGGCTCTATACGGCGAGCCTGATCTCGGCGGTGCTCGGTACGCGGATGCCGGGACCGGGCGCCGTCTACATGTCGCAATCGCTGAACTTCTACGCGCCGGTGAAGATCGGCGATGTCGTCGTCGTCACCGTCGAAGTCGTCGAACTGACCGAAAAGGGCCGCCGCGCGCGCCTGCACTGCGAGGCGACCGTCGACGGCACCGTCGTGCTCGACGGCGAGGCGATGGTGATGGTGCCGAAGCGGCCGCCGCCGCCGGCGTAGCAGATCGGAAACCGGTAAATCGGGCGAGCCTGATTACCGCTGATCCCTTGCCGCGGGTTGGTCGTAAGCCACGACGCGCTTAAGGATTCGTGTCCGCCCATCGCGCCGTTTCCGTCCCGACCGCCTCGGCAATGTCGCGATGGCCTTCGCGCTCGGTCTTACGCAAGAATTCCTGCTTGATGCGGCCGATGAGGCCGAAGCCCTCATAGACGAGCCCGGTGTAAAGCTGGATCAGATCGGCGCCGGCGGCAATCTTCTGCCACGCCGCCTTCGGCGTATCGATGCCGCCGACGCCGATCAGCGGCAGGTCCGGGCCGACCGCCCGGCGCACCCGCGCCAGCATCCGGGTCGAGCGGTTAAACAGCGGCCGCCCGGAAAGGCCGCCGGTCTCGCGGGCGGTGCGGCGATCGACGAGGCCGTCCCGGGCGATCGTCGTGTTGGACACGATCATCGCATCGATCCCGGCGGAAACGGCCTTTTCGACGATGTCGTCGAGATCGGCGTCGGCGAGATCGGGCGCGAGCTTCAGCGCCACCGGAACCTTGCGGCCGATCTTCGCGTGTTCTTCGTCGCGCGCTTCGCGCACCGCATCGAGCAGGTCGGTCAGCGCCGCGACCGCCTGCAGGTCGCGCAGGCCCGGCGTGTTCGGCGAGGAGATGTTGACGGCGAGATAGTCCGCCACCGGCGCAAAGGTGCGGATGCCGGCGACATAGTCGGCGATGCGGTCGGCGGCGTCCTTGTTGGCGCCGATATTGACGCCGACAATGCCGGGCCGGCCGCGCCGTGCCGCTAGCCTTTGAAGAACCGCCTCAGAACCCGCATTGTTGAAGCCGAAGCGGTTGATGACGCTGCGGTCCGGCAGCAGCCGGAACAGCCGCGGCTTCGGATTTCCGGGTTGCGGCCGCGGCGTCACGGTGCCGATCTCGGCAAAGCCGAAGCCGCAGGCGAGAATCGCATCGGGCACTTCGCCATTCTTGTCGAGGCCGGCGGCGGTGCCGATCGGATTGGGGAAGTCCAGATCCCAGAGGTGTCGGGAAAGCCGGGGATCATCGGCCCGCGCGCGCGGATGAAGCCCGGCCGCGAGCGCCCTGATCGCCAGACTGTGCGCGGTTTCCGGATCGATCGCCAGCAGCAATGGCCGGCCGAGATCCATCAGCCCGGAGATCATGACGGCAGCTCCGGAAAGTCGTGGCGGCCGTCTTCGCCGAGCGGCAGCTCGGCGACCCAGTTGACCGCGGACATCGGCAAGGCCCCATAAAGATGCGGAAACAGGTCGCCGCCGCGCGATGGCTCGTATTTCAGCGCCGGGCCGAGGGCGCCCGCATCGACGGCGATCAGCAACAGGCCGGTCATGCCGGAAAAGTGCCGGGCGGCGGTCTCGGCGACCTGTTCGCGTGTGGAGAAATGGATATAGCCGTCGGCAAGATCGACCGGCGCCCCATTAAATGCTCCCGCGGCCTCGGCGTTCCGCCACAAGGGGCCTGGGCAGATTTTGTAGATCGTTCGGGCCGTCATTTCCGGTGTCGATTCGGTTGCCGATCCGGACCCTATCGCCGGTCAATGGGGCGGGCAAGCGGATCGCGCGCAGCGCCGATCAGTACCACAGCCCCATGCCGCGCAGCCTCAGCCGCGGCGGCCTTGTGATCGGCACCAGCGATTTGCCGACCACGTGCGGCATCGCCCTGTGGTCGAGGGCATCGGAAGGCTCGGCGCGCAGTGCCAGGAGCCGCCTGACCCGTTCCGCAGTCTCCGGATGGGTGCGCAGAACCGACGGGTCCGGCAGCCGCGCTCCGGGCAGCATCAGGCCTTCCCAGACCCGGCGATGCGCCTTTTCCAGCTTGACCAGCGCCGCCGCCAGGCCCTCCGGATCGCCGGTGAAGCCGGCGGCCGACAGATCGGCCTCATATTCGCGGGTGCGCGACAGCGCCAGCTGCAGGAGGCCGCCGATCGTCGGGGCGGCGATCAGGAGCCCGACGCCGAGCCATGGAACCTGCACGCCGCCGACCATGATCGCCGGCAGATTGAAGAGCAGCGCCAGGAGGCCGACCGTCGACATGATGCTGGTCATCCGGCTGACCATGTCGGCAAGCGCCATCACTCTGATGTCGTTGTTGGCGATATGGGCGATCTCGTGGGCCAGCACGCCGGCCAGCTCGCGCGAATTGAGGCCGCGCAGCAGGCCGTCGGTGACGGCGATCGCCGCATCGTTGCGGCGCCCGACCGAAAACGCGTTCATCATCCGGCTCGGCACCAGGTAGAGCGCCGGCGTCCGCTCCAGGCCGGCACGATCGGCGAGAAGCCCGAGGATGTCGGTGCCGAACGGAAAGTCCGCATGGGTCAGCTTCTCGGCCCGATAGAGCCCGAGCACCATGCGCGGCGACAGCCGCATGGTCAGCCACACCGAGATGCCGCCGCCGATGACCGCCCAGACGATGCCGGCCGGACCGGCAAAGACCGCCGCACACAACGCCAGCAACACGACGCTGCCGGCCGCCAGCACGACGGTGTGCAGCGCGTTGCGGGTCCGGTGCCGGTATTGGTTGCCGGCGTGAAGAGGGGTCTCGGTCATCACCGGAAGATATAGGTGGCCGCCTGCCCGCGCGCCACGGCCTCCGCCGGTTCTTGCACCCGCCGGCGCAGGATTGTGATTGGACATAAAGGCGTGCAATGACCAGATGGGCATCAGCACCCGACCGCCTGCACGGCAACTATAGGACACGCAATGATCCTGGAGTCGCTTCTCGACCGGATCGGCGGATGGATCGCCGCGATTCTGCAAGAAGAGTCGAGCGGCTACCGGCCCTATACGCCGTCCGATCCCGAAACCTTGCGCGCCTGCCTCAAGCCCGGCGATGTCCTGCTCGTCGAAGGCAACCAGAAGGTCTCCTCGGCGATCAAATATCTGACCCAGTCGACCTGGTCGCATGCCGCCCTTTATGTCGGCGACGCGCTTGCCGTCATCGACGGCAAGGCCGACCACCGGCTGATCGAGGTCAATCTCGGCGAGGGCTGCGTTTCGGTGCCTTTGGCGAAATACCGCACCTACAACACGCGAATCTGCCGCCCGGCCGGGTTGACCGCAGCGGATCGCGAAGCCGTCGTCGAATTCATGGTGTCGCGGCTCGGCCTGCACTACGACACCAAGAACATCATCGATCTCGCCCGCTATCTGTTCCCGACGCCGCCGGTGCCGGTCCGCTGGCGGCGGCGGATGATCTCGCTCGGCTCCGGCGATCCGACCCGGGCGATCTGCTCGACCCTGATCGCCCAGGCTTTTCAATCGGTGCGTTATCCGATTCTGCCGCAGGTCGAGAACGTCGATGGCGAGAGCGCTGCCTACAGCGACTATTCCACGACCGAAATCCTGCACATCCGCCACCATTCCCTGTTCACGCCCCGCGATTTCGACCTCTCGCCCTATTTCGCCGTCGTCAAGCCGACGGTCGCGCGCGGTTTCGACTATCGCGACCTTGTCTGGGGCGACCGGCCGGCGGCGGAGGCGGCCGCCGCTCCCGGCGCAGACAACGGAGGCCGGCCGGCGTGATCGATCGCAAGACCATTGCCGCGGCGATCGCTGCGCGGCCGCTTTTCGCCGGCACGACGGCGGCCGATATCGAGCCGCTCGCCGATACCGGCCTGGCCCATTGGCACGCCCGGATCGGCACGACCGGCGCGCTGGTGCGGGCGCCGAAACAGAGCCAGATGCGGCTTGGTGCTGCGGAAAATCTCGCCTATCAGGCGGCCTGCTTTGGCGCCGCGGAGCCGTCGGGCCATACGCCGCGGCTGATCGATGTGGTGCCGCCGCGCGGCGATCTGCCGCTCGGCGCCCTCATCGTCGAGGCGATCGACGGCCGCCCGCCGCGCCTCCCCGACGAAATGCCGGCGATTGCGGTTGCGCTTGCCGCCATCCACAAATGTCCGCTTTCCGGCGCCGCGGAAGAGCTTTTCCGGCCGGCCGACCCGCTTGCGGCGATGGCGGCCGAAATCGAGACCCAGGCGGCCTTTCTCGACGATGCCGGACTGGCTGGGGAGGCCCGTGCCGCAATCGAGGCCGAGCGGGCGCATGTGAAAAAAATCCTTGCCCGCCCGCCGGCGTCGCCGCCGGTGCTGATTTCGTTCGACGCCCATCCGGGGAATTTCCTGGTGACGGCCGGCGGCAGGGCGGTCCTCGTCGATCTGGAAAAGGCGCGGGTGAGCCTTGCCGGCTTCGACCTCGCCCATGCCACGCTCTACACCTCGACGACCTGGGACCCGGCCGTCAACGTTGTCCTCGATGCCGAGCAGGTCGCTGCGTTTTACGACGCCTGGGCGCGGGCGCTGGGGCCGCCAGCCGCAGCCCAGGCGCCGACACTGGAGATCACCAGGCGGCTGATGTGGCTGTGGTCGGTCACCTGGTGCGCCAAATGGCGGGTCGCCTCGAAAAAATCGGCGATCGACCGCGCCCGCGCCGGCGAGAACGCCGAGGACTGGTCGGCGGAGAAAAGCGATGCCGGCCTCATCACCCATGTCGCGGCCCGCGTCGACGACTATCTGTCGGCGGAGACAATCGCCTTTGTCCGGTCGACGCTTGCGCTCACAAAGATTTGGTGACAAAGAAATAAAACTATCTTATATTCGAAATTATGCAGATACAGGATCTCGAATCCCGCTCCGAAGAAGCCGCCGCCTTCTTGAAAATGCTGGCCTCGCCGCCGCGTCTGATGATCCTGTGTCATCTCGCCGACGGCGAAAAGTCGGTCGGCCAGATTTCCGAGGCGACCGGCCTCAGAATGTCGACGGTGTCCCAGCACATGGCGCTGTTGCGCGGCCAGAACCTGGTGACGACACGGCGCGACGGCACCACCATCTACTATGCGCTGTCGAGCGAGACCGCGCGCTCGGTGATGGTCGTGCTTTATCAGAAATTCTGCGACACGGGCGCGCACGGAAGCGGTCAGCGGGACGCCTGACCCGGCGCCGAACGCAGCCCTTCTCTCCTGTCATCACCCTACCCGTCCGTTGTCACCGCCCGGTTTATCCGGGCGGTCCATTGGCTTGTCGACTTGCCAACACCTTTGTGAAGGCATTCAAGCGCTTCTGAATGCCGAGAAGCCATTGGATTGCCCGCTTGGGAGCGGGCAATGACGACGGAGAAGGTGTCGAAACCATCCCAAATACGCTTTAACCGCACACCAGTGCGACGGGCCCGGCAATGACGCCGGTGGTGGGGCGGCGTCGTTTACGGAAAACACGTCTCCGATCCTATCCCGTCTTGACAGCCGATCCCGATCCGAGGAGGTTTCCCGCGCACTGAAGGGACGCCGTTGACGCGGATCGAAACTCGCCTTTTGAAACCGTTCGCATGGCTTTGCTGAAGAAACTGATCCGCACCGCGCTGTGGCTGGCGAAATGGGCGCTGGTGGCAATCGTGGCCGTCGAGATCACCTCTTTTACGGTGGTCACGGCGACCAATTTTCTCTTCTACGGACATGCGCGCGAAGGCAGCCGCGCGGTCTACGATCCCTACACATTGTTTCTGCAGCGACCGGCGATCCGGCCGACAACGAACAATCCCGAGGGCGGCGCGGACGGGCGCATATGGATGTTCGGCGGATCGACCATGCGCGGCTCCACCCTGGACGACGCCGCGACGATCCCGAGCATCGTCGCAGCGGTCGTCAACGCGCCCGAGACTGGGCTGCGCTACGAGGTCGTCAATTTCGGCGTCAATTCCTTCAATTCACTGCTCGAAACCAAATACCTGCAGAAGGCGCTGATCGAATCCGGAACCACGCCCGACATCGTCATCTTCTATGACGGCGGCAATGACGCGAAATACTTCCTCGAGCATCGCAGCATCTACGCCCATCACGGCTATCGACGCATGCAGGCGCTGATCGAAAGCTATTATCGAAGCTGGTTCGGCCTTTTAAAGCCGCTGAATGCCGCCATTTATGCCTCGTTTACCCGCGAACTCTACGGGCGTACAAATCAGGTGTTTGTGCCGCTTCCCGCCGATTCGCCATTGCTGACCGAACTGGCCGATGCGGCGGTGGCGCGCTACCGTTTCGTCGATCGGGTGAGTGCCGCCTTCGGCGCCGAATTCATCCTCGTCTGGGCGCCGATGGCCTGGGCCGAGGACTGCACGGTCGACCCTGAAATCGCCGCTGCCGAAGCCAGCCCCTGGATCGACACGGAGCGCCTGACGACGGTGCGCGAAAACTTCTCCATCACATTTGACGCGTTGACCGAACGCCTGTCTTCGGAACGGTATTTCCTAAGCCTGGCCGCGGCGCTCTGCGGCCGAAGCGAGCCGATGTATAAGGGCGACGGCGCTCATCTCAACGACGCCGGCCGGCGGGCGATCGGCGAACGGATCGGTCGGTTGCTGGTCGAGCGGCTGTCGCGCGATCCATGACGCGACAGCATTGCCGCATCCGGGCGCTTGACGGCGCGCCCCGGCGCGGCTATCAGCAGGGCATGATGAGGGCTTCACGCATAATTTGCATTTGCGGGATCATTATTCGCGGCTAGCACTTCGCTGGCCCGTGGCCGTCTCGCTCGCCCCTCAATACCACCGACAGACGAGAGAACGCCCCGGCCGGCCGGTCTGCCCAGCACGGGGAACTCATGATGGCGCTTGCGCTCTACAACACGCTGACGCGGACGAAGGCGGAATTCGTGCCGCTCGATCCGCACAACGTCCGGGTCTATGTCTGCGGGCCCACCGTGTACGACTACGCCCATATCGGCAATGCCCGCCCGGTCATCGTGTTCGACGTGCTTTTCCGGCTGCTGCGCCACATCTACGGGCCCGACCACGTCGTTTACGTCCGCAACATCACCGACGTCGACGACAAGATCAACGCCCGCGCCGCCGAGCGCGGCATATCGATCCGGGCGCTGACCGAGGAGACCACGGCCGCCTTCCACGAGGATATTTCCACGCTCAACGTGCTGGCGCCGACGATCGAGCCGCGCGCCACCGATCACATCGCCGAGATGCGCGAGATGATCGCCCGGCTGATCGACCGCGGCCATGCCTATGCCGCGGACGGCCACGTGCTGTTCAGCGTGCCGTCGATGGCGGATTACGGCGCGCTGTCCAGGCGTTCGCCCGACGAGATGCGGGCCGGCGCCCGCGTCGAGGTGGCGCCCTATAAGCGCGATCCCATGGACTTCGTGCTGTGGAAGCCGTCATCCGGCGACGAGCCCGGCTGGGACAGTCCGTGGGGCAATGGCCGGCCGGGCTGGCACCTCGAATGCTCGGCGATGTCGTGGAAATATCTGGGCGAAGTCTTCGATATCCACGGCGGCGGCATCGACCTGCAGTTTCCCCACCACGAGAACGAGATCGCCCAGTCGCGCTGCTGCCACGGCACCGAAGTGATGGCCCAAGTGTGGATGCATAACGGCTTTCTGCAGGTCGAGGGCGAGAAGATGTCGAAATCCCTCGGCAATTTCATCACCATCCATGACCTCGTCAACGCGTGGCCGGGCGAGGCGATCCGCCTCAACATGCTGCGCACCCATTACCGCCAGCCGTTCGACTGGACGGAAAAGGGCTTGCTGGAATCGATCGCCGTGCTCGACGGCTGGTACGAGGCGGTCGGCGATGTGCCGTTGGGCCCGGTGTCCTGCGCCGACACGGTCGACGCGCTCGAAGACGACCTCAACACGCCGAAGGCGATCACGGCTTTGCACGCGCTGCGCGCCGAGGCGGCCAAGGGCGCGGCCGGCGCCGCCGATTGCCTCAAGGCAAGCGCCAATCTGTTGGGCCTGCTTGAGGGGACGGCGTCCGAATGGTTCGCCCGCAAAAAGCAGGCGGCCGGCCTCGACGAGACCGAAATCGAGACGCTGATTGCTGCCCGCAACACCGCCCGCGCCGAAAGGAACTGGGCCGAAGCCGACCGCATCCGCGATCAAATGACCGAAATGGGCGTCGTTCTGAAGGACGGACCCGAGGGAACGACCTGGGAGGTCGCAACATGAGCGCCGCAGCGACGCGTAGGGCAGAGAGATTCATATTCTCGACCCCCACCCCAACCCTTCCCCGCGAGGGGGCGGGGCTTTTGGGCCGCGCCACGGGAGTAACCCTCCCCCTTGCGGGGAGGGTGGGCGGTGCGCAAGCACCGACCGGGTGGGAACATCCTCCAAAGCCCTCTCCCCCTTGGGGGAGAGGGTTGGGTGAGGGGGCAAAAAAGGCCCTGATCACCCTCACCCAACTACGCCCAGCGGTTCAGCTTCGCTTCACCGGGGCTGCGTATCCCTCTCCCTCAAGGGAGAGGGGAAACTCGCAATTGCCTCGAGTGCACCCAATAACCCCACTCTTGCCCGGACATGACCGATGACCCGCGAACGCCTCTACCTCTTCGATACCACCCTGCGCGACGGCGCGCAGACCAACGGCGTCGACTTCTCGATTGAGGACAAGCGCATCATCACCGGTCTGCTCGACGAACTCGGCATCGACTACATCGAGGGCGGCTATCCCGGCGCCAATCCGACCGACACGGCGTTCTTCGACGATCGGCCCGAGACCAATGGCCGCTTCGTCGCCTTCGGCATGACCAAGCGTCCCGGACGGTCGGTGTCCAACGATCCGGGGCTCAGGACGCTGCTCGACGCCGATGCCGACGCCGTCTGCTATGTCGCCAAATCGTGGGACTACCACGTCAAGGTGGCGCTCGGCACCAGCAATGAGGAGAACCTCGACTGCATCCGCCAGTCGGTCGAGGCTGCGCTCGGCGCCGGTCGCGAGGCGCTGGTCGATTGCGAGCATTTCTTCGACGGCTACAAGGCCAATCCGGACTACGCGCTCGCCTGCGCCAGGACAGCGTATGAGGCCGGCGCCCGCTGGGTCGTGCTGTGCGACACCAATGGCGGCACGCTGCCCGACGAGGTCGAGACCATCGTCGCCGCGGTCGCGGAAATCGTGCCCGGCAGCCATCTCGGCATCCATGCCCACAACGACACCGAACAGGCGGTGGCCAATTCGTTCGCCGCCCTGCGCGCCGGCGCGCGCCAGATCCAGGGCTCGCTGAACGGGCTCGGCGAGCGCTGCGGCAATGCCAATCTGGTGTCGATCATCCCGACGCTGCTGCTGAAGCCGGGCTATCGCGACCGCTTCGACATCGGCATCGACGACAAGCGGCTGAAGACGCTGACCCACGCCTCGCGCACCCTCGACGAATTGCTGAACCGGGCGCCCAACCGCCATGCGCCTTATGTCGGCGAAAGCGCGTTTGCCCATAAGGGCGGCATCCATGCCTCCGCCGTCAGCAAGAATCCGGACACCTATGAGCACGTGCCGCCGGAGGCGATCGGCAACAGCCGCCGCGTGCTGGTCTCGGACCAGGCCGGCAAGTCCAATCTGCTGACCGAGCTCGACCGGCTCGGCATCGACGTCGACAAGTCCGATTCCCGCCTCGATACGCTGCTTGCCGACGTCAAGGCGCGCGAATCGCTCGGCTATGCCTATGAGGCCGCCGACGCCTCCTTCGAACTGCTGGCGCGGCGCACGCTCGGCGCCGTGCCCGACTATTTCGACGTCGATTCCTTCCGCGTCATGGTCGAGCGCCGCCACAACGCCATGGGCGAGCTGGTGACCATCGCCGAGGCGGTCGTCAAGGTGAACGTCAACGGCAACCGGCTGATGTCGGTCGGCGAGGGCAACGGTCCCATCAACGCCCTCGATATCGCACTGCGCAAGGATCTCGGCGCCTATCAGAGCTATATCGCCGATCTGGAGCTGGTCGACTATAAGGTGCGCATCCTGAACGGCGGCACCGGCGCCATCACCCGCGTCTTGATCGAAAGCCGCGACGGCGAAGGCAATCGCTGGGCGACCGTCGGCGTCTCGCCGAACATCGTCGACGCCTCGTTCCAGGCGCTGCTCGATTCCGTCACCTACAAGCTGTTGACCGACGGCGCGCCGCATCCGCACGCGATCTGAACCATCCGCGGCTGCTGCCTAGAGCACTTCTCGCTTTTTCGGAATCGCTCAAAGTGCGCTATCTTTTTGTTTTGTCGCGTATTCTTATCCGAAAACCGGTCCCCACCCCGGTTCAGGCCCGGGGCAGGCTTTTTCGGGAATACGCTTTAAAGCCGCGACAGCGGGCCAGTGCTGGTATCCTGGTCGAGTTCGGCGCGCGAACGCTCGGCGGCGGCGGCCTCGAGCATCGGCAGGATGTCGCCGGCCGCGTCGGCGACCAGATAGTTGACGGCATATTCGCTGCGGATGAAGGCGGCGTCGCGCATATGCTGCAACAGGTCGAGCAGCGGCTCCCAAAAACCGTCGATATTGGCGATCAGCACCGGCTTGCGGTGGCGCCCGAGCTGCGCCCAGGTCATCATCTCGACCAGTTCCTCCAGCGTGCCGATGCCGCCGGGCAGCGCGATGAAGGCGTCCGCGTGCTCGAACATCAGCCGCTTTCGCTCATGCATGTCGGCGGTGACGATGACCTCGCTGATTTCGCCAAGCAGCAGCTCCCGTTGCTCAAGGAAGCGCGGGATGATGCCGGTGACGTTTCCGCCCGCCGCCATCACCGTCCGGGCGATCGTTCCCATCAGGCCGATCGAGCCGCCGCCATAGACGAGCCTTATGCCGGCGGCCGCCATGCCGCGGCCGAGTTCGGCGGCGGCATCCGCATAGATCGGGTTGACCCCGTTGCCGGAGCCGCAATAGACGCAAATGCTGTTGACCTTTGCCATGTCCGGCTCTTTTGCACCCCATTCGGGTCGCGTCAAGCGTGCTGCGCGATGCCGCCGCAGACCCCTTGGGCGTGCTTGACTTCGCGGGCGATTCTGCCGATTGTCGAAAGCGGGGGAACGCGAAGGGCCGCGGAAGCTGCGAATCGAGCCCCGACGTGATTGCGCGTCTGGGGCGTTTTTTCGTGGCGGGCCCGCCGCCTCTTCCGTCACTCGTCAGGAACAAATGAGGAGATTACCACCATTCGTCGTCCGCACAGAGCTGCGCCCGTTCAAAAGGAAGGGCCCCGTGTCAACCAGGATATTCGCGTTCCGACGGTTCAACTGATCGATGCCGAAGGCGTCAATCACGGATCGGTAGCCATCGAAGATGCCTTGGCGATCGCCGAGGAACAGGGGCTCGACCTCGTCGAAATCGCCCCGAACAACGACCCCCCCGTCTGCAAGGTCCTCGACTACGGCCGGTACAAGTACCAGGCCCAGAAGAAGGCCGCCGAGGCCCGCAAGAAGCAGAAGACGGTCGAGGTCAAGGAAATCAAGATGCGGCCGAACATCGACACCCACGATTATGACGTCAAGATGCGCGCGATCCGGCGGTTTTTCGATGAAGGCGACAAGGTCAAGGTGACGCTGCGGTTCCGCGGCCGCGAAATGGCGCACCAGGAACTCGGCCTCGACCTGCTCAACCGGGTGCGCGACGAGACCGCCGAAATCGCCAAGGTCGAATTCGAGCCGAAGCTTGAAGGCCGGCAGATGGTCATGGTGCTGGCGCCGGTGGCGCGCTGAGACCGGGTCGCGCTTATAAAAACCTGTGGCATTGCAGGTGATTTCGGCGCCGTCATCAACTCAGTCCATAGCGGTAAGGGGAACGCGACGGCGTCGGCCCGCACAACCCTCCCCCTTGTGGGGAGGGCAATCGCATTTGGTCAGTTGGCTTCGGCGCAACGTCCCTCTTGCGATGGCCGTGGAAAACGGCCGGCGGTGCACGGCCTCCAAAGCCCTCTCCCCGCCGGGGAGAGGGTTGGGTGAGGGGGTAGAAACGAAAGCCCGATCACCCTCACCCGACTTCGCCCAGCGGTTCGGCTTCGCCTCACCGGGTCTCCGTTGCCCTCTCCCTTGAAGGGAGAGGGTGAGGTCCGAGGACTCCGCATATGCAATAGCCCTGCCCACAAGGGGGAGGGGAGCGGTGGCATCGTCTCCGACCGCATGGACGCCCGCTTTCGCGGGCGAGGTGGAAATGTAGAACACCACAGCGCCGGCGGCGATTGCGCATTGCCTGGCGTTGCCGCCCATGGCACGGTCGGGGCCGGCCGAGTGCTGCGGCCGGTTCCAGAAGTCCGGGTCATGGGGTGTTGCGGCGATGGTCGTCAATCCGTTTCTCTCTGAAAAAGATCACGAATCCGTCTTCACCATCGCGACGCAGAACCTCAAATTCGGAGTCGGCGCGCTCGGCGAACTGGGCGCGGACGCCAAGGCGCTCGGCATGTCGCGGGTGGCGCTTTTCATCGATCCGGCGGTAGCGCCGACCGAGCCGGCCGACACGGCACGCCAGAGCCTGCGCGCGGCCGGCATTGATGTCGCCGAAACGACCGATATCAAGTGCGAGCCGGACAGCGCCGCCTTCGACGCCGCGGCGAAATTCGCGCAAGGGGGCGATTTCGACGGCTTCGTCTCGCTCGGCGGCGGCTCGACCATCGACACCGCCAAGGCCGCCAATCTGTTCTCCTCATATCCCGACGATCTGCTCGCCTATATCAATGCGCCGATCGGCCGGGGAAAGCCGATACCGGGACCGCTGAAGCCCCACATCGCCTGTCCGACGACGAGCGGCACCGGCAGCGAGACGACCGGGATCACCATCGTCGATCTGACCGATCAGGGGGTGAAATCGGGCATCGCCTCGCCGCGGCTGAAGCCGGCGCTGGCGATCGTCGACCCGACCGTGACCGCCTCCATGCCGGGCGGTGTCGTGGCTGCGACGGGCTTCGACGTGCTGACCCATGCGGTCGAATCCTATACCGCCCGGCCGTTCACCAGCCGCGCCCGCCCCGACGGTCCGGCAGCGCGGCCGCCCTATCAGGGGTCGACCCCCTACAACGACATCGGCGCGATCGCCGCGATCCGCATCGGCGGCCGCTATCTGAAGCGCGCCGCAGCCGATGCGTCCGATCTGGAGGCGCGCTATCAGTTGATGTTCGCGGCAACGCTCGCCGGCCTCGCTTTCGGCACAGCCGGCGTCCACATCCCCCACGCCATGTCCTATTCGGTGGCAACCCTGAAGCACGAATATGTCGCCAGCGGCTATGAGCGCTTGGCGCCGATGGTGCCGCACGGCATTGCCGTCGTCATCAACGCGCCGGCCGCTTTCCGCTTCACCGCGCCGGTCAATCCGGAGCGCCATCTCGCCGCGGCCGAAGCGATGGGGGCCGATATCCGCGACGGCTCCAACGAGACCGCCGGCGACATCCTCGCCGGCGCCTTCATCGAACTGATGCGCGATACCGGCCTGCCCAACGGCCTCGTCGATCTCGGCTATGACGAGGACGACATCCCGGCGCTCGCCAAGGGGGCGTTCGCCCAGCAGCGGCCGCTCATAATGGCGCCGCGCGAGGTCAGCGAGGCCGATCTGGCGGAAATCTATCGCGGCGCCATGCGCTATTGGTGAGGCCACGTTCGCCTCATTGGCCAAGGAGCGCGTCCAGGCGTCGCTGGGCATTTTTCAGCCCCTCCTCGACATAGGCTTCCTCGCGGATCAAATCCCGTTCAGCGTCATAGCGATCGCTTTCCAATTGCCGCAGACGCCGCTGCAATTCGGATTTTTCGTCGATCAATGACTGTTTGGCGGCCCAGTCGCTGGTTTCGTGCAGTCGTCGCTCGATATCATCGATATCGCTGTCCGTTTGCGAAATTCTCCACGTGATTGACTCGATCTCGTGGCGAGCGCTGGCGAGCCTGCGCGCCAGGCGGTTCACTTCGAGCCCGATTTCACGTCCGGCGTGGAAGCGCGGCGCGCGTTCCGGCGGACAGACACCATGATAGGTCTTGTCGTCCACGCCGACCCTGTATCCGATCCGCGCCGTGCAATAGCTTTTCAGGCCCTCGCGGCGGCCCGCCTCCCACAGCGCCGCATCGACTTCGATATCATAGGGCCTGCAGGCTCTGCGGTGCTCATCGAGGTGCTTTGGCGGCTCTCCGTCCAGGCCGTCGTTTACACCGATCGCATGCCAATTGCCTTCCAAGCACTCTTCCTTGGTCAGCGTCGCGCAGCCGGCAAGCGACAGCGCGGCAATGAAAATGAGCCCCCGATACATGCCGCCCCCCGGCGTTCCGGTCTTCGTACACAACCCTGATGCAACTTTAGCGAAAAATACGGGAAAGGTCGCGCTTTTTCAGAGCGGCGGCGGCGGAATAGGGGTTAACGCGCGGTAAAGACTCCGGCACTATCGTCCCCGCTCGTCCCGCGGGGTAAACGCAAGGAGAATCCGTGGCATCGCCAATCCCAGCCGTTTTTGCCGGCCTTTTCCTGATCGGCGGGCTTTTCGCCGGCGCCGCCGACGCGGCCGGTAGCAAGACGCCGGCAAAGGAGCTGTTCGGCAAGAAGCGTGTTGCCGCCGACCTGTCGCCGGCGGCGATCGGCTCCTATGCCCGCGGCTGCCTCGCCGGCGGCGCCATGCTGCCGGTCGACGGGCCGTTCTGGCAGGTGATGCGGCTGTCGCGGAACCGCAATTGGGGCCATCCGGAACTGGTCGCCTATCTTGAGCAGATGGCGGCAAAGGCGGCGCGCGCCTCGGGCTGGCCGGGGCTTCTGATCGGCGATCTCGCCCAGCCGCGCGGCGGCCCGATGCTGACCGGCCACGCCAGCCATCAGATCGGCCTCGATGCCGATATCTGGCTCAACCCTGCACCCAAACGGAAGCTGACAAGGCGCGAGCGCGAGGACATCTCGGCCAAATCCATGCTCGCCGCCGACAAGGTCTCGGTCGACAAGCGGATATGGACGAAAGGGCATTTCCGGGTCATCCGCGCCGCGGCGACCGACAGTCGGGTGGCGCGCATCTTCGTCCATCCGGCGATCAAGCGGGCGCTGTGCACCATGGCCGGCACCGACCGCGCCTGGCTGCGCAAAGTGCGCCCCTGGTGGGGCCACCACTACCATTTCCACGTTCGTCTCGGCTGCCCGTCGTCGAGCGGCGAATGCAAGCCGCAGAAACCGCCACCGCCCGGCGATGGCTGCGGCAAGGAAGTCGACGACTGGCTGAAAAAGGTGAAGCCGCGCAAACCGGCGAAAACCACGAAGAAGACGAAGCCGAAAAAGAAATGGCCGCTGACGCTCGCCCAATTGCCGCAAAGCTGCCAGGGCGTGCTGCAGGCCGGCGCGACCGTTCACACGAGCCTGGCGCCGGCCGGCGACGATGTTCCGACACCGAAACCCTCGCCGCGCCGCGTTGTAGCCCCTGACGCGACGGCGCACGACTGACCCCCCGTTCTTGAACGCGGGTCCCGCGCCTCCCATATTGCAGAGGCATGTGCGCAAGCACTGCCACATATCGGCCGCCTAATGAGGGGCCAGCCAAGTCGCTTCAACAAGGACTTCGGGACATGTCGCGTCCATCTGCTTTTTCGAGCCCGCTGCTGCTGGGATTTGACGATATCGAGCGCCTGCTCGACCGCCTCGGCAAGAATGGCGGGGACGGCTATCCGCCCTACAACATCGAACGCCTGCCCTCGAGCGACGGCCGCGGGGATTTCCTGCGGATCACGGTCGCCGTTGCCGGCTTCGCCCGCGACGATCTTGAGATCGTGGTCGAACGCAACCAGCTGATTTTGCGCGGCCGGCGCGAGGATGATGACGACCGCGTCTACCTCTATCGCGGCATCGCCACCCGCCAGTTCCAGCGCACATTCGTGCTGGCCGAGGGCATCGAGGTGCTCGGCGCGACCCTTGAGGACGGGCTGTTGTCGGTCGATCTCGCCCGGCCGGAGGCAACGCCGAAGGTGCGCAAGGTCGATATCCAAATCGGCGGGTGATGGACAATGAGGAGCGTATGAAGATGGCTGCCGGCAAAAGGAAAACGGACGATCGGGTCGCAATGTCCAAGGCCGCGTTCGCCGCGCTTGGCGGTGATCAGATCGCCTATATCCGCAAGCTCAATTCCGAAGATGTCGCCGACATCTTTCCCGGCGCACCGGAAATGGCGCCGGGGCTGAAGCTGTGGGCGCTGCTTGCCGCCGACGGCACGCCGATCATGCTCAGCGACAGCCGCGAGGTCGCGCTTACCAATGCCATGGACGCCGAGCTGACGACGCTCAGCGTGCATTGAATTTACCTGCGCGGATGCCGCTGTTTCGGCTGGTTCCGAGGCGCAATGACGACGCCGAGGCCGTCGGCGCCAGAGCGCATTTCGGCACTCCGCTTCAAATCCCCCTCACCCGGCCCTGACGGGCCGCCCTCTCCCTTGAAGGGAGAGGGCTTTTTCGGCGCCTTGCCGTTGTCGTCCCTTCTCCCCGTCGGGGAGAAGGACAGGATGAGGGGGGGTGTTCTCTGAAGGGCTCTCGGATGCTCTTCGAGAATACACCCGCACAAACGCCCTTCTACGCGGCCTCAGGCGGCGTTCGATTCCGTCGTGCTGGTGATCAGCGTGTAGAGCGCGGCCGCATCGGCCGCGGTGCGCAGATTGGCGGCGATGGTGGAATCGCGTAAGACCCGGGCGATCCGCGCCAGCGCCTTCAGGTGATCGGCGCCGGCGCCCTCGGGCGCCAGCAGCAGAAACACCAGATCGACCGGCTGGTCGTCGACCGATTCGAAATCGATCGGCCGCTCGAGCCGGGCGATCAGGCCGACGATGCGATCGAGCTTTGCGAGCTTGCCGTGGGGGATGGCGACGCCGTGGCCGACCCCGGTCGAGCCCAGCCGCTCCCTTTGCAGCAGCGTGTCGAAAATCTCCCGTTCCGACAGCCCGGTCCGCCCCGCGGCGCGCGACGCCAGCTCCTGCAGCGCCTGCTTCTTGCTCGAGACCTTGAGATTGACGATGACGCCGTCCGGCGAAAGGAGGTCGCTGAGGTCCATGGGTGGCGCTCGTTGCTCCGTTTGAGATCGGGCGGATCGGATGCGGGTTCAGGCGTCGCCGGCGTTGACGAGTTCCGGATCGATCCAGCCGATATTGCCGTCGGCCCGGCGGTAGACCACATTGATTCCGCCATGGCCGGCATGGCGGAACACCAGCGCCGGCGTGCCGCGAAGGTCGAGATCCATGACCGCCTCGCCGACCGACATGGTTTTCACTTCCGTCGTCGTCTCGGCGATCACCACCGGGGCGTCGCTGACGAGTTCTTCTTCCTCGTCGCCCGGCGCCGCCAGCACCTGATAGGTGGCGGCCAGCGAGCCGGCGCGGCCGTCCGGCCGGTTGTGATCCTTGATCCGGCGCTTGTAGCGGCGCAGCCGCTTCTCGATATGCCCGGCCGCGTCGTCAAAGCTCGAATAGGCGTCGCCGCCCTTGCCGCTGGCCGCCAGCATGATGCCGGTGTCCAGGTGCAGCTTGCACTCGGTCTTGAAGCCGACGCCTTCGCGCTCGACCGTGACGTGGCCCGAATAGCCGCCGTCGAAATATTTCCCCAGCGCGTCGTCGACCCTGGCGGTGACGTGATCCCGAAGGGACTCACCGATATCGACGTGCTTGCCTGAGATGCGAACTGTCATCCCATACCCTCACAGATAGTTCTGATCCTTTTCGGCAGATCGTACGCCCGGCGTATCCATGGCGGTTTCCTGATGTGCCCGCCTTTCCCCCTGCCCCGACGCCGATGCCTTCCCGGCGGCGTCAGACGTGGCGGACTTTCTAGGAGGGAAGCGGGTGAAAAGTCAACGCCGATCGCGCGCCGGTTTCGCTTCGTTTCGGATCATCCGGGGAAAATCACCCGCCGATGCGACCGCGTCAAGTCGGCAGGCTTCAGTGCGGGGGCCATTGTTCGATGCATCCGGCCGCCCGGAAACGCGCTCACACGCTAGAGCATCGGGCGGCAAGGTTGGTTCAATTCTGTTTCTCGATTGGCGCGGCGGCCCGCCGGTGAGACGCTCGCCGCGCGATGCCTCCGACGGCGATATATCGCCGTCGTCGGATTCTTTGATGCCGCAAATCGGGAA
>JANQEG010000008.1 GCA_028278505.1 Rhodobiaceae bacterium
TCCACCTTTCCCGCGAAAGCGGGAATCCAATTATCCTCTCGATACGCACTGTCGTCGGCTATTGCGGGTTGGAGATTCGACTGACAAAACAAGCGCCAAGAAGGGCGGATCGGCCATTAGACACCCGCTTTCGCGGGTGAGGTGCCAAGAAGTTCGCTTTGTGCGCAGATTTTTCCACCCAGAGCGGCGCAAATCGGCAAGAAGTGTGCATCCCCTAGCGCGCAGGCGCAGACGGGAATCCAATAAGGCCTGACCGAACATACACTTGCCCGCCACTATCGCTCCAATGACCTCCCCCTTTCGCAGAGGAATCCTTGAAGGGCGAGAGGGCTTTGGAGAGCCGACGCAACCGACAATCATCTTTGCCACGGGCAAGAGGATCGCGCGAACCGGTCAGTTGACCGGCGGGCCGCCCTGCGGCACGCAAGCGTTTTGGTTGTTCTGAACGATCCGGCAGGTGCCGCTGATGCGATTGCCGAAACGCGGTTCGGTGAATGTGCAGCTTACGCCGGCCGTGCGGCCCTGGCAGGCGGAAAGCGCCTCGGCCGGCGGACCGCGCCGCCCGGCGACTTGCCGGCCGCCCGGCTGCCTCTGTCCGAAAAGCGGCTGCTGTCCGCCCGGAGCAAGCATGGCCGGCTGGCTGTCGGAACGCCGGAAATCACCCCGGCCCGGACCGGCCTGCGGGCCGCGAAAGCCGCCACCGCCGCGCCGCAGGAAATCGCTGCTGACATTGCCCCACAGGCAGTGCGGCAGGAACGGGTAGGTGTTGGTGGCGAAATAGACGTATTTGCCGTTCAGCGTGCCGCCATTGCACTGATCGAGCGTTCCCGAGCCGGCGACGTAAGCCCAGTCCTGCAAATACTTGCCGTCATAGCGGCCTCCCGGACCCGACGGGCGGTTGCCCTTCTTCAACTGATAGCTGGAGCGCGCCCGGTTGCCGATATAGTGGATCTCGAAGCCGTCGGCGGCATAGCCGATGAGGCTGCCCCGGGCCGAGCCGAGAAGCCCCTTCGGCACGCCGTGATAGTGGTAGAGGCCGCGCTCGTCGACATGGGCGTTGCTGTGGTCGATGCCGAGCAGCGCCTTGTTGCTGAGACCGTCGACCTTCCATCCCGAGCCCGGATTGCGGCTGAAGCCACGCGGGCTGCGCGGGTCGTAATATTCGGCCGTGCCGGGGCGGAACTGCACGCCATTGATGCCGACGCCGATCGATCCGCGGATCGTCCGTGGGCTGGCGCCCTTCTTCGGATTGGCCGGCACGCAAAGCCGGATGTTCTGGGCCGAGATCCGGTTCGGATTGCCGGAATTCGGAAACGTGCCGGTCGAATGGTTGGGCAGGCCGTTCGAGACGATGCAGCGTTTTCCGCCGGAAACGGTGATGGACACCGTGTTGTCGTGCGCATGGGCGTGGGCGGCGAAGACCGCCGCGAGAGCCAGGCCGAGCACGGTGCCGCCGGCGACGCCGGCCAGCCTGTGCCGGCCGGCAAATGTGGGTATGTCGCTTGCGAAAACCATCGTGATGCTCCTTTTCGATCCAGGATTACCGTTCGCAGGGACCAAGATGGCGACCAATCGCGCAGCGGATTTGCAGGAATTGTGGACAGAGCGTGAAGGCGCGCATTTTCCGCTCAAGCCTCGTCGAAGGCATAGCCGACCCCGTAGACGGACCGGATCGGATCCCAGTCCGGATCGATCGCCTTGATCTTGCGCCGGACATTCTTGATGTGGCTGTCGACGATGCGGTCGAAGACATCGGCATCGTCGGGAAACGCCAGATCGATCAATTGCGTGCGCGAAAAGACCCGGCCCGGGCGGTTCTTCAGCACCGCCAGAAGCTGAAGCTCGCGCCGGGTCAGGTCGAGCGGCGCCTCGTCGACGGAGGCGGTCCAGCTTTCCATGTCGAGCCGCAGCCGCCTGTCCGCTCCGCCTGCATCGGCCGCACCTGCGGAAAGCTCGATGCGGCGGAAGATCGCCTTGATCCGGGCCACCAGCTCGCGCGGCGAAAACGGCTTGCAGATATAGTCGTCGGCGCCGAGCTCGAGGCCGAGCAGCCGGTCGATCTCCTCGACCCTGGCGGTCTCCAGAATGATCGGCACCGGGCTTGCCGCCCGCACTTCGCGGCAGATCTGAAGCCCGTCCTTGCCCGGCAGCATGATGTCGAGGACGACGAGGTCGGGACGGGTATTGAGGATGGTTTCCACCGCACGGGCGCCATCGTGCAGGATATCGGCTTCCATCGCCGACTGGCGCAGATAGTCCTGCAGGATTTCGGCGAGCGCCGGCTCGTCCTCGACGATGAGTATCTTTCTAGGCCTCGTCATCGATCGCTCCGAGCGCCGGCAGCACGATCCGTATCGCCAATCCGCCGAGTTCGGACGGCGCTGCCGTAATCGTTCCTTCATGGGCTTGCGTGATGGCGCGGCAGATCGAAAGACCGAGGCCCGATCCGCCATATTGGCGTGAACGGGAAGGTTCGGCACGGTAGAACCGGTCGAACAGGTGCGGGATCGCTTCCGCCGGCGGCGCCGGTGCCGAATCCTCGATTGCGATCTCGATTCCTCCTGTCCCGCCCGTCACGGCGACGGCGATGCGGCCCGGCGCGGTCGTATAGCGGCGGGCGTTCTCCAGAAGATTGTCGACCAATTGGCGGATGCGCAAGCTGTCGCAGCGGCCAAGCCGACCCGGTTCGATGTCGGTGTTAAGCGTCAACCCTGAGCCTTCGATCCGCGGGCGGGCGCTTTCTGCGGCCTCATCGACGATTTCGCCGATATCCTCGATATGCCGGTTCGCTGCGAGCGCCCCTTCGCGGCCCTCGGCCAGGATGTTGAGATCGCCGACCAGGCGTGAAAGACGCATTACCGAATTATGCAGTTCATCAAGAGTTTTTGCATCGATGGTGCGAATTCCGTCCTGAAGCGCTTCGATTTCTGCACGAAGGACCGAAAGAGGCGTTTTCAGTTCATGCGCCGTATCGGAAATCCACTGCCGTTCGGCCCGCTCGGCAGCCTCCAGGCTTTCCGCCAGTTCGTTGAAATTGCGATAGAGCGCACCCAGTTCGTCGCGCCTGGAACTTTTGATCCGGGTCGAGAAATCGCCGGCCGCAAGCGCCCTGGCGCTGCCGGCCAGCACCTGGACCGGGCCGAGAAACCGCCGCGCCAGAAGGTAGGCGGCGACCGCCGAAAGCGCCAACGCCAGCACCGCCGTCAGCGCCAGCGTTCGGAACTGGCCTTCCAGGAAGACACTGTCGGCCGGCGACGGTCCCGTCGATGCGGCGCCAAGCGCGATCCAGCCGATCGTCACCGGCGCGTCACCGCCGGGCGCGGTCAGCGCCCGCTTGGCCAGGATGCCGCCGCGCGGCGGCGCCCCGGCGACGCGGTTGCCGTCCGCATCGAGCAGGGACAGCCTGACGCCGAACTGCATCGGATCGCCCGGACGCGGTGGCGGCGGGCCGGGGCGCCGGCCCTCCGGTCCGCCGGTGTTTGGAGGCGGGCGCCGCGGCGCCATGCCCGGACCGGGCCGCAGATTCTGCCGCACGAAGCCGTGCCAGGCGTCCCGGTCGGCGGCGAGTTCGGGCCAGCCCGGTTTTTCCGGATCGTGGGCGGCGATGAGCGCCGCCGCCAGCCCGTCGAAGCGGCCGAGTTCGGCCTCGGCGAGATATTGCGAGAACCCGGCGCGCATGCTGATGGCGATCATCGTCGCCATCGACACGACGACGATCGCGGCGGTCAGCGCGATCGCCGCGAAAAGCTGCTGGGAAATCGACAGCCGCGTCCAGAACATGAGCATGTCGTAGGTTGGAATTGTGGAGCGATGGTGGAGGGTGTCCTGGTGGGTCTTTGTGGACGGGCGACAAATCTGGTCGGCGGAAATCAAGGTTTCATCGGGCCGCTCAAGTGGCACAGACCGCTGCGGATGCCTTTTGCGGCAACGATTCGAATGCCGTAATGCTGTCCACAAATATCTGATTCTTTTATACTTCCGGCGTCGCCAATGGGTCCCCGCTTTCGCGGGGATGGTGTGTGTTTATGCGCTTGCGCCAACACCACCCACCGTTCCCGCGGAAGCGGGAACCCATTGCCCTTTTCATTGCGGTATGCCGGCAGCGTCGAAACTCTCGATGCGATGTCATACGCGGGCTCGTCCCGCGTATCCAGGCCGCTGGCGCCGACGCCAGGCGCCAGGATTGCCGCGGCGCCTGTCGGCGCCTCGCAATGACGATCGGAAAAACGATATCGCCACCATCGCTTGTGAAGACGTCCCGCTCCGGACAGCCGCGATCTCCGGCCGGCATCGGCCAAATCTAAAGCGTGCTGCCGTCCTCATACTCCCGGCGCAGCGAATCGACGATGCCGAAGAACCGCCGCATCATCTTTTCGGTCCGGTCCATCATCTGCTCGATTTCTTCATCGCTCGGCAGCTCGTCGCCGCGATAGTCTGGCCCGCGCTCGCGAAGCGCGGCGAGGCGGGCGCGCAGGCGCGCATTTTCGCTTTTGAGCCGCTCGATCTCGTCTTCGAGCGCCTGGCGGTCGTCGATCGCGGCCGTGCAGACGAAATCCTCGCCGCTGAGCCGGCAGAACGACACCGAGCCGTCGGTGCGGTCGAGCCGCATGACGCCCTTGCCCGTCTCGGCCAGCAGATAGCGGTCGGACGCGGCATCGTCGGCCCCGATTGCGGTGCCGGCCGCCGAAAGCATGAGGCTCAAGGCGAGGGCGGTGGCAAGGCGTGGTCGAGGCATGGGCTTGCTCCCCACTTGCAGAGTATTGCGCGGCTTTCCGGCTAGCCTGCACATCGCTGTGACGAGAGTGCGGCGGACCCGGAGCATATCACCGGCACGAGTCACGACCATTATCCGGGCGCGTTTCCGCGCCGGAAGCACGATGTCTTGACCGTATCGGGAGTGTAGCGGCAATTGTGCGGAGGATTGCCGAACCGACCCTGGTTCAGAACAGAACCGCCAGGATCGCGGAGACCGCGAGCCCGGGCACGATGAAGAAGATCCACAGACCCTCGTCGCTTTCCAGGTCTTCTCGGTCGAGCGAAACGTGACGCATGACGGCCTCCACGGCGGTTTTGCCCTATGGTGAGGATGCCGTGCGGGCGTGAAAATGCGGTTAACGGCCGCCGCAGCCGGCGGATTTGACCGAAACGGCGCCCGTGATAGACCGGACAAGGGACAGGGGCGAAGGGGCGGTGACGCGATGAACGTTCTTCTGATCGGTTCCGGCGGACGCGAGCACGCGCTCGGCTGGGCTTTACGCAAATCGCCGCTTCTCGGCGAACTCCTCGCCGCCCCCGGCAATGGCGGCATCGGCGAGATCGCCGAATGCGTCGAGCTTAACATCGCCGACCATGGCGCCGTCATCGGCCTTTGCCGCGACCGCGACATCGGCTTCGTCGTCGTCGGGCCGGAGGCGCCGCTGGTCGCCGGGCTCGTCGACGAACTTACTGCCGCCGGCATCGCCGCTTTCGGGCCAAGCGCTGCTGCGGCGCAGCTTGAGGGCTCGAAGGGCTTCACCAAGGATTTCTGCGCCGAATTCGGCATTCCGACCGCCGCCTATCGGCGCTGCACCACGGCAGAAGAGGCCATCGCCCATCTCCGCGAGGTCGGCGCGCCGATCGTCGTCAAGGCCGACGGGCTCGCCGCCGGCAAGGGGGTCGTCGTCGCCGAAACCTTAGAGGACGCGGAGGCGGCCGTCGCCGCCTGCTTTTCCGGCGCCTTTGCGGCGGCCGGCAGCGCGGTGGTGATCGAGGAGTGCCTTGTCGGCGAGGAGGCGAGCTTCTTCGCCCTTGTCGACGGCCAGACGGCGCTGCCGCTCGCCACCGCCCAGGACCACAAGCGCGCCCATGACGGCGATACCGGCCCCAACACCGGCGGCATGGGCGCCTATTCGCCGGCGCCGGTGATGACCGACGCGCTGTGCCGGCAGACCATGGACGAGATCATCCTGCCGACCGTGCGCGGCATGGCCGCGCGCGGCACGCCCTATCGCGGCGTGCTTTATGCCGGCCTGATGATCACGGCGGAAGGGCCGAAGCTGATCGAGTACAATGTCCGCTTCGGCGATCCCGAATGCCAGGTGCTGATGATGCGGCTTGACGGCGATCTGCTCGATGCGCTGATCGCGACCGCCGAAGACCGGCTCGACCGGGTGACGCTAGATTGGCGTGAAGAGGTCGCACTCACGGTGGTGATGGCGGCGCGCGGCTATCCCGGCGCCTACGAAAAGGGCAGCGAAATCCGCGGCCTCGAGAAGGCGTCGGCCGGCACCGATGTCGAGATCTTCCACGCCGGCACGAAGCGTGACGGTGACCGGGTACTCGCCAGTGGCGGCCGCGTCCTCAACGTGACGGCGCTGGGCGCGACCGTCGCCGAAGCCCAGGCCCGCGCCTATGCGGCGGTCGACCTGATAGACTGGCCCGAGGGTTTCTGCCGCCGCGATATCGGCTGGCGCGCCATCGCCCGCGAGCGGGGGCGGTAATCGACAACGAAGAGGAAGCTACGATGCCGGTCGATCTCTTTCCCGGTTTTCGAAGCGAGAAGATCGCCGGCGCCGGCGTCGACATCCACTGCCGCATCGGCGGCGACGGGCCGCCGCTGCTGCTTCTCCACGGCTATCCCCAGACCGGCGCCATGTGGCACGCCGTGGCCGGCGAGCTGGCGAAAGCTTTCACCTGCGTAATCGCCGATCTCCGCGGCTATGGCGAAAGCGGGATTGCCGCCGACGATCCAGTACACCGCGCCTATTCGAAACGCGCAATGGCCGCCGACATGGTCGCGGTCATGCGCGGCCTCGGCCATGACCGCTTCGCAATTGCCGGCCATGATCGCGGTGCCCGCGTCGCCTATCGGCTGGCGCTCGATACGCCGGAGGCGGTCAGCCGGCTCGCCATCCTCGATATCCTGCCGACCTACGACTATTGGGCGAAATTCGACCGCGGTTTCGGCCTGAAAATCTATCACTGGACGTTTCTGGCGCAGCCGGCGCCGCTGCCGGAAATGCTGATCGGCATGGCGCCGATCCCCTATCTTGAATGGACCATCGCAAGCTGGACCGGGAGCGGCAATCTCGGCGCCTTCGACGGCCGCGCCCTCGATCATTATCGGGCCTTTTTCACCGAACCCGCGCGATTGCACGCAACCTGCGAGGATTATCGCGCAGGCGCAACGGTCGATCTCGACGACGACCGGCGCGATGTCGAGGCCGGCAATCGGATCAAGGCGCCGCTGCTCGCGCTCTGGGGCAATGCCGGCATATCTCACGGCGCCGACAGCCCGCTTGAGGTCTGGAAGCGCTGGGGCGAAGACGTCCGCGGCGCCGGCATCGACAGCGGCCATTTCGTCGCGGAAGAAAATCCGGGCGAAACGCTCGTCGAACTCCTACCTTTCCTAGAAGGGTGATGGCGCGCCGGGGGCGCCGGACCATGAACGAGATCGTCGACACTATCGAGACTTCGCTGCGGCCGGTGACTGCGCCGCGCATCGCGCTGGCGCTTGGCGGCGGCGGCGCCCGCGGCTACGCCCATATCGTGGCGCTGGAGGCGTTCGACGAGCTCGGTATAAAACCGGCGATGATCTCCGGCACCTCGGTCGGCGCGGTCTTCGGCGCGGCTTACGCGTCGGGGATGGCGGGCCGGGATATCCGCACCTATCTCTCCGAACTCGTGAAGGATCGCCGCGATATCGCCGCCCGCGTGCTGCAGGCGCGCGCCGGCCGCATCGTCGATCTGTTCCAGGGCGGCCGCAACAGCCCGGTGCAGCTCGATCCCGTGCGCCTGATCGAACAGTTGACGCCGCCCGGCATCGCCAAGGATTTCGCCGGCCTCGAGATTCCGCTGATCGTCGTCGCCACCGATTTCTGGGATCGCTGCGAGGCCCGGTTCAGCGACGGCCCGCTCGTCTCCGCGGTCGGCGCGTCGATGGCGATTCCGAGCCTGTTTCGGCCGGTGGTCCGCGACGGCCGGGTGCTCATCGACGGCGGCGCCGTCAATCCGCTGCCCTTCGATGTCTTCACCGAGCCGTTCGACGTCTCAATCGCCGTCGACGTGATCGGCGGCCCGGTTCACGACGAGGCGCGGCATCCGGTGCCGCGATCGTTGGAGGCAACCTTCGGCACGCTGCAGATCCTGATGAGCTCGATCGCCTCGGCCAAGCTGATGACCGCCCGGCCGGACATCCTCATCCGCCCCGATATCGACCGCTTCAAGGTGCTCGATTTCTTCAAGGTGCCGGAGATCCTGAAGGCGTCCGAACCGATCCGCGACGAAATCAAGCGCAAGCTCGACCGGATCATGGCGACGCTTTAAATCCCCGCTCTTGACGCCGGCCGGCCGTTCGCCCAAGCAGGCGCAGGAAGCCACGGCGGAAAGGCGTTCGAATGCCGTTACGGGTGATTTTCCTGGGCACGCCGGAGTTCTCGGTGCCGACGCTGATTGAGATCGTCGGCGCCGGCCACGACATCGTCGCCTGCTATACCCGCGCGCCGCGACCGGCCGGCCGCGGCATGGATGCGCGCAAATCGCCGGTCCACGAAAAGGCCGAGGCGTTCGGCCTTCCGGTCTTCACCCCGAAAACCCTGCGCGATCCGGCGGTTCAGGCCGAAATCGCCGGCCATGGCGCCGATGTCGGCGTCGTCGTCGCCTACGGCCTGATCCTGCCCGAAACTGTGCTTAAGGCACCGCGGCTCTGCTGCCTCAACCTGCACGCCTCGCTGCTGCCGCGCTGGCGCGGCGCGGCGCCGATCCAGCGGGCGGTCATGGCCGGCGACGCCGAGACCGGGGTCATGGTGATGCAGATGGAGGCCGGCCTCGACACCGGCCCGGTGGCGATCGCCGAACGGCTGGTGATCGGCGCCGACGAGACCGCCGGCGAACTGCACGACCGGCTCGCCCGGCTCGGCGCCGATCTGATGATCCGCGTGCTCGCAGCGCTTGAGCGCGGCAGCCTCGCCTTCACCCCGCAGGCGGCGGACGGCGTCACCTATGCCGACAAGATCGACAAGGCCGAGACGCGCATCGACTGGTCGCGGCCGGCAGCCGAGATCCATAACAAAATCCGCGGGCTGTCGCCGTTTCCCGGCGCCTGGTTCGAATTCGGTAGCGAAAAGCCGGAGCGGATCAAGGTCCTGCGCTCGACACGCACGCAAGGATCGGCGACGCCGGGAACCGTGCTCGACGACCATCTGACGATCGCCTGCGGCGAAGGCGCGGTTCGGCTCAACCAGGTCCAGCGCGCCGGCAAGAAACCGATGTCCGCCGACGAACTGCTGCGCGGCCTTGCGGTGCCGGCCGGCACCGTGCTCGGCTGATCCGGGGAGCGCCCGATGCCGCGCTTCCGGCTCGATATCGAATATGACGGCACGCCCTTCGTCGGCTGGCAGCGCCAGGAGAACGGGCCAAGCGTGCAGGGCGCGATCGAAGCGGCAATCACGGCGTTTTGCGGCAATTCCGTCTCAATCCGCGGTGCCGGGCGCACTGATGCCGGGGTCCATGCGCGCGGTCAGGTCGCCCATGTCGACATCGACGGCGACTGGCCGGCCGACACCGTCCGCGATGCCGTCAACCATCATCTCCGCCCGGCGCCGATCGCTATTCTCGCCGCCACAATCGTCGATGCCGATTTCGACGCCCGCTTTTTAGCGGTGAAACGTCACTATCTCTATCGCATCCTCGACCGCCGGGCGCCGCCAGCGCTCGACCGGGAACGCACCTGGTGGGTGCCGAAGCGCCTCAGCGCGGCGGCCATGCACCGGGCCGCGCAGGCGCTCGTCGGCCATCACGATTTCACCACCTTCCGCGCCGCCGAATGTCAGGCGAAAAGCCCCGAAAAGACACTCGACACGCTGACCGTCCGTCGCCGCGGCGAGATCGTCGAAATCCGCGCCTCGGCGCGCTCCTTTCTGCACAATCAAGTGCGCTCCATGGCCGGCTCGCTGAAACTCGTCGGCGAAGGTCGCTGGGACGCGACCGACCTCGAGGCGGCTCTGAAGGCCCGTAATCGCGCCCGCTGCGGGCCGGTCGCGCCGGCCTCGGGCCTCTATCTCATGGCCGTGGAGTACCAGGAGTAGTCGCGGCGTTTCGACCGGAACAGCCACCTTTGTCGCAAAGTCACAAAAAGTGCGGTACATTTTCCATCTGAAGGGGGTGGTCGACACTCGAATCCTGTTTGCCGGTCGCGGCCGGGGGTTCGCGAATTGACGAGCATGGCCACGCCCATTGTCCGCAATCGGCAGATAGGTTTCATGCTTTGACAGGTACCCGGGGAGGTATCGGCAATGCCGACTTTATTGCGCTTTGGTCTTTCGCTCATCCTGCTCATCATCGTCCCGTCCGTTGCGAATGCCGCCGATAAGGCGTTCCACCGCGACAACCTCGCGGTCGATGCCGCCCGCTACGAAAAGGAACTCAAGGCAAAAGCCGCGCTCGGCGATCTGAGCGCCGCCGAATGGCGGCGGGCCGGCGAACGCGCCCGCGGCCGCGACGATCATCGCACCGCGGCGCAGAACTACGCCAATGCGGCCGTCGCCGATCCCGACGACTGGTCGACCTGGCTCGCGCTTTCCGAAACGCTTCTGGCGATCGAGACCGACGACTGGCGCGAGCGCAACGCCTTCCCGCAGAACGCTACCTCCGCCGCCTTCATCGCCTATCAGCGCGCCGACACCCCGTGGACCGAAGCACGCGCGCTGGCGACGCTCGGCCTTGCATTCGCGCGCCGCGAGATCTGGCGCCCGGCGCTCGATGCGCTGAAGGCCAGCATCGACACCGCCCCCATCGACTGGGTGCAGGCGACCTATGACGATCTGCGCGCCCGCCACGGCTTCCGCGTCCTCGACTATACGGTCGACTCCGAAGCGGCGAGCCCGCGCGCCTGCATCCAGTTCTCCGAACCGCTTCTGAAGGCGCGCGACGACTACGCGCCGTTCGTCTCGGTCGCCGGCATCGATGCGCCGGTGATTGCGGCGGAGAACGCTTCGCTCTGCGTCGACGGGCTGAAGCACGGCGAGCGCTATGAGATCACCGTGCGCGAGGGCGTGCCCTCGGAGGTCGACGAGGTGCTTCAGAACAGCACGACGATCGTCGTCTATGTCCGCGACCGCAGCCCGTCGGTGCGCTTCACCGGGCGCAATTACGTGCTGCCGCGCTCGGGCCAGCGCGGCGTGCCCATGGTCACCGTCAACACCGACAACGTTGCCATCGAACTCTACCGGGTCGGCGACCGCGCGCTCGCCCCGACCGTGCTCGACGGCGGCTTCCAGCGCCAGCTCGATGCCGGCGATATCGAGAGGCTCGGCGACGAGACCGGAGCAAAAGTCTGGGCCGGCGAGATGCAGATCGACGACCGGCTCAACGAAGACGTAACGACGGCGTTTGCGGTCGATGAGGCGATCGGCGATTTGCAGCCGGGCGTCTATGTGATGGTCGCAACGCCGAAGAACGCGACGCTCGAATATTGGGACCAGCGCGCCACGCAATGGTTCGTCGTCTCCGATCTCGGCCTGGCCGCGATCAGCGCCGAGGACGGGCTGCACGGCTTCGTGCGCTCGCTCGCCAGCGCCGAGGGGCTCGCCGGCGTGCCGGTCCGGCTCATTGCCCGCAACAACGAGGTGCTGACCGAAGCGGTCACCGACGACCGCGGCTATCTGCGCATCGCCCCCGGCTTCCTGCGCGGCGAAGGCGGCACCGCGCCGGGCCTTCTCGTCGCCGATGCCGGCGGCGGCGACTACGCCTTCCTCGATCTTACCCAGCCGGCCTTCGATCTGTCCGACCGCGGCGTCGAGGGCAGGGTCGCGCCGGGTCCGCTCGATGCGTTCGTCTTCACCGAACGCGGCGTTTACCGCTCCGGCGAGACCGTGCACGCGACCGCGCTTCTGCGCGATGCCGCGGGCAAGGCCGTGTCCGATCTGCCGCTGACCCTCGTCGTCGACCGTCCCGACGGGGTCGAGCACAGGCGGATCACGCTCGCCGATCAGGGCCTCGGCGGACGCACCCTCGATCTCGACCTGCTGTCCTCGGCGATGACCGGCACCTGGCGCATCGAGGCTTTCGCCGATCCCAAGGCGAAGCCGATCGGCAGCACCACTTTTCTGGTCGAGGACTACGTCCCCGACCGGGTCGAATTCGACATCAGCGCCGACCGCGAGGCGATCGCGCCGGGCGCGTCGGTGAATGTCACCGTCGACGGACGCTATCTCTATGGCGCGCCGGCCGCCGGCCTGTCGCTCGACGGCGAGATTGTTGTGAAGGCCGCCGCCGGGCTCGCCGCCCATAAGGGCTATCAATTCGGCCTCTCCGATGAAGACGTGACGCCGGTGCGCGCCGTGCTCGCCGATCTGCCCGAGACCGGTGCCGACGGCGCCGCGACGGCGGCGATCGATCTGCCGGCGCTGCCGGTGGTGACGCGGCCGCTCGAAGCCGACATCGTGCTGCGGCTCGGCGAACCGGGCGGCCGCGCGGTGGAGAAGACGCTGACGCTGCCGATCGCCCGCGGCGCGCCGATGATCGGCATCAAACCCGGTTTCGACGGCCGTGTCGGCGAGGGTGAAACAGCGAAATTCCAGGTCATCGCTTTGGATGCCGACGGCAACCGGATGGCGGCCGCCGGGCTCAAATGGGAGCTCTACCGGCTCGAGACCCGCTATCAATGGTATGCCCGCTATGGCAGTTGGGATTATGAAACGCTGACCTTTACGACCCGCGTGGCCGACGGCGTCATCGACGCCGGCACCGAAACCCCGGCCGAGATCGCCGCTTCGGTCGACTGGGGCCGCTACCGGCTCGACGTTTCCGGCCCCGGCCCGGACGGCCCGATGACGAGCGTCACCTTCTCTTCGGGCTGGTACGCGGTGTCGTCCGCCGACACGCCGGACGTGCTCGATGTCGCGCTCGACCGCGAAACCTACCGGACCGGCGAAACCGCGATTGTCGACATCTCGCCGCGCTTTGCCGGCACCGCCGTCGTCGCGGTGATCGGCGAGACCATGCGAACGCTGAAGGTCGTCGACATCCCCGCCGAAGGCGCCGAAGTCGAACTGACCGTCGGCGACGACTGGGCGCCCGGCGCCTATGTGACGGTGATGCTCTACCGGCCGCTCGATGTCGAGGCCGGCCGCATGCCGAGCCGCGCGGTCGGGCTCGCCTGGCTCGGCGTCGACCGGGCGCCGCGGCTGCTCTCGCTTAACCTCGATGTCGCCGAACAGGTCCGGCCGAACGCGCCGCTGTCCGTTCCGGTCAAAATCTCCGGGCTCGCCCCCGGCGAGCCGGCGCGGCTGGTGGTCGCCGCCGTCGATGTCGGCATTCTCAATCTGACCGGTTATGAACCGCCGGCGCCTGACGCCTGGTATTTCGGCCAGCGGGCGTTGTCGGCCGAGTTCCGCGATCTTTACGGCAGTCTGATCGACGGCATGCGGGCGCCGCGCGGCCGCATCCGCTCCGGCGGCGACGGCCTGCCGCAGGCCGGCCTGCAGGGACGCCCGCCGGCGCAGGCGCCGCTGGCGCTCTTTTCCGGCCTCGTCGATGTCGGCGATGACGGCAGCGCCGAGATCAGCTTCGATCTGCCGGCCTTCGCCGGCACGGTGCGGGTGATGGCGGTCGCCTGGAGCGCCGGGAAGCTCGGCCACGCCGCAACCGACGTGATCGTCCGCGATCCGGTGGTGCTTTTGGCCAGCATGCCGCGGTTCATGGCGGTCGGCGATCAGGCCGCGCTGCGCCTCGATCTCGCCAATACCGACGGGCCGGCCGGCGAATACCAAGTCACCGTCGGCGCCGACGGGCCGCTCCTCGTCTCCGACCAGATGGCGTCAACGGCGGTGTCGCTGGAGGCCGGCGCGCGCCGTGCGGTCACCGTGCCGATCGACGCCGTCGGCGTCGGCACCGCGACCCTTATCGTCGAACTGGAAGGCCCGGACGGGCTGATCATCTCCCGCGACCATGACCTCGGCATCGTGCCGGCAAACGCGATTTCGAGCCGCCGCTCCGTCAGCACGCTGGCCGCCAGGGGTGGCAAGCTGACCGTCAGCGGCGATCTCCTCTCCGGCATCGTGCCGGGCACCGGCAAGGTCACGCTCGCCGTCGGCCCCGGCGCCGGCCTTGATCTGCCGGGCCTGATCGCCGCGCTCGACCGCTACGCCTATGGCTGCGCCGAGCAGACCACGAGTCGGGCGCTGCCGCTGCTCTATCTGGCCGATGTCGCGGCTCGGGCCGGGCTGACCAAGACCGAGCCGCGGGCGCGCATCAACGAGGCGATCGCCCGGGTGCTGGCGCTGCAGTCATCGACCGGCGCGTTCGGCCTGTGGCGCCCCGGCGACGGCGATCTGTGGCTCGATGCTTATGTCACCGACTTCCTGACAAGGGCCCGCGAGCGCGGCTTTTCGATCCCTGACCGTGCCTATGGGCTGGCGCTCGAACGGCTCGGCAATGCGGTGGCAATCACGCCTGAGGTCGAGGGTGGCGGCGAGGGGCTCGCCTATGCCCTTTACGTGCTCGCCCGCAACGGCCGCGCGCCGATCGGCGATCTGCGCTATTTCGCCGACACCAAGATCGACGACTTCGCCACCGGGCTCGCCCGCGCCCAGATCGGCGCAGCACTTGCGATGACCGGCGACACGGTTCGCGCCGAGCGCACCTTTACCGCGGCGATGACGGCGCTCGCCAAGGAAAGCGACTGGGTCGGCCGCGGCGATTACGGTTCCGAATTGCGCGATGCGGCCGCGGCCCTGACGCTCGTCTCCGAAACCGGGCTTTCCCGCGGCATGATCCCGACCATCGCCGCCCGGATCGATGCCGCCAATCGCGCCGCGACCTATACGAGCACCCAGGAAAAGGCCTGGATGGTGCTCGCCGCCCATGCGCTCGGCAAGGAGGCCGGCCGCATCGACCTCGACGTCGGCGGCGCCGATCACAGCGGCAGCCTGGTGGCGAGCTATGGCGCCATCGATTTCCGCGGCGGCGACATCACCGTGACCAATCGCGGCGACGAAGCGGTCTCTGCCGTGGTCAGCGTCACCGGCGCGCCGACGACGCCCGATCCGGCTGCCGCCAACGGCTTTGCCCTCAGCCGGCAGTATTTCACCCTGGATGGCGTCGAGGTCGATCCGGCCGAGGTGGCCCAGAACGCGCGGCTGATCGTCGCGCTCACGGTGGAAGAGGAGGAGCCGCAGAACGGCCGCCTGCTGCTCGTCGACCGCCTGCCGGCGGGTCTTGAGATCGACAATCCGACGCTGGTCGGCAGCGCCAATCTCTCCAATCTGCCGTGGCTGACCGAAGAGGAGAAGCCGCGGCATGCCGAGTTCCGCGACGACCGTTTCGTCGCTGCGATCGACCGCACGGCGAATTCGCCGCGGAACTTCACCGTCGCCTACATGGTGCGGGCGGTCAGTCCCGGGCGCTTCGCCCATCCGGCCGCCTTTATCGAGGATATGTACTGGCCCGACCGTTTCGCCCGCACCGCGGCCGGCAAAATGGCGGTCGAGGCGGCGCGGTGAACGACGGGGCGGCGGGCGCGGCGCCGAACCGTCCGCCGCGCCCGGTCATCCGGCTTCAGCGGATCGGCGTGGCCGCGGCCGGTCTGACATTTGTCGCCGCCTTCTGCGCCGTCCTCGTCATCGCCTATGCGGCGCGGATCGGCCCGCCCGATTTCTCTCGCGCCGAGATCGTGTCGGCCCGTGTCGTCGACCGCAACGGCCTGCTGCTGAGGCCATTCACGGCGCCGGACGGCCGCTGGCGGCTGCCGGCCGATCTCGACAAGGTCGACCGGCGCTTCCTCGACATGCTGATCGCCTATGAGGACAAGCGGTTTTACGACCATCCGGGTGTCGATGCGCTGGCGCTGATCCGGGCCGTCGGCCAGTTCGCCGTCAACCGGCGCATCGTCTCCGGCGCCTCGACGATCACCATGCAGCTCGCCCGCCTGCTCGAGCCCGGCGCAAAGCGCACTTTGGTGGCAAAATTCCATGAAATGGTCCGCGCCGTTCAGATCGAGCAACGGCTCACCAAGCGGGAGATCCTCGAACTCTATCTCACCATGGCGCCCTATGGCGGCAATCTCGAAGGGGTCAGGGCGGCGGCGCTCGCCTATTTCGGCAAGGAACCGCGGCGGCTCTCGCGCGCCGAGGCGGCGCTTCTGGTGGCGCTGCCGCAATCGCCGGAACGGCGCCGACCGGATCGCGCGCCGATCGCCGCGCGCGCGGCGCGCGACCGGGTGCTCGACCGCATGGTTGCCGGCGGCGTGCTCGCCGGCGACACGGCTATCGCAGCAAAGGCGCAAAAGGTGCCGACCGGGCGCCGGCCTGTGCCCATGTTCGCGCCGCATCTGGCCGAACGTGAGCGCGCCCGCGATCCCGACGCCCGCCTCCACCGGCTGACCATCGACCGGCCGCTTCAGCGACGGCTGGAGACGCTTGCTGCCGAGCGCGCCGGTGAGCTCGGCCGCAAGATCTCGATCGCAATCCTCGCGGTTGAAAACGCCACCGGCAAGGTTCGCGCCCATGTCGGCTCGGCCGGCTATCTCGACGACGCCCGCGCCGGCCATATCGACATGACGGCGGCGATCCGCTCGCCCGGCTCGGCGCTGAAGCCTTTCGTCTACGGCCTTGCCTTCGAGGCCGGGCGGGTTCATCCCGAAACCCTGATCGAGGACCGGCCGGCCTGGTTCGGCGGCTATGCGCCGAAGAATTTCGACGAGGATTTTATGGGCACGGTGACGGCGCGCCTTGCGCTGCAGATGTCGCTGAATGTGCCGGCGGTGGCGCTGTTGCAGATGATCGGGCCGGAGCGGCTGTTCAGCCGGCTGCGCGCCGTCGGCATCGAACCGAAACTGCCGCTGGCCGAAGCCCCCGGGCTCGCCGTCGGGCTCGGCGGCGTCGGCCTTTCGCTCGCCGATCTGACAAGGGCCTATGCGGGCATTGCCCGCGGCGGGCAAATGCTGCCGCTGACAGTCCGCGCCGGCGCCCCGGTGGCCAAGCCCTCCGACCATCCCGTGCTGAGCGCGGTCGCGGCCTGGTATGTCGCCGACGTGCTGGCGGGTGCCGCGCCGCCGACCAACGCCGCCGGCGGCTTTGCCTACAAGACCGGCACGTCATACGGCTATCGCGATGCCTGGTCGGTCGGTTTCGACGGCACCCACACCATTGCCGTCTGGGTCGGCCGGCCCGACGGCACGCCGGTGCCGGGCATGACCGGCCGCAGCGCCGCAGCACCGATACTGTTCGACGCCTTTGCCCGGCTCGGCGGCGACCGCACCCCTTTGAAGCCGCGGCCGCGCGGCGCCGTCATCGCCACCACGGCGGAACTGCCGCCGCCGCTGCGCCGCTTCGGCGCCGCCGGGGCACGGGCGGCGGGTGCCGGATCGAATGCCGCGCCGCTCGGCATCGTCTTCCCGCCGGACGGCGCCCGCGTCGATCTCGGTTTCGGCGCCGGCGCCGCGATGCCGCTGGCGCTGAAGGCGAGCGGCGGCGAACCGCCGCTGATCTGGCTGGTCAACGGCCGGCCGGTGGCGCGCGCCCGCTTCCGCCGCGAAAGCCTGTGGCAGCCGGACGGACCCGGTTTCGCCAGCCTTTCGGTGATCGACGCAAGCGGCGCCAGCAGCACCGTCACGGTGCGCATTGAATAGCGCAGTTTCCTTCGCCCGCAATTTCGGCTAAACCGGCGGCGCATACCTGCGACTTTTTGCATATGTCATGACACATAGTTCAGCACTTGCGCAGATATGTGCGGTTATGAAATATAGTTCATGTCGCAATGACCGGTGATGCGCATCCCTGAAAAGCGCGCGATCGCGGGTCGGAAATCGGGAGACGAGCGGTGACGTCAGCGGACCTGTCTTTCGGGATCGCCTTTTCGGATCTCTACAATCGCGACGGGCTTGCCGCCGTCGACCGCGCCTTTACCGGCCGCATCGCCGCCGATGACGCCGATCTGGCGAACCGGCTCGAGGCGGCGCGCCACGAGCCGGCGGCGCTGTCACGGCTCGAAGACTCCGAGCTGATGCTCGACCTCTCGCCCCATCTCGAACGATTTCTTGTCGAGCTGTTCGGCATTGAAACCGAAGCCGCCGCACTGGTCGGCGCCCATGAGGCGCTGGCCCCGCTCTACCGCATCAAGCGCAATTTCGTTCAGCGCAAGGCGGCAAAGGGCGTCAAGCCGGACGCGCTTGCGGCACTTAACGTGCCGGCATTGACCGCCGAACTGGAAGCGGCGATCGGCGGCCCGATCACCGACCAGAGCTTTGCCGCCCTGGTCGAGCGCCTGTCGGCGGACGAGGAGGCCAATGCCGCCCTTCTTGAGACGGCGAAATCCTATGCCGCCTGGGCGACGCTCAGCGATGAGGGGCGGGCCCGCCATGCCGACGACATCCTCTTTCGGGTGCCGGCCAAGCACGACCCGGCGCATATTTTCGACGAATTCGCGACGACCGGTGACGACGCCATCATCCGCTATGCCCGCGACGACGACAGCCTCAGGCCGCGCGACGGTTTCGTGCTCACCGACAGCGGCACCGATCTGAAGGGCGCGCTCGATCAGGCCAATTACTGCATCTGGTGCCACAAGCAGGGCAAGGATTCCTGCGCCCGCGGCCTGAAGCCGCGCAAGCCCGTCGACGGCGTCGACGACTTCATCATCAACGATTATGACGTCCGCCTTGCCGGCTGCCCGCTCGAGGAGCGCATTTCGGAATTCCAGACCGCCAAGACCGACGGGCTGCCGATCAGCGCCTTGGCCATCATCCTGGTCGACAATCCGATGGCGGCCGCCACCGGCCACCGCATCTGCAATGACTGTATGAAGTCGTGCATCTATCAGAAGCAGGATCCGGTCAACATCCCCGAGGTCGAGACCCGGACGCTGAAGGACGTGCTCGGCCTGCCCTACGGCTTCGAGATCTATTCGCTGTTGACACGCTGGAATCCGCTGAATTTCCAAAGCCCGCTGCCGGCAGCCCCGTCGGGCCGCAAGGTGCTGGTCGTCGGCATGGGCCCGGCCGGCTACACGCTCGCCCATTTCCTGCTCAATGCCGGCCACACCGTTATCGGCGTCGACGGGCTGAAGATCGAGCCGCTGCCGCCGGAAATCTCCGGTGTCAACGCCGATGGCAGCCGGACCGAATTCCGTCCGATCCGCGATTTTTCCGAACTGGTCGAATCCCTCGACGACCGGGTGCTCGCCGGCTTCGGCGGCGTTGCCGAATACGGCATTACCGTACGCTGGGACAAGAATTTCCTAAAACTCGTCCGGCTGCTCCTGGAGCGCCGCGCGGCGTTCGCCATGTTCGGCGGCGTCCGCTTCGGCTCGACGCTAACCCTGGAGGAGGCGTGGGCGCACGGCTTCGACCACATCGCGCTCGCCGCCGGCGCCGGCAAGCCGACACTGCTCGATATCCCCAACGGGCTTGCCCGCGGCGTGCGCACGGCTTCCGACTTCCTGATGGGGCTGCAGTTGACCGGCGCCGCCAAGAAGGAGTCGATCGCCAATCTGCAGCTTCGCCTGCCGATCGCCGTCATCGGCGGCGGCCTGACCGCCATCGACACCGCCACCGAATCGCTCGCCTATTACGTCCGCCACGTGGAGAAGTTCCGCGACCGCTATCGGGCGCTCTCGGCTGAACAGGGTGTTGCCGCCGTGCGCGCCGGCTGGAGCCCGGAGGAGGGCGAGATCGCCGACGAGTGGATCGGCCACGCCGAGGCGCTCGCTGCCGAGCGCAGGTTGGCCGCCGCCGAGGGCCGCGAACCGCGTCTGGCGCCGCTGTTGCGCAAATGGGGCGGTGCCACCCTCGTCTACCGCAAGCGGCTCGTCGACAGCCCGGCCTTCCGGCTCAACCACGAGGAGATCGAAAAGGCGCTCGAGGAGGGCATCGCGTTTGCCGAGGGCCTGTCGCCGAAGCGGATCGAGGTCGACGACTGGGGCCACGCCGCAGCGCTCGTTACCGAACGCAGCTATGACGATGCCGAGGGCCGCTTCAATAAGGGCGAGGAGGTGAGCGTTCCGGCCAAGAGCATCTATGTCGCCGCCGGCACCAAGCCGAATACGGTGATCGCCCGCGAAATCCCCGGCCTGTTTGATTTCGACGGCCAGTATTTCCAGGCCTGCGACGAGGCCGGCGCGCCGGTCACCCCGACCTATTCCCACGCCAAGCCGGACCGCCCGGACGTGCTGTTGAAGCGGGCCGAGGACGGCCGTTTCGTCAGCTTCTTCGGCGACCTGCACCCGAGCTATTTCGGCAATGTGGTCAAGGCGATGGCAAGCGCCAGGCAGGGCTTCCCGCAGATTGAGGCGGTACTCGAGTCAAGTCCGCCGGCAAGCGCCGAGCCGGGCGAAGCGCTGATCAGCCGGCTCAATAGTGACCTGCGCCCGACCGTGGTCGCGGTCGAGCGGCTGACGCCGACCATTGTCGAGGTGTTCATCAAGGCGCCGGCGGCGGCCCGTAACTTCCACCCCGGCCAGTTCTTCCGGCTGCAGAACTACGAGGCGAACGCGCCACGCGCGGCCGACACCACGCTCGCCATGGAGGGCCTCGCGCTCACCGGCGCCTGGGTCGACCGCGACAAGGGGCTGGTCTCGGTCATCGTGCTCGAAATGGGCGGATCGTCGGATTTGTGCCGGATGCTGCAGCCGGGCGAACCGGTGGTGCTGATGGGCCCGACCGGGGCGCCGACGGTGACGCCGTCGGGCGAGACGGTGATGCTGGTCGGCGGCGGGCTCGGCAATGCGGTGCTGTTTTCCATCGGCCAGGCGCTGCGCGCCAACGGCTCCAAAGTGCTTTATTTCGCCGGCTATAAGAAATCCAGCGACGTCTACAAGATCGACGATATCGAGGCCGCGGCCGATGTCGTCGTCTGGGCCTGCGACGAGGCCGACGTGCCGGCGGCACGGCGGCCGCAGGACAGAAGCGTTCACGCCAACATCGTCGAGGCGATCCGCGCCTATGGCGACGGCCGGCTCGGCGAGCAGGCGATCCCAGTCGACAGCGTCGAGCGCATGATCGTCATCGGTTCCGACCGGATGATGGCCGCGGTCGAGGCGGCGCGCCATGCCGGCCTGGCCGGGCATTTGCGCAATTGCCGGGTGGCGATCGGCTCGATCAACTCGCCCATGCAGTGCATGATGAAGGAGATCTGCGCCCAGTGCATTCAGCCGCACAAAGACCCCGAAACCGGCAAGCGCAGCGTCGTCTTCTCCTGCTTCGAGCAGGACCAGCCGCTCGACCGGGTCGACTGGGCGGCGCTCAACGATCGGCTGCGGCAGAATTCGGTGGCCGAGAAACTGACGGCGCAATGGATCACAAGCTGTCTGGCGGCGCGCCAGGCAGCCGCAGAGTGATCCGGCCTCTGGCCGCGCTCATCCACACAAAGGGGCTGACGCGGGCACGCCATTGCGGCACCATCGGCAAAAGGCGAATCACTTGCGCGCCGCGCTGAGGGCGCGCCGTCGCCCGATCGATGGAGAGCAATGGAACGCCTCACCGCCACCATCATCGCCATCTGCATGGTCGCCATCGCCGGCTCGTTCGGCGCCGTCATCTACCGCGTCGCCGGCATCTCGGTCGGCGAGGCGGCGATGGCCGCGTTCGCCCTGCTCCTCGTCTTCATCCTGCTCGAAAGCCGCAAGGTGCGGGACCGCGACCGCAAGGTGATGGCCGGCCGGCTCGAGGACATGGACCGGTTTCTCGGCACATTGTCGCGCGAGGTGCAGCATCTGGAACACCGTTTTGCCGCCCTGGAGACCGGCGCCGACAACCGGATCGAGGACGGGTTGAAGGCGTTTTCCGACGAGATCGAAAGCCTGGCCGCCGGCATGGGCGAACTGTCGGAGAGCATTTCCGCGATCGAAGAGAAATTGAAACGGCCGCCGCCGGCGCCGGGCGCACCGGCCGCCGCCGCCGGGGAACAGGCGATCGCCGAGCCCGCGCCGGATGAGCCCGACGAAGAACAGGAGGCGGCCGAACGCGCCCGCGCCATTTGCACGGCGATCGAAGGCGAGCGGATAGACATTTTCCTGCAGTCGGTCGTCACCCTGCCGCAGCGCAAGGTCGCCTTTTACGAGGCGCTGTCGCGGCTGCGCGGCGAGGACGGCCGGATGATGCTGCCGGACGAGTTCCTGCCGGTCGCCGCCGCCGAAGGCCTGCTGCCGGCGCTCGACAGCCATGTGCTGTTCCGCGCCGTCCAGGTGCTGCGCCGCCTCAACGCCCGCAATAGCGGCCTCGGCATGTTCTGCAACATTGCGCTCGAAAGCCTCGCCGACCACGATTTCTTCCAGGAGATGGCCGGATTCCTCGAGGTCAATCAGGAGCTTGCCGATTCGCTGATCCTGGAATTCCGGCAAAAGACCGTGCGTGGCATGTCGCCGGTCGAAATCGAGGGCCTCGGCGCGCTCGCCAGGCTCGGCTATCGCTTTTCCATCGACAATGTCCGTGATCTGAAGACCGATTTCCACGATCTCGCCGACCGCGGCTTCCGCTTCGTCAAGATCCGGGCCGACATGCTTCTGCGCGACTGGTCCAGTTCGGGCTCGGACATTCATGCGGCCGATTTCGTCGACCTCCTCTCCCGCTACGGCATGGAGATGATTGTCGAGCGCATCGAGACCGAGACCACGGTCGTCGATCTTCTCGATTTCGATGTCCGCTACGGCCAGGGCAATCTGTTCTCGATCCCGCGCCCGGTCCGCGCCGACATGGTGCAGAGCGCAGAGCCGGCGCGAAAGGCCGCCGCGGCGCGATAGGTCGCGCCATCCGCACGTCGCTTCAAAACGAAGTCAAGACGCTCATCGGGAGGGTTGCCTGCACCGCGGCTCCGTTCGCGCAACAAACGCTGTCGACGCGGCGCGCGAACATGGCATAGTCCGGCCATGACCAATGCGCGATCACAAAAGCCCTTTTCCGCCGGCGACCGCCTCTTCCTCGTTGACGGGTCGTCCTACATCTTCCGCGCCTATCACGCGCTCCCCCCGCTGACGCGCAAATCGGACGGCCTGCCGGTCGGCGCCGTCGCCGGGTTCTGCAACATGCTGTGGAAGCTGATGCAGGAGGGGCTGTCGCCGGCGCCGGGCGACGAGCCGACCCACATCGCCGTCATTTTCGATGCCTCGGGCCACACCTTCCGCAACGAGATCTACGACCAGTACAAGGCCAACCGGCCCGATCCGCCGGAAGACCTCGTCCCCCAGTTCGGGCTGATCCGCCAGGCGGTCGAGGCCTTCAACATCGCCGCGATCGAGCTTGAGGGCTATGAGGCCGACGACCTGATCGCCAGCTATGCGCGGATCGCCCGTAAGGCCGGCGCCGAAGTAATCATTATCGCCTCGGACAAGGATCTGATGCAGCTCGTCGGGCCCGGCGTCACCATGGTCGACACCATGAAGGACCGCCGCATCGGCCCCGACGAGGTGGTCGAGAAGTTCGGCGTGCCGCCGGAAAAGGTCGTCGAGGTCCAGGCGCTTGCCGGCGATTCGGTCGACAACATTCCGGGCGTGCCGGGAATCGGCGTCAAGACGGCGGCGCAGTTGATCGGCGATTTCGGCGATGTCGAGACGCTGCTGTCGCGCGCCGACGAGATCAAACAGCCGAAGCGCCGCCAGAGCCTGATCGACTTCGCCGAACAGGCGCGGATTTCGCGCCAGCTCGTAATGCTCGACGACGCGGTGCCGCTGACCGTGCCGGGCGAAGATTTGGGCGTCCGCGCCGTCGACGGGAGAAGGGCGGTCGCCTTCCTGAAGGCGCTGGAATTCAACACGCTGACCCGCCGCGTCGCCGAAGCGACCGAAACCGACGTCGGCGCCGTCGAGCCGTCGACGATCGAGGTCACCGGCTGGGCGGCGGCTCAAGCGGAACAAAAGGCCGAAACCGCGGCTGCCGGCGATGCGGCAACGCCCGCGGCGCTCGCCGAAACGCGGCTGGCAGCGTCGGCCGCATTGCCGATCGACACCGAACGCTATGAGGCGGTGACGACGCTCGCCCGGCTCAACGAGTGGATCGCCGAGGCGGTCGACCGCGGGCTTGTCGCCGTCGACACCGAGACCACCTCGCTCGATGCGATGCGCGCCGAGCTTGTCGGCGTCAGCCTGGCGACGGCGCCGGGCCGGGCCTGCTACATCCCGCTCGGCCATAAAAGCGGCGAGGACGACCTTCTGGGCGGCGGGCCGGCGCCCGAGCAGATCGCGCTTAGCGATGCGCTCGACGCGCTGAAGCCGATGCTGGAGGATAAGGGCGTCTTAAAAATCGCCCAGAACCTCAAATATGACTGGCTGGTGCTCGCCCGCTACGGCATCGAAATCGGCGCTTACGACGATACCATGCTGATTTCCTACGCGCTCGATGCCGGCCGCGGCGGCAACGGCATGGACGAGCTTGCCGAGCGCTGGCTCGGCCATAAGCCGATTTCGTTCAAGGAGGTCGCCGGCACCGGCAAGGCGCAGGTGACGTTTGACAAGGTGCCGCTCGACAAGGCGACGGCCTATGCGGCCGAGGATGCCGATGTCACGCTGCGGCTGTGGCAGGCGCTGAAGCCGCGGCTCGTCGCCGAGCGCATGACCACCGTCTACGAGACCCTGGAGCGGCCGCTAATCCCGGTGCTCGCCCGCATGGAACGGCGCGGGATTACCGTCGACCGGCAGATCCTCGCCCGGCTTTCCGGCGAATTCGCGCAATCGATGGCCGGGCTTGAGGCGGAAATTCACGAACTTGCCGGCGAGCCTTTCAACATCGCCTCGCCGAAACAGCTCGGCGAGATCCTGTTCGACAAGATGAGCCTCGAAGGTGGCAAGAAGACCAAGACCGGGGCCTGGGCGACCGGCGCCGGCGTGCTCGAAGACCTGGCCGGCGAAGGCCACGACCTGCCGGCGCGCGTGCTCGACTGGCGCCAGATGTCGAAGCTGAAATCGACCTATACCGACGCCCTGCCGGGCTTCATCAATCCCGAGACCGGCCGCGTCCACACCTCTTACGCGCTCGCTGCGACGACCACCGGACGGCTGTCCTCCTCCGATCCCAATCTGCAGAACATCCCGGTGCGCACCGAGGAGGGGCGAAAAATCCGCACCGCCTTCATCGCCGAAAAGGGCGCGAAACTGGTTTCCGCCGACTACAGCCAGATCGAACTGCGCGTGCTCGCCCACATCGCCGATATCGGCCAGTTGAAGCAGGCCTTTGCCGACGGCCTCGACATCCATGCGATGACCGCCTCGGAAATGTTCGGCGTGCCGATCGCCGGCATGGAGGCGAGCGTGCGCCGCCGCGCCAAGGCGATCAATTTCGGCATCATCTACGGCATTTCGGCCTTCGGGCTGGCCAATCAGCTCGGCATATCGCGCGAGGAGGCGCGGGCCTATATCGACACCTATTTCGAGCGCTTCCCCGGCATCCGCGACTATATGGAGGAGACCAAGAAATCGGCCCACGCCAACGGCTATGTGACGACGATCTTCGGCCGCCGGGCGCACTATGCCGAAATCAACACCAGGAACCCGAACATGCGTGCCTTCCTCGAACGCGCCGCCATCAACGCGCCGATCCAGGGTTCGGCCGCCGACATCATCCGCCGCGCCATGGTGCAGATGGAGCCGGCGCTCGACAAGGCGAAGCTCTCCGCACAGATGCTGCTGCAGGTCCACGACGAACTGATCTTCGAGGTGCCGGAGGCCGAGATCGAGGCGACGGTAAGCGTCGTCTCGACGGTGATGGAGAACGCCGCGCTGCCGGCGGTCGCCCTTTCCGTGCCCTTGAAGGTCGATGCCCGCGCCGCCGGCAATTGGGACGAGGCCCATTGACGGGCGAGTGGAGCAGTCTGTTTCGAGATTTCGGCGATTGCCGGACACGGGGTCGGCCTCGCGGCGCGATATCTCGTGGTCGCGATACCGCATCATCATGGCCCGAGGGCGCGGAATGACCGGGTCGAAGCGTAAACTGCGGACCGGCTGGACCACCGGCGCCTGTGCCACAGCGGCGGCGAAATCCGCCGGCCATGCGCTCACTTCCGGGACCTTCCTCGATCCCGTCGACATCACCCTGCCGAGGGGCGAACGCCCGGCCTTTGCCCTCGCCGTGTCCGACCGCGGCGACGGCTTCGCCCGCGCCGGGATCAAAAAAGATGCCGGGGACGATCCCGACGTCACCCATGGCGCGCTGATCATCGCCGAAGTGCGGCGGGCGCCGGCCGGGACCGGCATCAGGTTGTTCGGCGGCGAGGGCGTCGGCACGGTGACGAAGCCCGGCCTGCCGATCGCGCCCGGCGAACCGGCGATCAATCCGGTGCCGCGGCAGATGATCGCCGGGGCGCTCAGGGAAGTCGCCGACCGTGCAAACGAGGCGGCCGATTTCGACGTGGTGATCTCGATCCCCGGCGGCGCGGAACTTGCCGAAAAGACCTGGAATCCGCGGCTCGGCATTGTCGGCGGACTGTCGATCCTCGGCACCACCGGGATCGTCCGGCCGTTCTCGTGTTCGGCCTGGATCGCGTCGATCCAGCGCGGCATCGACGTTGCCCGGGCAAGCCACCTTGACCACATCGCCGGCGCCACCGGCGCGACCTCGGAGGCCGCGGTGAAGGCGCTCTACGACCTGCCGGAGATCGCGCTCATCGACATGGGCGATTTCGCCGGCGGCATGCTGAAATATCTGAAACGGCACCCGGTCCCGCACCTCACCATTGCCGGCGGCGTGGCCAAGATGACGAAGCTGGCGCAGGGCGCGCTCGATCTGCATTCCGGACGCAGCACGATCGATTTCGCCCGGCTCGGCCGGCTGGCGAACGACCTGGGACTGAACGGTGAGGCGGTGGCCGGCGCCAATACCGCGCTTCAGGCCCATGAGATCGCCGGACCGGCGCTCACCGCTGCCATCGCCGAGCAGGCGCGGCGGACGGCGCTCGACCTTCTTTCCGGCGCACCGGTCGAAGTCGAGACAATCATTGTCGACCGCGCCGGCACCATCGTCGGCAGGGCCGGCCCATGAGCGCCCGGCGCCTTCTGCTTCTGGCCGGCACAAGCGAGGCGCGGCACCTTGCCGAACGGCTTGCCAAGACCCGCGGCTGGCAGGCGACCGCATCGCTTGCCGGGGTGACGGCGGCGCCGCGCGATCTGCCGGTGCCGACGCGGCGCGGCGGCTTCGGCGGCGCGGCCGGCCTTGAGCGCTATCTGCGCGCCGAGCCGGTCGCCGCGGTCATCGACGCCACCCACCCGTTCGCCGCCGAGATCAGTGGCAATGTGGTCGCCGCCTGTGAAGCGGCCGGCATACCCCTCCTGCGGCTGGAGCGACCGGCCTGGGTGCCGCGGCCGGGCGAGACCTGGATCGACTGCGCCGATACCGAGGCGGCCGCAAAGGCGCTGCCGGCCGGCGCCCGCGCGTTTCTGACGCTGGGCAGCAGCGGCCTTAATGCCTTCGCCGAACGGCATGACGTCTGGTTTCTGGTGCGCTCGCTGATCAAACCGGAAGCGACCGATCTTCCGGGGCAGCAGATTATCGGCGCGCCCGGAACCGCGGCGGAAGACGAAGCGCTGATGCGGACGCACGACATAACCCATCTGGTAACCAAGAATTCCGGCGGCACGGCACGCGGCAAGCTGTCGGCGGCGGCGGCCTGCAGAATCCCGATGCTGATGATAAGGCGCCCGCAATTGGCGCCGACCAACACCGTCAGCGACATCGACGGCGCGCTAAGCTGGCTGGCTTCTCTCTGATGCTTTTCAGATGACCGCCGCGAGCGCCACCAGCGCGGCGATTTCGGCGATCTGCTCGACGGCGCCGAGGCCGTCGCCGGTATAGCCGCCGAGGCGGGCGACGAGGCGCCACAGCATGAGCCCGGCGGCGGCCGCCGCCACAATGATCGCGACGATGCCGGCAGCACCGGTCGCGACCACCACGACGGCGATGCCGGTCGCGCAGGCGACAGCCAGATCGGCCGGCGTCGGCCGGCCGGAGACGGCGCTCGCCAGGCCCTCGGCGCGGGCATAGTCGGTGAGCGCCAGCGCCGGCAGGATGGCGAGCCGGCCGATGGTCTGCACCGCGATCCAGGCGAAAAATCCGGCGAGCGGCGCAAAGGCGGCGAGCGCCGCGGTCCGCAGGATGAGCGAAAGGACGATTGCCGCGGCGCCATAAACCCCGGTGCGGCTGTCGCGCATGATCTCAAGCGCGCGCGCCTTGGTGGCGCCGCCGCCGAGCCCGTCGGCGGTATCGGCGAGCCCGTCCTCGTGCAGCGCCCCGGTGACCAGGAGATGGACGGCGAGCGCCAATGCGGCGGCGACCAGCGGCGGCAGGATGGTGGCGGCAACCATGTAGACGATGCCGCCGGAAAGGCCGATAACGGCGCCGGCGAGCGGGTAGTAGCGCAGTGCCCGCTGCATGGCGCCCTCCGGCGCATCGGCAAGCGGGACCGGCAGCCGGCTCAGGAAACGCAGCGCGGTGAAAAAGCTGATCAGTTCATCGCGCATTGCCGCCCGCGCTCACCCCGCCTTGTCGGAGACACCGGCGCTCTCGAACGTCGCCATGTCGCGCAGGATATCACAGGCGGCGCGCAGCAGCGGCAATGCCGCCAACGCCGCCGAGCCTTCGCCGAGACGCATGCCGAGATCGAGCAGCGGATCGGCGCTGAGCGCCTCAAGCAGCCCGGCATGGCCGGGTTCGGCGGAGCGGTGGGCATAGACCAGATAACCGGCGATCTCGGGCCGCGCCTTCACTGCCGCAAGGGCGGCGGCGGTGGCGATGAAACCGTCGACCAGAACCGGCACCCGCGCCGCGGCAGAAGCGATCGCCGCGCCGGTCATCATCGCGACCTCGAAGCCGCCGAAAGCGGCGAGCGCCGCCTCGGCCGAGAGCGTGCCGGGATGGCGCGCCCGCGCCTTTTCGAGCACGGCGCATTTGCGGTCGACGCCGTCGGCGGTGAGGCCGGCGCCGGGGCCGACCAGATAGGCAACCGGGAGGCCGGTAAGCGCGCTGCCGATCAGGGTCGCGCTCGAGGTGTTGCCGATGCCCATCTCGCCGAGCAGGATGATTCGGGCGCCGTTTGCCGTCGCCTCGGCAGCAAGTGCCGCGCCGCGACGCAGGGCCTCGGCGCATTCCGCTTCCGTCATCGCATCTTCAAGGGCGGCGTTGCGCGTGCCTTTAGCGACAGCTAGCGTTTTCAGATCGGGATGCGGCGGCAGATCGGCGGCGACGCCCGCATCGACGACGGTCACTTCGGCGCCGACGCTGCGGGCGAGCACATTGGCGGCCGCGCCGCCGCTCAGGAAATTGGCGACCATCTGCGCCGTCACCTCCTGCGGCCAGGCGCTCACCCCCTCTTGCGTGATGCCGTGATCGCCGGCAAACAGCAGCAGCCGGGCCGGGTCGGCGCGCGGATGCTCATCGTCCTGGGCGAGCGCCAGCGTCAGCGCCAGGCTTTCCAGCCGGCCGAGCGAGCCCGGCGGCTTGGTCTTGGCATCGAGCGCCGCGCTCACCCGTTCGCGCAAAGGTTCGGCCAGGGGGGGAATGGCATAATCGTTCAGCATTTGCGGTTTCGCTCTTTTCGTTGGCGCATTCGGTAAAGGGTCTGTCGGGTATCACCGCAGGGGATGCGGCGCCGGTCGGGCGTCTTAAATCGAATTCCCCTTGGCCGGTCTATACTCTATGGAGAGATCGCCGGCGCGCAGCGAATTGAAGATGGCCGGCAGGGATGGTCGGATCGGGACGATAGCGCACTTTTCGTTTTCTCGGAATCACTCAAAGTGCGCTATCTTTTTGTTTTGAAGCGTATTCTTATCCGAAAACCGGTTCCCACCCCGGTTCAGGCCCGGGGCAGGCTTTTTTCGGGAATACGCTTTAGCGCGATTCGGCGGCAATGACGAACAGCGGCTTTGACCGGGGCGAGCGATGACGGCGGAGTGCAGCGATACATGGCTCGTTCTGGGCGGCGCCCGCTCCGGCAAGAGCCGGCGGGCGCTTGAGCTTGCTTCGTCTGCGGCGCGCAAGGTGTTCATCGCCACTGCGGACGCGGGCGACGCCGAAATGGCCGACCGCATCGCCCTGCACCAGGCCGATCGCGGCGCCGGCTGGACCACGGTCGAGGCGCCGCGGGCGCTGGCCCGAGCGATCGCCGAGAATGATCGCGCCGACACGGCGATTGTCGTCGACTGCCTGACCCTGTGGCTCAGCAATCTGATGGTCGCCGAAGACGATGTGGGGGCAGCCACGGCGGAGCTCGTCGCCACGCTCGAAAGCGCCGAAGGCCGCATCATCCTCGTCTCCAACGAGATCGGCTTCGGGCTCGTGCCCGAAACCGCGCTCGGCCGCCGCTTCCGCGATGCGCAAGGGCGGCTCAATCAAGAGGTCGCGGCGACCGTCACCCATGCCGAACTCGTCGTCGCCGGTGTGCCTATGACGCTGGTGGATCGGTCGGGGCGGTGAGCGAAGCCAACTCGGCGTGAGACAGAAAAGGTCCGAACCCGTCCTCCTGCGCCCACCTGCCTGCGCAAAAGCTCCGGCAGGCAGGGGCTTCGGAGGACACGCCTACGCCTAATTCGCCTTCGGCTGGCAAAGCTGCCTGGAACAACCCCGAACCCGCATATGAGTTGGCCCGCTTTCGTTCCGCGCTTTCACTGCGTTACAGCGCAGTCACGACAGCGCGGCATCCGTTTCGCACGCTACATCGTTCTCCGTGAAGAATTCTCACGACATTGATTGAATTGGGATTTTTGGGGGATTGGAGGTTTCGGTTTTGCAGGAAAGCGCGGTCCTGTGGGCTGTTTTCTTGCGATTTTGGATTCCCTTTTTCCGTCGAATTTGATTCCCTGACGGTGTTTTGGATCGGGGGATT
>JANQEG010000047.1 GCA_028278505.1 Rhodobiaceae bacterium
CGCCCAATTCGTCAAAGACTACAATCGAACACGGCTCAAATGCCTCGCCTACAAAGCGCCAATCGAGGCCCTCAATAATCTCCCGAAACCGTACACCTGCGCGGGGACAGGCTCTTCGCGGGAACGACGAACGTGCGGTGGATTCGCTGAAAACCCACATCCTCCAACGTCACCCCCACGCAGGTGGGGGTACATTGTGGCCTTGGCGGCAGGTAAATTCGTTTACAGCTAGCCCTAACAATCGGATTTTCGCTTTCGCAGACGAATCCTTGAAGGGGGAGGGTTTAAGCCGGTCGACCACCGGCAATCGCGCCTGCGGTCTACAATCCCTCGGCACGGAAAGGATCGCCGCTCGTCCATCAGCCCGCGCGGCTGTGCCGATGCCTTTCGATGGACGCTGCGTCGAACGCGCCGCCGAATTTCTCCGCGGAGAAGCGGAAGACGCGCAGGCTGTCCGACCAGTGGTAGCGCGGCAGGCCGGCTTTCTGGATGAGATGGGCGACGAAATCGACCGGGCTCGGCAGGCTTTCCCAGACCGCCGGAAGGAAAAGCCCGCGCTGCTCCCCGTCCTGCAGGATCAGCCCGTCGACGCCCGGCCGAAGCTGGCGGACAAGATCGCCGTCGTCGGAAAACCGCATCTGCCGCGGATGCGACAGGATTGAGATTTCGACATCGAGCCGCTCCAGTTCGTCGCGGGTCAGGGCCGGAAACCGGCTGTCGCCGAACCCTGCCCTCACCGCGTTGGCCGCGACATCCTCGATCAATGACCGGACCGGCCGCACGCTGCCGACGCAGCCGCGCAGCTTGCCGTCCTTTTTCAGCGTGACGAAGCTCGCCCGCCTTGCGCTCAAGGCATAGGACGTTGTCGTCGGGCTACCCGGCTTGACCGCGCCGCCGTTTGCAGCCGCCTCATCGAGGGCGGTCGCGGCGGCCGCGAGCAGTTCGCCGCGGTCGTCATCTGAGAGCCGTGCCCTTGCCGCCGCCTCGAAAACGAAAGCGCCATAGCCGACGACCCGCGCCTTGTCGCCGGCGGTGTCGCCGGAATTGCGCAGATCGACGCCGGTGACCCGCAGATCGCGCTGCTTGGCCTGCAACAGCGCGCCGCCGACGATACGGCAGCCGCAGGCCGCCTCCCCGTCGAGCATCGTCTCGTCGAGGGTCTCGATCGCCGCGCGGGTGCGCGCATCGCGCGCCCTGGCCGTGTCGTAGTCGAGAAAATGGCTGAGGTCGGACGACACCACGAAAACCGTGTCGTCCGCCCAGAGCGCATCGATGGCCGCGGAGACCTGGCTGTAGCTCGCGTCGCCGACCAGCACCGGCAGCAGCACGAAGTCGCTGAGAACCGATTGCAGGAACGGCAGATGGACTTCCAGGCTGTGCTCGCCGAGGAACCCGTCCTCATATTCGCGGGCAAGTTCATCGCCGACAAGCCGCCCTGCCCCGTCCCGGTCTACGCGGATGTCGCCGAGCGGGGTTGCCCAATAGTCGGCGTCGGAGACCGCCAGCCCGCGAAACGGCACCCGATGGGCGGGACCCAGAAGCACGATGCGGCGCGGCGGCGTTTCATGCGCGGCAAGTGTCTTATAGGCGGTCGCCGCGATCGGGCCGGAATAGACGTGCCCGGCATGGGGCGCGATAATGATCTGCGGTGCCGACACGGAGACCGGCAATGCGTCGTCGAGGAACCGCTTGATCTGTCCCGCACAGCTTCCCGCTTCCGCCGGATAGAAATGGCCGGCCATTTGCGGTGCACGGATGTTCGCCGTCGTCGATACCATTTGTCTGCTTCAAAAACCGCTCCGAATACCCCATCTTACAACACATAATGGCGATTATGCGTTCGCCTGAGGCGACGACATGGACATGATCGGCGTTTCATTTGCGAAAAGGGATGCCACCCTACCTAAGGCGTCATTGCCGGGATTGTCCCGGCGATCCATACTGACTGTGCGTTCAAGCCGTCCGGCTCTATGGATCACCGGAACAAATCCGGTGATGATGCCGAGCATGGCTGCGAATGAGAGTGCGAGAGCTTAAGCCGGGCATTAGTGCGCCCGGACAAGACACCCGGCACAGACCGATGACGATGATGGCAAGTGTACCGACGAAATACTGGTCGATGGGCGAGGACGGCCGCGTCCGGTGCGACCTCTGCCCGCGTTACTGCAAGCTGAAGGACGGGGCCCGCGGGCTCTGCTTCGTGCGCAAGCGCGACGGCGACCGGATGGTGCTGACCACTTACGGCCGCTCGTCCGGGTTCTGCATCGATCCGATCGAGAAGAAGCCGCTGAACCATTTCCTGCCGGGCACCTCGGTGCTTTCGCTCGGCACCGCCGGCTGCAACCTCGCCTGCAATTTCTGCCAGAACCACGACATCTCCAAAAGTCGCGAAATGGACACGCTTCAGGCCGAAGCGACGCCCGAGACGATCGCCCAGGCGGCGGCCCGGCTCGGCTGCGCCTCGGTCGCCTTCACCTACAATGATCCGGTGATCTTCCACGAATATGCCCGCGACTGCGCGATCGCCTGCCACGAGCGCGGGATCCGGACGGTCGCCGTTACCGCCGGCTATATCACCGATCAGGCGCGGCCGGACTTCTTCGAGCACATGGACGCCGCCAATGTCGATCTGAAGGCCTTCACCGAGCGCTTCTATCGCGACGTGACCAAGTCCGAACTCCATGTCGTACTCGACACGCTGCGCTATCTGGCCCATGAAACCGATGTCTGGCTCGAACTGACGACGCTGCTGATTCCCGGCGAGAACGATGCTGATGGCGAAATCGATGCCATGACGCGGTTCGTGGCGGACGAATTGGGGCCGGATGTGCCGCTGCACTTTTCCGCCTTCCACCCGGACTACCGCATGCTCGACCGGGCGCGCACCCCGCACGTGACGCTCATCCGCGCGCGGCAGATCGCCCTCGACAACGGCGTCCGCCATGTCTATCTCGGCAATGTCCACGATTTCGCGCGCCAGAGCAGCTATTGTCATGGTTGCGGCGCCCGCGTGATCGGCCGCGACGGCTATGTGATCTCCGACTGGAAACTCGACGAACGCGGCAAATGCCTGGCCTGCCGCACGCCGGTGTCGGGCGTCTTCGACGGCCCGCCGGGCCAGTGGGGCTCGCGACGCCAGCCGGTCGATCTGAGCCGCTTCGCCGTGCCGGCATAATCCACTCTCTGGCCGCTTCCGATCCGATCTGTTAGGAGGGGCGACACCCCTTCCCGACCGAAGCTCTGACCGGAACCGACCCCCCATGCCGAAAGCCCTGACGCCGTCCCGCGACATTGCGCGCCTCATCGAGGTGATGGCAGCGCTGCGCACGCCAAAGACCGGCTGTCCGTGGGATCTGGAGCAGGATTTTTCGACGATCGCGCCCTACACGATCGAGGAGGCCTATGAGGTCGCCGATGCGATCGCCCGCGGCGACATGGTCGATCTGGAGGACGAACTCGGCGACCTCTTGCTGCAGGTCGTCTTCCATGCGCGCATGGCCGAGGAAGCGGAAATCTTCGACTTCGGCGATGTCGTCGCGGCGATCACGACCAAGATGATCCGGCGCCATCCCCATGTCTTCGGCGACGGCACCGCCGAAGACCCGGGCGCGGTCAAGGGCGTGTGGGAGGCGATCAAGGCCGCGGAGAAGGCGGAAAAGACCGCGCGCAAGGGAAAGGCGCCGCCGGCCAGCCTGCTCGACGACGTGCCGGCCGCCCTCCCCGCCCTGACCCGCGCCGTCAAGCTGCAAAAGCGCGCCGGCACCGTCGGCTTCGACTGGAACGATGTCGGCCCGGTCATGGCCAAGCTCAGCGAGGAGATCGCCGAGGTCGAGACCGAGCTTGCCGGCGATGCCGACCACGACCGGCTCGAGGACGAGATCGGCGACGTGCTCTTCGTCATCGCCAATCTGGCGCGGCATCTGGCGATCGACCCGGAAAAGGCGCTGCGGCGGACGAACGAAAAATTCCGCCGCCGTTTCGGCCATATCGAGACGCAACTGGCCGCGCGCGGCCGTTCGCTCGACGAGGCCGAACTCGACGAGATGGAGGCGATCTGGCAGGCGGCGAAGGGCGTGGTGGAGTGAGCGGGGGTGGTGTTGGCGTTTGCGCTTCCAAACGCGGCCCTTCTCGGCGTCATCGCCACCCCTCCCTCGTCACCACCCGGTTTATCCGGGTGGTCCATTGGCCTTTCCACTTGCCAACGCGTTGGTGAAGGAATTCAAGCGCTTCTGGGCGCAGATAAGCCATTGGATTGCCCGCATAAAGCGGGCAATGACGATGGAGAGAGGTGGGATGGACCGCAAAGCCCGCATTAACCGGAGAGCAGTGAGACAAGCCCGGCAATGACGCCGGTGGTGGGGCTTAGTCGTTGATGGGAAACGCCCACACCACCCACCGCTCCCGCGAAAGCGGGAGCCTATTGTCCCGCTCGGCACGGTATGCCGCTCGAGATCCGGGCGATGCCTCGAATTGACCAACCAGACCAGGGATTTGTTGCCCACGCCAATGGTTCCCCGCTTTCGCGGGGAAGGTGTGTGATCTCATGCGCATGCGCCAACATCATCCACCGTCTCCGCGGAAGCGAAAACCATTGTTGCGCTCAACACAATATGTCTTCAGCGTAAGCTGCTATTTCCGCGGCCAATCAGCGTTGGGCCGCGTCCGTTCCCGTGCCAGCCGCACCGGCATCTTCTCGCGGATGCGATCGTCGATATCGGACGGAATATGTTCCGGATAATGCGTGGCGAGCACGTCGTCGACCCGGGCAATGGCGCGGTCGAGGCTCGACAAACAGCCCTTCTCGATCCATTCGCCATAGCTTGAGCGGTCGCCGAGCGCGGGATAGAGGAATTCCCGCTCCATCAGCTCCATGGTCTGGTTGCTCGACAGGAAGTGGCCGGGGCCGCCGACGCAGGCCTCGCGGATGACGTCGACCGAAAGCGTGTCGTCATTGACCTCGATGCCGCGCACCGTGCGCATCGCCGCGCCGATGGAATCATTGTCGAGCACCAGGCTTTCCAGCGAATAGCCCATCAGCGAGCCAACCATGCCGCCGGCCTCGTAGACGAGGTTGGCGCCGGCATTGGCGGTGATGACGTGGTTGAGCGCCTTCTCGTAGCCGGACTGGGCATCGGCGATCTTGGAATCGGAAATCCCGGCCGGGATTCCCGACGGCAGATCGTAATAGCGGCTCATCTGGCCGCAGGCCGAGGTCAGCAGCGCCTGCTCGCCGCTGCCGGCGCACATCGCCCCGGTGCGCAGATCGGAAACGAACGGCCAGGTGCCGATAATCGTCGGATTGCCGGGCGCAACGGCGTTGACGTAGACGAGGCCGGCGAGCACTTCGGCGACCACGGTCACCACCGTTCCGGCAAGCGCCGCCGGCGCCGTCGCGCCGGCCTGACCGAGCGAGACGAGCAGGATCGGCATGCCGGCCCGCGCCCCCACCTCCAGGCATTCGCAGGCGACATCCGCCCATTTCAGCGGCGACACCGTGAAGCAGCACGACATGGAGACGAACGGCCGCTCGCGCCATGCTTTCTCGCTGCCGGCGATCATGTGCATCATTTCGATCGAGGCTTCGAGCTGGCGGGTGCCGCCCCAGCTCGTGCCCACATGCTTCGAGGTGCCGGCCAGGCTCGCATAGCAGGTGTTGAAGTCCATTTCGAAGGGGTCTTCGATTTCGCGGGCGACGACCGTGCGCTGGAAGAAATGGACGTTGTCGAGGGTGTCGACCAGGCGCGCGCAATCATAGAGGTCGTTGAGCGTCGAGCCGCGGTAGTCGCCGCTCAGCGGATCGACCATATGGACGCTCGCCCCGGCCGTGCCGAAATAGACGCGGCTGCCGCGCGGCTCCATGTCATGCCTGGGGTCGCGGCCGGCCAAAATGAACTCGCGATTCGCCTTGGCGACCGTGTCTTCGATGAGCGCGCGCGGAAAGTGGAGGCGCCCGTCGCGATAGTCGCAGCCGACCGCGGTCAGATAGTCGATCGTAGACGTCAGGCATTCGCCGATGCCGACATTTTCCAAGACGTCGAGGGCGGCATCATTTATCCGCGCCATCTCGCGCTCGGTCAGCGGCCGGTAGCGCTGACCGCTCTCCATGCCGGGGCGGATCGGGCGCACATCTTCGGCGATTCCGGCCGCCCGCAGCGCCTTTCGCGCCTCGCGCCCGCCGCGCCGGGTCTTGTTCGCGCCGATCACCGACATTTCGCCCTTCCCTCCGCAAGGTTCCGGACCGCCTTTAAGCGGAAATGTGCGGCCAGCGGTCGGATGCGGACAATTGATAGTTTTTCTTTGCTGGTAGATTTTTCTTCCAGCAGCCTGGCGCAAGGAAGAAGGAAAACGCTGTTTGGCGCCGCCCCGCATCTCGTTTCGTGCCCTGCCCCATCTGAACGCCTTGAAAGGTTTTGAGGCGGCCGCCCGGCTCGGCAGCTTCCGCCGCGCCGCGGACGAACTCTGCATCACCCACGCCGCGATCAGCCACCAGATCAAGCAGCTCGAGGCCGATCTCGACTGCGCGCTCTTTTCGCGCGAAGGGCGCACGGTGACGCTGACCGGCGAGGGCCGGATTTTCTATGAATATGTGCGCCAGGGCCTGGAGCACCTCTTGACCGGCGCCGACGTCATCCGCCGCACGGTCTCCGATACGGAGCTGCGCATCGAGACCTATGTCACGGTCGCCATTCGCTGGCTGTCGCGGCTGTTGCCGAAATTCCGGGCCGAACATCCCGACATTCCGTTCTCGGTCAACACCAGGCGGACCGAATGGTGGTTCGACGAGGTCAATACCGACATCGCCATTCTCTATGTCGAGCGCGACCTGCCGAAAAACCTGACGGAAAAGCGGCTTTTCGACGGCGTGCTCTATCCGGTGTGCAGTCCTAAACTGTTGCAAAAGGTCAACCCGGTGCTGGGTCCGGCCGACCTTTTGGCGCTGCCGCTGATCGAAGTGTCGTCGGCGCCGAGCGACTGGACCTGCTGGCTGGCGGCCGCCGGCGTCACCGGGGACGTGCGTCCCCGCTTCCAGAAGGTCGATACCTATGCGCTGGCCGTGGAGATGGCGATCGACGGCGACGGCATCGCCATGCTCAACGGCCCGTTCGCCGAGGCCGAACTGAACCAGCGGACGCTCATTCGCCCGGTACCGTTGATCGCCCCGGCGCCCGGGCGCTGGTCGGTTATCTTCCGCGCCGACCATGCAAGGGACAGAAAGGTGAAGACCTTCGTCGACTGGCTGCTTGGCGAGGTGGGGAACGGAGCGGTTTAGGGGCGAAGTGCTTCGCGCGCTCCTCGGCGTCATTGCCGGGCTTGTCCCGACAATCCATACTGACTTTGTTGTCAAGCGGTTAGGCCTCATGGATCACCGGGACAAGCCCGGTGATGACAGGGGAGAAGGGCGGCGAATCGATGCGGTGGTCACCTCGCGCAACCCTGCCTTTGTCCACCTTTCCCGCGAAAGCGGGAATCCAATTATCCCCTCGATAGGTCATGTCTTCGACTATTGCGGATTGAAGATTCGCCTGAAAAAACAAGCGCTAACAATGGCCGATCGGCCAATAGACACCCGCTTTCGCGGGTGAGGTGCCAAGAGGCTGTCCTTGCGGCCCCCTGGTAAGCCCTGCTTACCGGTTGGAAAAATCTTTCAATTGTGAGGGCAAGGGGCGGCGTCCACGATCGCGGTCGGAACATCCAACACCGCTGCGTCTCCGTCGGTATCCGACGGTCACCGCGGCGCTTCCTGTTATGCGCGCTCGGGATTTGAGGGAAATCCGCGATGACAGCCGAGATAAAGTCCTATTGGCAGAACCATATCGCCGGAGAATGGGTCGATGCCGAAGGCGGGCGCCGGATCACCACCGAAAACCCCGCCACCGGCGAGACGATTGCTGAAGTGGCCTGCGCCTCGGCCGGCGATGTCGACAAGGCGGTTGCGGCGGCGCGCGCCGTCGTCGCCTCGCGCGCGCTCGTCGGCATGCGTCCGATGGAGCGCGGCCGCATGGTCATCGAGATCGGCCGCAAACTGCGCGAGCGCAAGCAAGAAATCGCCCGTCTGGTGACGCTCGACTGCGGCAAGCGTATTTCCGAGGCGATGTCTGAGGTCGAGGGTGCGGCCCGCTATTTCGAGTTCTATGGCGGCATGGCGGAGAAGATCGAGGGCCGCTATATCCCGCTCGGCGACGGCTATGTCGACTATGTCGTGCCCTACCCCTATGGCGTGACCGCCCACATCATCCCGTGGAATTTTCCCAACCAGATGATCGCCCGCTCGCTGGCGCCGGCGCTGACGGCTGGCAATGCCGCGGTGATCAAGTCGCCCGAACTCGATCCCCTGCCCGCCTTCGTCTATGCCGAACTCGCTGAAGAGGTCGGCTTTCCGGCAGGCACGGTCAATATCCTCTGCGGCATCGGCAGCGAGGCGGGTGCGGCGCTCGCCGCCCATGCGGATGTCGATCAGATCGTCTTCACCGGCTCGGTGCCGACCGGACAGAGCATAATGCGCGCCGCCGCCGGAAACGTCGTGCCCTGCGTCATGGAGCTCGGCGGCAAATCGCCGGGCATCGTCTTTCCCGATGCCGACATGGACATCGTCATTGAAAATGCCGAGGCCGGCATCTTCATGAATTCGGGCCAGGTTTGCGATGCGATGTCCCGGTTGGTCGTCCATGCCGATGTCTATGACGAGGTGGTCGAGCGCTTTGTTGAACGGACGCGCAAGCTCAAGATCGGCCCCGGTATCGACGATTGCGAGATCACCCCGCTGATCTCGGCGGCACAGCTCGACCGGGTCGAGAATTACGCGCTTTCCGGCGTCCAGGACGGCGCCACCGCGGTCCATGGCGGCCGCCGGGTCGAGGGGGCCGCCGGCCATTTCATGCAGCCGACGGCGCTCGCCGGCGTGACACCGGAGATGCGGGTCAACCGCGAGGAGATTTTTGGGCCGGTCCTCTCCATCCTCAAATTCGAGACCACCGAACAGGCGATAGAGATCGCCAACGGCACCGATTACGGCCTCGCGGCGGTCCTCTTCACCAACGACCTCGACCGCGTCATCTGGTGCACCGAGAGGCTCGAGGCCGGCCAGGTCCATGTCAATGAATGGGGCGTCGGCGGCATCGAAACCCCGTTCGGCGGCTTCAAGAAATCCGGCTACGGCCGCGAGAAGGGCGTCGAGGCGCTGTCGAGCTATTATCAGTCCAAGAATGTGGGCTTTCGCATGGTGCGGCGCGCCTTAGGGAAGCCGCCATTGCGCGGCGCGAGCGGGCTCTGCCCTCTCCCTTCGAGGGAGAGGGATACGAAGACCCGGTGAGGCGAAGCCGAACCGCTGGTCGAAGTCGGGTGAGGGTGATTTTCTTATCTTAGCCCCCTCACCCAACCCTCTCCCCGACGGGGAGAGGGCTTTGGAGGAGTGCGCGCTCCGGCGTTGCGTCGGCCACGGGAGACCAGTCATGACCGATCATGCGCGTGTGGTGGTCGTCGGCGGCGGCGTGACCGGCTGCAGCGTCCTCTATCACCTGGTTAAAAAGGGCTGGTCGGACGTGGTGTTGTGCGAGCGCACCGAGCTGACCTCCGGCTCGACCTGGCACTCGGCCGGCCACGTCATCCTCTATACGCTGAACGAGACGATCAGCCGGCTCAACCAATACGGCGTCGATCTCTATCGCCGGCTTGAAGCCGAGACCGGCCAGAATCCGGGCTTCCACACTTGCGGAAACTTACGGCTCGCCACCCATCCCGACCGGCTTTTGGAGATGAAGCGCTATCTCGGCGTCGCCCGGGTCACCGGCGTCGAGGCGGTGATGCTCGACCCCGACGAGATCGGCAATTTGCATCCGCTGATGGATATGGACGGCGTGCTCGGCGGCGTCTTCAATCCGACCGACGGGCATATCGCGCCGGCCGATCTGACCCAGGCTTTTGCGACGGGCGCCCGCCAGGGCGGCGCGAAAATCCGCCGCCAGACGGAGGTCATCGGGTTTGAGCAGCAGAAGGGCGGCGAATGGCTCGTTCGTACCGATAAGGGCGACATCCTTTGCGAGCACGTGGTCAGCGCCACCGGCAACTACACCAAGCAGACCCTGGCGATGCTCGGCCGGCCCGGCCATTCGGTGCCCGTAAAACACCAGTTCGTCGTCACCGAGCCGATACCGGACCTGGTCGAACGCAAGGCCGCAGGCCTGCCCGAACTGCCGGTGTTCCGCGATCCGGAACAGTCGTTCTATGTGCGCCAGGAAGGCGTCGGGCTGGCCATGGGCGCCTATGAGGAAAAGGGCGAGGCGGTTTTCGTCGCCGGTGTGCCGGCGAGCTTCGGCCAGGACCTCTTTCCCGACGAACTCGACAAGCTGCTGCCGTTCCTGGAGCGCGCCATGGGCCGCATCCCGGCACTCGCCGAGGCCGGCATCAAGGACGTCATCAACGGGCCGATGCCCTATACCCCCGACGACATGCCGCTGACCGGGCCGGCGGCGGGGCTGACCAATTTCTGGCTGGCCGAAGGCAATCCGTTCGGCATTACGCTCGCCGGCGGCATTGGCTGGCAGCTCGCCGAGTGGATCGTCGAGGGCGAGCCGTCGATCGACATGTGGCCGTGCGATTCGCGCCGTTTCGGCAGCCATGCGACGCGGGCCTATAGCGCGGTGAAGACCGAGGAGGCCTACGAGCACACCTACCGGATCCCGAAGCCCGGCGAAGAACTTGAAGCCGCCCGTGGCATGAAGACGAGCCCGATCCACGATCTGCTGGCCGCACGCGGCGCCGTCTTCGGCGAGGTGGCCGGCTGGGAACGGCCGAACTGGTTCGCGACCGAAGGAACCGAGCCTGTAGAACACGCGAGTTTTGGGAGGAGCAACGCCTTTGCGCCGGTCGGCACCGAATTCGAGGCGCTGACGACGACGGCCGGCGTGGCGGACGCGACGGCAACGACCCGCTTCGCGGTGTCCGGACCCGGCGCCGCCGCGTTTTTGGACACGCTAGTCGCGTCAACGCTGCCGGAAGTCGGCAGCGTCGGGTCCGGCCTTATCCTCTCGCACCGCGGCACGATCCGGTCGGAAATCTCGCTCTGGCGGCGGAGCGAAAACGATTTTTTCGTCACCGGTCCGATTGCTGCCGAGAACTACGATCTCGACCTGTTGCTGAAGGCCGCGGCCGGCAGCGGCGTCGCGGTCGAAAATCTTACCGGCCGCTATGGCGGCCTGCAGCTCCTCGGGCCGAGAGTTCGGGACATCCTGGTCGCCATCGACGACCGGGCAACCGCCGAGGACGGCGTGATCGACGATGCGGCGCGCGCCTGCACGCTGGCGCTCCTCCCTGCCCTGGTGTTGCGGACCGCGATCGGGGAAACGGCGGGCTATGCGATCCACACGGCCGCAGAACATCTGCGGCGGATATTCCTGGCGCTGGTGGAGGCCGGCGCCGATCACGGGTTAAAACCGGTCGGCGCCCGGGCGCTCGCCGCACTCGGCCTCGAGGCCGGCCTGCCCGGCTGGCCGAGCGAATTCGGTCGCAGTGTCGATCCGTTCAGCGCCGGGCTCGGCGCGGTTGTCGATTTCAAAAAACCCGAATTCCGCGGCCGCGACGCCGCGTTTTCGTTGAGCAAGGCGGCGCCGGCACAGCGCCTCGTCCGCCTTGCCTTCGATGCGGATTGCGAACGCGATCCGCTCGGCGCGGAGGCCGTCTGCGACAGCGACGGCACTCTGATCGGCGCCACCACGTCCGGCGGCTATGGCTATGGCAGCGGCCGCCCCCTCGCCTTCGCTTATGTCGACGCAGGCACCGCCGCCGATGACCGGCCCTGCACCGTCACCCTGCTTGGCGAAGACTTTGGCGCGACGATGCGGGTCGTCTAGAGCGTTATGCCGGCAAGGGGAATCGGTAAGACCGGCGATGACGCCGGTGGTCGGGCGGCGGGTGTCCTCGGGCCGAGAGTTCGCGCCTGTCGTTTGCCATTGTGAGATGTCGAAGGCGATTCGGCACTCCGGGCGATACCAAAGGCCTGGCGGGCCTGGCCTTCGGTGCCGGCCCGCCGGGCCGCCGGCCTGACTTTCGTCCGCGGGGACCGGCTTCAATAAACAGTGGATAACCGATTGATCGCGGCGGCCGGAGCCGCTACACGTTAAAGACTCACGACAAAACAAGAAAAGCAACGTCGGAGCCGTGGTGCCGGCGGATTTCATGAGCCGGCATCCCGTCATTTCACGGGGGGGGCGCAAATGAACGCCAAGAAACGGTCACGCGGCGGGATCCGATTCCGTGCGGGGATAATCGCAGGTTTTGCTGCGGCAGTGGCAATCGGTTCTCTTGCACCGACGGAGGAGGCTGCCGCGCAATTCCTTGATGCGACCTGGACCGCAACCAAAACCGCCGTTCCGAGCCAGTACGACCGTGCCGGGCAGGTCATCAACTACTCGATCGCCATCACCAATACCGGCCCGATCAGCATCGTCAACGTGGTCGTCACCGACCCGTCTCTCGGCGCGACCCTCTCCTGCCCGGGCGGTCCGTTCCCGACTATTGCCCCCGGCGCTACACTGGTCTGCACCGGCTACCGCGCAACGACCGCGGCCGATGTTGCAAATGGCAGCTACACCAACACCGCGACCGTTCAAGGCGAGCCCGTAACCGTCGCAAACGGTCCTCCAACCCTCAATCCGTCGGCGACGATCTCGCTCACTGCGCCAACGATAGACGCCGTCCGCCTGACCTACGCGGAACCCGACCGGGCGCGAATCTTCCGGCGCATTCCCGGCTCGCTGTGGGGCGACGGCACAACGACAGCGAATGGTGCGGCCAACGACGCGGTTTCGTTTTCCGGACATACGAGCGCTGATGCGTCGCAGCTGAATTTCGCCACCAGCCTGCAGCAGGTGTCGCAGGCCGTGCACAACGCGACCGATATTGGCAGCACCGGTCCGATCGACAACCGTTTCGATATCTGGGTCGAGGGGCAATATTCGGCCATCGACAGAAGCGTCGGAGCAATCAATGTAAGCGGCGGATTCGGCGTACTGTTTGCAGGTATCGATTATCTGTTGACCGATGCCGTGCTTGTCGGCGCCCTCGTGCAGGTCGACTGGCTGCACGAAAGCGGCGTTCGCGGGGTTGCCTCGAAGTTTGACGGCACCGGCTTCATGGTCGGGCCCTATTTCAGCACACAGATCCTGCCGAACCTCTTCTTCGATGCGCGATTTGCCTGGGGTACTTCGGACAATTCGGTCACCCTCGGCGGAAATCTGGTCACCGGCAAGTTCTCGACCGAACGTTGGCTGGCCGCCTTCAATTTGACCGGCAACTGGACCCGGGGCGATTTCAGGTTCACGCCGAATGCGGCGCTGGTGTTCGTCGAGGAACGGCAGGGCGCATATCTGGACTCGCTCGGACGGGTGGTGCCCGCCCGGGTCGCTTCGCTCGGCCGGCTGGAATTCGGCCCCGAAATCGCCTATCGCCATGTCACCAGCGAGGGAACCGTCGTGGAGCCCTTCGTTTCGCTGCATGGCCTGTGGGATTTCAACACGCCATCGGTCGTGACGGTGGGCAATATCGTGTCGGGAGGCCAGGAATTCAGTGCCGTGGCGAAAGCCGGCGTTCAGGTGACCTCACCGCTCGGCATCAACGTCAAGGCGGTGGCGTCATATTCCGGCATCGGCGCGGCCGGGTTCGAGAGCATCGGCGGGCAGCTCTGGGTCAATATCCCGCTCGGAGCGCTGCAGCAGTAGCCGCGGGCCCGCCGTTCCATTGCGGAATTGCTGATCGGGCCCTGGCCCGATCGGTTCCGCAGGGCGCCTGCGGCAGGCGGCAAGCGCGCCGGGTTGGCGTTTCCCGAACAGCAGCATTGCGGAACTTGCGGCGGCGTCGTTTGCGCCCGGTCCGGTGAAGCCCGGTTACGCCTTCGTCAAAACTGCCCGAGCTGGCGCATGCGCACGAGCTTGGCGATCAGCAGCGCGAACGGCCACAGATGCCAGAAGAAATCGAAAATATCGATCGGCCGCTTCAGCTGGCCCTGGAACAGCATGCGGGTCTTCTCGACGATGTGCGGCTCGGGATAGAACGGCGCAAAGCCGAGCAGCAGCGCCAGGATGACGATCAAGGTGAGCGAGAAATTATCGAGCCATTGCATGCTGTCGGTCCGTTGTTCGCCAAGCGTCGGCAGCCGCCGGGCGGCCCGCGAATTGTCGGCCAATCCCTAAAGCGCTCCGCGCCGTCGATCAAGCGGAACGGCACTTGTGCCGCGGCGTCGATTGGTCGCGATATGGTCGGGCCGTTGGGGCAACAAGCTCTCGGCGGGGTTGCGGTCATTTCGCTCTCACCCGCCGGGGAGAAGGACAGGATGAGGGGGATAAGCGGCGGCGACAGGCCCTACCCTCCCCCTTGTGGGGAGGGTGGACGGCGCGTTAGCGCCGGCCGGGTGGGGGTAAAGCTGAAGTAGCGAAAATCATCCGAAGGTACTGTT
>JANQEG010000041.1 GCA_028278505.1 Rhodobiaceae bacterium
TCGTCCTCGAATATGCCCGGCATGTCCTTCGTCCTCGCTCCTTAATCTGACGAATTTCGGCTGCGGCGCAGCCCGTGCGGTGATACCCAACAGACCCTAGTCGGCGCGGCGGATATAGGTGATCTCGTTGGTGTCGACGACGATGCGCTCGCCGGCGGTAATGAACGGCGGCACCATCACCCGGACGCCGTTTTCGAGCACCGCGGGCTTATAGGACGATGCCGCCGTCTGGCCCTTGACCACGGGATCGGCCTCGGTGATTTCCAGCGTCACCTGGTCGGGCAGGCTGACGCCGATCGGCCGGCCCTCATGGCTTTCCACCGTCACCGTCATGCCGTCCTGCAGAAACGCTGCGCGCTCGCCGATGAAATCGGCCTGGATGTTGAGCTGCTCGTAGGATTCCAGATCCATGAAGACGAGCTGCTCGCCCTCGGCGTAGAGATATTGATAGTCCTTCTGGTCGAGCCGCACCCGTTCCACCGTCTCAGCCGAGCGGAAGCGCTCGTTGAGCTTGCGGCCGTCGATCAAATTCTTCATTTCGACCTGGGCGAAGGCGCCGCCCTTGCCCGGCTTGACGTGGTTGACCTTCACCGCCACCCAGATCGTGTCCTGGTGCTGGATCACATTGCCGGGGCGGATTTCATTGCCGTTGATCTTCATTGCAGCGTGTTTTCCGTGAACTTGCTTCGGCGCCATGGACCATAATTGGCCGGCCCATGCAAGGGCGCCTATCCCCCGGGCTGCGCCCGCAGCCCCAAATCGGCGCGCACCGCGGCTTCGGCGGCGGCCCGCTGCTCATCGGTCAGGGTTGCCATAAATCCGTCGAGCCAGGGATCCGAAAGGCCCTGGCGGCGGGCGATCAGGTGCCATTTGGCCGACAGCACCGGGTCGAGGTCGACCCCGATCCCGCGGGCATAGAGCCGGGCAAGCCGGTTCTGGGCGATCGCGTTGCCGAGATCGGCGGCGGCCTGGAACCAGCGCGCCGCCGCCTTCACGTCCTTTTCGGTGCCGCGGCCATTGGCGAGCATGATGCCGTATTCGACCATCGCCGTATCGAGCCCGCCTTTGGCGGCTGCGGCGATCCATTTCTCCGCCGCCGCGTCGTCGCGGGCAATTCCGGCGCCCTTGGCGTAGAGCAGGCCGAGCGAATATTGCGCTTCGACATTGCCGGCTTCCGCGGCGGCACCGAACAGCGCCGCCGCCCTGGCGAGATCGTAGTCGCGGACATCGCCCTCGACATGCATCAGCCCGAGATTGTAGGTCGCCGCGACGTGGCCCTGTTCGGCCGATTTCTCGAACCAGTCGGCGGCGGTCCTGCGGTTCTTGTCGACGCCCTCGCCGGAAAGATAGGCAAGCCCGAGCGCGAATTGCGCCTGGCGGTCGCCGCTTCCCGCCGCAATCCGATACCAGTCCACCGCCTTTTGGCGATCGCGCGGAATGCCGTAGCCATTGGCGTAGATTTCCGCAATCAGGGTCTGCGCGGCGGCGTCCCCGGCCTCCGCCTCGGGCATCGCCAGCGAAAACGCGGTCAGGTAATAGCCCCGCTGGAATGCGGTATAGGCGGCGTCGCTGGCATGGACAGGCGCCTCCGCACCGTTCGCCGCGGCGGCCGGCGCTGCCGCGTCCGCCATGCCCGACATTTCCTCATTGCCCGGAGCGGTATCTTCGGCGCCCGCCGGCGCGCCGCACACCGCCGCGACGAGGAGGGCGAGCGCCGTCAGTGTCCGCCTGCCGTGATATCCGCCGACCGCCCGATGCGGCCTTTGCGGATGTTCAACCGTTCCGATTCTCCTCACCCCGCAAGTCCCATGACACTGTCGATAATCCGGTTGGCCTGCGCCACCGCCGCCGCCGGCCCGTCGCTATAATCCCATACCGCGGAACGCAAAGCGATGAAATCCGCCGCCGATTCCGCCGCCATCGCAACGCTGTCGATTTCGGTGCCGGACATGACCACGCCGGGAATCTCGAACAGTTCCGCCCACCAGCCGGCAAGTTCGACAAGGCGCGCCGTCGGCCTTTCGGGTTCCGGCCGGTCGAGCCGGCCGAAAAACAGATAGTCGATCTCCAATTCGCCGAGTTCCATGGCGGTGTGCCGTGTTTCGATGCCGCCGGCACCGACCAGGAGGTTCTTCGGCCGCACCCATTCCACTGCTGCCCGTGTCGCCGCCGGCGTGCCGACCACGTGGATGCCGTCGGCCTCGACCTGTCCGGCGATCCGCGTGTCGCCGGCGACGATCGTCGCGATATCGCTGGCCTGCGCGACCGGCACCAGCCGCGCGGCGATCTCCTGCAGCGCCGTTTCGCCGGCCTCGGGCTGGTCGATCAGCACGGCCGCGACGTCGCCGCCGGAAAAGGCCGCCTCGAGCATGAGCGCGAAGCGCTCGGGCTCGAGCTTCGGCGGGGTTACGAGGTAGAGACGCGGACGAAATTCCGGCATTTACGTTTTTCTCTGTCGGCGGAGCGCCGGCCGCGCCGCCGATCCGCCGAGGCTGGTGGAGCCCCCGTATAGACCCTATGCGAGCTGATTGCGGCAAAAAATCGCCAAGCATGCGATGGGATCGGATCGTCGAACCGCGCCTATTGCGATGGCCGCCGGCATGGTTTTTATTCACCCTTCCATCAGCCCGAGCGGAGCCGAGACCCGTGAGCACCAATCCCTATGATCACCATCTGGACAAACGCCCGGCCAATTTCCAGCCCCTGACGCCGCTCACCTTCCTGTCTCGCTCGGCGCTCGCCTTCCCCGACCACGTCGCCATCATCCACGGCAATCAACGCACCACCTATCGCGAGTTCTACGCCCGCGCCCGCCGGCTCGGATCGGCGCTGGCAAAACGCGGCCTCGGCAAGGGCGATACCGTTTCCGTCATGCTTGCCAACACGCCGCCAATGCTGGAGGCGCATTATGGCGTGCCGATGACAGGGGCGGTGCTCAACACCCTGAACACCAGGCTCGATGCGGCGATCATCGCGTTTTCGCTCGACCACGCCGAAACCAAGGTGCTGATCACCGACCGGGAGTTCGCGCCGACCGTCGGCGAGGCGCTGAAGCTGGCCAAGGTGAAGCCGCTCGTCATCGATTATGACGATCCGGAATTCGCCCAAGACGGCGCGCGCCTCGGCACGATCGACTATGAGGATTTCCTGGCCGACGGCGATCCCGACTTCGACTGGCTGATGCCGGACGACGAATGGGAGGCGATCTCGCTCAACTACACCTCCGGCACCACCGGCAATCCCAAGGGCGTCGTCTACCACCATCGCGGCGCATCGCTGCTGGCGGTCGGCAATGTCGTCACCGGCGCAATGGGCAAGCACCCGGTCTATCTGTGGACGCTGCCCATGTTCCACTGCAATGGCTGGTGCTTCCCGTGGTCGCTGTCGGTGGTTGCCGGCACCCATGTCTGCCTGCGCTGGGTGCGGCAGAAGCCGATCTGGGACGCGCTTGCCGATCATCGGGTCACCCATCTCTGCGGTGCGCCGATCGTCATGTCGACGATCCTGAACGCGCCGGCGGACGAAAAGCGGCCGCTCGACCACACCGTCGAGTTCTTCACCGCGGCTGCGCCGCCGCCCGAAGCCGTGCTCGCCGCCATGGCCGAGAACGGCTTCAACGTCACCCATCTCTACGGCCTGACCGAGACCTACGGGCCGGCCGTGGTCAATGACTGGAAGGCGGAATGGGACGACCTGCCGGGGCCTGAGCGCGCCGCCATGAAGGCGCGCCAGGGTGTGCGTTATGCGGCGCTTGAAGACCTGACCGTGATGGACGCGGACACGATGGTCCGGGTGCCCGCCGACGGCGAAACCATCGGCGAGGTGATGTTCCGCGGCAACATCGTCATGAAGGGCTACCTGAAGAACCCGGATGCGTCGGACGAGGCCTTTGCCGGCGGCTGGTTCCACTCCGGCGATCTCGGCGTGCTGCATCCCGACGGCTACATCCAGCTCAAGGACCGGTCCAAGGACATCATCATTTCCGGCGGCGAGAACATCTCCTCGATCGAGGTCGAGGACGTGCTCTACAAGCACCCGGCGATCGCCGCTGCCGCCGTCGTCGCCAAGCCCGACGACAAATGGGGCGAAACCCCTTGCGCCTTCATCGAGCTCAGCCCCGGCGAAGAGCTTTCCGCCGAAGACGTGATCGCCTGGTGCCGCGAGCGGCTGGCCCGTTACAAGGCGCCGCGCCACGTGGTGTTTGCCGAAATCCCGAAGACCTCGACCGGCAAGATCCAGAAATTCAAGCTGCGCGAGATGGCGAAAGAGGTGAGCGCCGAGTGAGGGTCCCCGGCGCGCCTGAGCCGACGTCATCAGCGGCATAGGCGTTTTACAATCGGAAGGATAAAAGCCGACAGCCTTTCCGATATTTGATCATTCGCGGATATGGACTATGATCCCCTCATTCGAGTAGGAGTTGAGGGTGGTGGCCATGTCAAGTGCGGTATCAGGTTCGCGGAGCGACGTGGGACAAACGGCCGAAGACGACGGCCACAGCAAATCACCGCGCGCGCGTGCCGTACTCGAACAGTTCTACGTTTATCTGGAGGCGAAGTATCAGTCGGCCCGCCGCGCGCTGCCGCCGGATGACGGCACCGCGGATGCGGCGCGCCTTCACATCGCCGAAGGGCTGACCGATATCCGAAATCGGCTCGATGAGAAGCGAAGCTGGCCGAAGGCTCGGTTGATCGAGCAGCTTCTGTCAACGGTGATCGCCGATGAGCAGCTCCCCGCCGAACTGGACTATTGGCTTGTCGAAGCCAAGGCGATCGAAAGCCCTTATGCGACGGAAATCACCGCATGGAAGGCGACGGCCGGATTGCCGGGCACGCTCTCCGAGCACAAGGAGTATTTGCGCGAAGCCATTCGCAATCTCATTGCCGAGGTGCAGTGGTTCAAACTTCAGCGGTATCACTACGAAAAGAGCCGGTCGCGATTTGTCAAATTTTCCAGTTGGATGTTCGTCGGTATTTTCGCCGTCATCATATTCGTCCTATTTTCGGGGTTGATGCTCGATGACTTTGTTATGCGACCGATCGCCAAATTCACCGAATGGATCGGTTTGGGCAATGACGGCGTCATCCGCAATTACGGCATCGTGACGGCGGTCGTTTTCGGCCTGTTCGGGGCTTCATACGGTGTACTGAACAGCCTCAGCACCAGCAGCGGATCGACCGATACGGAGCTTGCCGATACGGTCTATACGCTGCGATCGCTGTTTACCCGGCTTCTGATCGGAACCGGCGGCGCTTTGATCATATATTTCTTTTTCGAGTCCGGCGTGTTGAGTGGTGCGATCATCCCGGATCTGAAGGAACTTGCTTTCATCAAGATTGACCTGTTTGCCATCGAGCAAGCTGGAAACGGTGCGGCAAAGCCGGTAATCGAGGCAAACCAGATCAAGGGCGGTCCTGACCTTTACGTGCCAAACAGCGAACTGTCGCTCCTCATGGTGTGGAGCACGCTTGCCGGATTCTCCGAAAACATCGTGTCGACCATCCTGTCGCGGGCCGAGGCGCAGGAGGCGGCAAGCGCCAAGAAGGGCGGCCAGGGCGGCGCCGCCGGTTGATCCGCAGTTGACCGATTTCGTCTTTGTCGAACCGCAGCGCCGCCGCCATGCACGCCCCCGTACCGAGGGCCGCGAAGCCGCTTCTGGCAACGGCAATTGGAACGGCTGATTGCCATTCCCCGGCTAAAAGCGTTTAATTTCCCCGACGCTCAATTCGGGAGGGGACGGCAATGGCCAAGAAGGGCAAATCGAACGGCAAGTCGCCTGAAGGTGTCCGGGCTTCAGACGAAGCTCTCGTTCCGGAAAAGGCGAAGAAATCGGCCGCGATCGGCAAGAACGGCCTGCCCAAGATCGACACCCGCACCTATGAGCGCCAGCTCCGCAAGATGCAGATCGAACTGGTCAAGCTGCAGGAATGGATCAAACACACCGGCCTGAAGGTCGTGGTCGTGTTCGAGGGCCGCGACGCCGCCGGCAAGGGCGGCACCATCAAGCGCATCACCGAGCCGCTCAATCCGCGCGTCTGCAGCGTCGTCGCCCTGCCGGCGCCGACCGAACGCGAGAAGGGCCAGTGGTATTTTCAGCGCTACGTCGCCCATCTGCCGACCAAGGGCGAAATGGTCATCTTCGACCGCTCCTGGTACAACCGCGCCGGCGTCGAACGGGTCATGGGCTTTTGCACCGACGAGGAATACCGGGAATTCCTGCGCTCGTGCCCGGAATTCGAGCGCATGCTGGTCCGCTCCGACATCATCCTCATCAAATACTGGTTCTCGGTCAGCGACGACGAGCAGGAGCGCCGCTTCCAGGCGCGGCTGAAGGAGCCGACCAAGCGCTGGAAGCTGTCGCCGATGGATCTGGAGTCGCGCAAGCGCTGGATGGAATATTCCAAGGCCAAGGACGAGATGTTCGCCCACACCGACATCAAGCAGGCGCCCTGGTACGTGGTCAACGCCGACGTCAAGAAGCTCGCCCGGCTCAACTGCATCAATCACCTGCTGAGCCTGTTCCAATACGAGGACCTGACGCCGAAGCCGGTGAAGCTGGCGCCGCGCCCGCAGCAGACCGGCTATGTGCGCCCGCCGATGGAGGACCAGACCTTCGTCCCCGAGATTTTTCCGTAAGCCCGGGCGGCGCTTTCAGAGTTTTTTACGATTGCTGACGATCCTTGCGCCGTCATTGCGAGGAGCCGACAAGCGACGAAGCAATCCAGTTCTGAGCCAGTGGCCCTGGATTGCTTCCCCCCGCTTCCGCTCATTGCGGCCCGGTCAGAACTCTTGCGCTCTGTTTCGCAGCTCTTCTCAGTGTTTTCACCGGGCTTGTCCCGGTGATCCCACACTACGCGACACAAACATCATCATTACCACCTCTCCCTCGTCTCCACCCGGCTTGTCCGGGTGGTCCATTGGCCCGTCAACTTGCCAACGCATTCGTAAAGAAATTCAAGCGCTTCTGAGCGCTCGTAGGCCATTGGATTGCCCGCATAAAGCGGGCAATGACGACGGAGGAGGTGTCGAGCCATCGCAAAAAACCGCTTAACAGGACAACAACGGCGTCCGCCGGAGGCGCAATGTCGACGGTATCGCAAAGGCAACAATTGCGACCTTTCGTCCGCTGTGTTGTGAGTCGCCGTCAATGCTGCTTAGTTCCTTTCACGGCGACGGCAACACGCGCCCGATAGATCCGGCACACCCCAACCGACAACGACAGGAGCAGCGGGCCCCATGGACATCCTTTCCGACAACAAATGCTTCGGCGGCCGCCAGCTGGTCTGCCGCCATCCCTCGACGAGCACCGGGACCGACATGACGTTCGGCCTGTTCCTGCCGCCGCAGGCCGAGGCCGGCGCCGTGCCGGTCGTGTTCTACCTGTCGGGTCTCACCTGCACCCATGAGAACGCCATGGTGAAGACGGGGGCGCAGCGGAAGGCGGCCGAAATCGGGCTCGCGCTGGTGTTTCCGGACACGAGCCCCCGCGGCGACGGCGTTGCCGACGACGCGGCTTACGATCTCGGCCAGGGCGCCAGCTTCTATCTCGATGCAACGCAGACCCCCTGGGCGACCCATTTCCGCATGTTTTCCTATGTCGCCGAGGAACTGCCGGCGCTGATCGGCGCTGAATTCCCGGTCGACGGCGCGCGCTGCGGCGTCACCGGTCACTCGATGGGCGGCCACGGCGCGCTGACGATCGCCATGCACCACCCGGAGAGATTCCGCTCGCTGTCCGCCTTTTCGCCGATCGTCCATCCGAGCGCCTCGGACTGGGGCCGCAAGCATTTCATCGCCTATCTCGGCGCCGACGAATCGCTCTGGGCGGCCCATGATTCCTGCCGGCTCGTCCGCGACCGCGGCTTTCCCGGAAAAATCCTGATCGACCAGGGCGATGCGGACCAGTTCCTGGACTATCTGAAACCCGACGATTTCGCCACAGCCTGCGCCGAGGCGGGCCAGGAGGTGACGCTGCGCATGCAGCCCGGCTACGACCATTCCTATTTCTTCATCGCCAGCTTCATCGACGATCATCTTGAGCACCACGCCGCCCAACTCGCTGCCGTGTGACGGGCGCCGCGGATCGGTTTGTTCGGGCCGCCCGTCGGCCGCCCCGGATTTGCCGGATAGCCAATTTGCCTCCCAATCCACACCTTCCCCGCGCAAGCGGGGAACCATTGGCGCGAGCGACAAGTTCCTGGTCCGGTTGATCAATTCGAGATACCGCCCGAATCGAAACCGACATACCGTGTCGAGCGGGGCAATAGGCTCCCGCTTTCGCGGGAGCGGTGGGGATTTCTCTGCCTGGTTGTAATTTCCCAGTCATTGCCGGGCTTGACCCAGTGCAGTCGGGTCAAATTGGCCAGGGTAGTCATAGGCTACTGTAGTGATAGCGTTTTCTCAACTGAAGTGACGCCTGAACGCGGAAGTCTCAACTTGCCTCGGCGTCACCACCCGGTTTATCCGGGTGGTCCATTGGCTTATCGAAGTGGAAATTGTTTTCGTCAGGAATCTCAGGCATTTCTGTACGCCGAAACGCCATTGGACACAGTACACGACACAAGCATCATCACCACCACCTCCCCCTCGTCACCGCCCGGTTTATCCGGGCGGTCCATTGGCCCGTCAACTTGCCAACGCAGTGGTGAAAGAACTCAAGCGCTTCTGAGCGCCGAAACGCCATTGGATTGCCCGCATGAAGCGGGCAATGACGATGGAGACGGAATGAGGCTATTGAAAATGCCGGTTCACCGGACTGCCAAGGTCTTCTGCCGGGATCGCAATAAAACCTGCCGTCAGCGCCGGGCGGAGCAATTTACGTCGTTCAAGTGGATCGAGGACGGGGAACGGTGGAATTCAATCGAGGCCATCGCCCGGGTTGAGCGATAGCATCGTCGGACCGGCTTTCCGCCTTCGGAAGAACGGCCGGTCCGGCGGTTTGCAGAACGCATCGATTGATGCGCGTTATGTTCCGGCTCGCGTGGCGCCTTAAAGGCTCGGCGCGCCGGTTTCGGTTTCCCGCTTAATTCGGGCGATTTCGTCCTTCAGTTGCAACTTTCGGCGCTTGAGCTCGGCCACATGGAGATCGTCAAATCCGGGATGCGCGAGTTCGTCTTCGATCTCTTTCTTCAACGCCTCGCGCCGCCGCTCAAGCTCCTCAAGGTGCAGGTCGATGGACATGTCGAAAAGCCTCCTTTTTAGATCGGCCGGTGTTCGTTAAGTGTGACACAGCTCGCCGTCATTGTCGAATGTCGCAAGCCTCTATATAGGCCGCGAATCGGCGCTCTGCCCGCGGTTTTTGCCACCCCCGATCTTGCAGGATCGCCCGGTCGCGGGTTTCGTGCTATCATCCGCGCTTTCAGGCCCCAACGGATACGGCGCCAGCCTCCTCGACCGCACATGACCGACGACGACGACGCCCGGATCCGCGCCGAATTGATGCAGCTTCGCCAGGAGCACAGCGATCTCGACGCCGCCATCCAGGCACTGATCGAAACCGGACGCGCCGACCATTTGCGGCTGCAGCGGCTGAAAAAGCAGAAACTGTCGCTGAAGGACCGCATCAGCCTGCTGGAGGACAAGCTGCTGCCCGACATCATCGCATGATGCGATGCAGCATTTTACTCAAACCATCACCAAAACAAATTTTATTTCAAGTCTTTTTTCTGTTGTGCAGTGCACATATCTTAGGGGTGTCTAGGGAGCAGGTCGCAGCCGGAATGCGCCATTGAATAGGCGTTCCGGCGAGTTGAAGCATCCGCGATTGAGGATCGGCACGGGGCCGACATCCTGTAGTCCGGACTTGTCGAGCGAGAGATCATGGGCCCGCACCTTCTGGAAAGCCTGTTCAACCCGAAGAGCATCGCCGTCATCGGCGCCAGCGAAAATCCCGCCTCGGTCGGCGGCCGCGCTTACAAGAACCTCGTGGAGGACGGCTTCGAAGGAGACGTCATCCCGGTCAATCCCAAGTACAAGAGCGTCCTCAACCGGGACTGCTTCCCCGATGTCAACGCGATCGAACGCAATATCGATCTGGCGGTGATCGCGACGCCCGCCCGCGTCGTCAACCAGGTCATGGACGATTGCGGCCGCAAGGGCATACCGGCCGCCGTCATCCTGTCAGCTGGTTTCGGCGAGATGGGCGGCGAGGGCGAGCGGCTGGAGGAACGCCTGCGCGATACCGCCCGCCACAACGATATCCGTTTCATCGGCCCCAACAGTCTCGGCATATTGCGTCCGGGCTCCGGCTTCAACGCCACCTTCCTCGACGGCACGGCGCCGAAAGGCCGGCTGGCGCTGGTGTCCCAGTCCGGCGCGCTGTGCACCGCGATCGCCGATTGGGCGAAATCGAACAATCTCGGCTTTTCGACGCTGTTGTCGCTCGGCAATGCCACCGATGTCGATTTCGGCGATGCGCTCGACTATCTGGTCGGCGATCCGGAGACGCGCGCGATCCTGCTCTATATCGAGGGCATCAAGGATTCCCGCGCCTTCATGAGCGGGCTGCGGGTCGCCGCCCGCTCCAAGCCGGTGGTGGTGCTGAAGGCCGGCCGCCACGAGCGCGGCTCCAAGGCGGCGACCACCCATACCGGCGCGCTGGTCGGCTCCGACGACGCCTTCGATGCGGCGCTGGAACGCGCCGGCGCGGTGCGGGCCATGACCTTCGGCCAATTGTTCGCCGCCGCCGAAATCCTCTCCACCGGCAAGCGCGTCAACGGCAACCGTCTGGCGATCGTCACCAATGGCGGCGGCGCCGGGGTACTCGCCACCGACCGGGCCGAGGATCTGCGCGTCGCCATTCCCGATCTCGATGCCAAGACCGTTTCCGTGCTCGACAATGTCCTGCCGGCGCACTGGTCGCGCAACAATCCCGTCGACATTCTCGGCGACGCGACGCCGGAGCGCTACCGCGAAGCGGTCGGCGCCGTCCTCGACGACCCCAACGTCGACGGCGTTCTGGTGATGCTGACGCCGCAGGCCATGACGAAACCGGTCGAGGCCGCCGAAGCCGTCATCGCCGCGGCCGAAGACCACCCGAAGGTGCCGGTCATCGCCTGCTGGATGGGCGAGGACCGGGTCGGCAAGGCAAGGCAAGTGCTGACCCGGGCGGGCATCCCCGAGTTCTCGACCCCGGAGCGGGCCGTCGAGGCCTACTCCTACCTCGCCCGCTATCATCTGAGCCAGCGCCTGCTGCTGCAGACGCCGGCGCCGCTCTCCGACACCAAGATGCCCGATGTCGAGGGCGCCCGCATGATCATCGATGCCGCGCTTTCCGAGGGCCGTCACATGCTGTCGGACGTGGAATCGAAGGCGATCCTCAACGCCTTCCATATTCCCGCCAATCGGACCCGCGAGGCGCGCACCGCCAATGAGGCCCTGATCGACGCCGAAAGCGTCGGCTTCCCGGTGGTGATGAAGATCCGCTCCAAGCAGATCACCCACAAGACCGATGTCGGCGGCGTCAAGACCAACATCATGGCCGCCTCCGACATCCGTCCCTCCTTCGACGACATGATCAACATGGTCCGCGAATTGCGGCCGGACGCCGTCATCGACGGCGTCACCATCGAGCCCATGGCCTCGCTCGGCGACGCCCGCGAACTCATGGTCGGCGTAAAACGCGATCCGGTGTTCGGTCCGGTGATCTCGTTCGGCGCCGGCGGCACCATGGCCGAGATCCTGCAGGACAACGCGGTCGCCCTGCCGCCGCTCAACCGGGTGCTGGCCGCGCGGCTGATCGACCGCACCCGGGTCGCCCGCCTGCTCGGGCCCTACCGGCGCATGCCCGCCGTCGACCGCAGTCTCATCGAGGACATCCTGCTCAGGGTCTCCGACATGGTCTGCGAACTGCCGCACATCGAGGAACTCGACATCAATCCGCTGTTCGCCAACGACAGCCGGGCTCTTGCGGTCGATGCGCGCATTCACGTCCGGCGCCCGCCGATGTCGCCGGAGCCCTACGGCCACATGGCGGTCCATCCCTATCCCTCGCATCTGCGCAAGGACATCTATCTCGCCGACGGCACCCAGCTCACCATCCGGCCGATCCGCCCCGAGGACGCCGAGGGCGAGCAGGAATTCGTCCGCAATCTCTCCTCGGAAGCCAAATATTTCCGCTTCATGCACCGCATCGACGAATTGTCGCCGGAAATGCTCGTCCGCTTCACCCAGATCGACTACAGCCGGGAAATGGCGCTGATCGCCATCGCCGCGCTGCCGGCGGGCAAGAAGCAGGTCGGCGTCGCCCGCTACGTGATCAATCCGGACCGCAGGACCTGCGAGTTCGCCCTCGTCGTCAGCGACGCGCTGCGCCAGCAGGGCATCGGCTCGAAACTCATGCAGGCGCTGATGGAGGCCGCCCGCTGGCACGGCATCGAGACGATCGAGGGCGAGATCCTGGCCGAAAACCACCGCATGCTCGGCCTGATGAAGGATCTCGGCTTCTCGCTCCGGCACGCGCCCGACGACCACAGCGTGATGATCGCCGAGCGCTGGCTCTAAACTCAATACGGACGACGATGTCGCTCGCCATCATCTCGCACCCCGATTGCCGGCTGCACGATGCCGGACCCGATCACCCGGAATGCGCCGATCGGCTCGACGCGATCCAGAACCAGTTGATCAGTTCCGGGCTCGACTATGTCGTCCGCCATTATGACGCGCCGGAGGCCGGCCGCGCCGATCTCGAACGGGTCCATGATCCCGCCTATCTCGACCGGCTGTTCGCCCTCGGCGCGTCCGACGAAGTCCACCACATCGACGATGAGACGGTGATCTCGTCGGCAACGCTGAAGGCGGCACTGCGGGCCGCCGGCGCGCCGCTTCTGGCCGTCGATCTGGTGATGGACGGCCGCGCCGGAGCCGCCTTTTGCCTGGCGCGACCGCCCGGCCATCACGCCGAGGCCGACCGGGCCATGGGCTTCTGCCTGTTCAACAACATTGCCGTCGGCGCCGCCTATGCGCTGGAGAAGCACAATATCGGCCGCATCGCGATCATCGATTTCGACGTCCATCACGGCAACGGCACCGAGCACATTTTTGCGGGCCGGCCGGACATCCTGTTCTGCTCGGCCTTCCAGCACCCCTTCTATCCGTATTCGGGCGATCACACCGAGGCCGCCAATGTCGTCAACGTGCCGCTCGCCGCCGGCACCAAGGGCGCCGACTATCTGGCCGCGGTCGAAGCGCGATGGCGGCCGGCGCTCGACAATTTCGCCCCGGAACTGGTGATGATTTCGGCCGGCTTCGACGCCCACGTCGAGGACGAGATGTCGGGGCTCTTCCTGCGCGAGGCCGACTATGGCGAAATCACCCTTCTGGTCAGGGAGGTGGCCGACCGACATGCGGCCGGCCGCATCGTCTCGGTGCTCGAAGGCGGCTACGCGCTGAGCGCGCTCGGCCGCAGCGTCGTCGCCCATCTGAAGGCGCTGATGGGCTGAACCAGGATCGCTGAATACCATTAAACCGTTTTCGTGATTTACCGGAAACGATCGTCCAGTCGGAAGTCGCTCTGATTGAATCGGACGCCGCACGTCTCCGCAAAAATTGCGGTCATGCCCTGAAAAAATTGAACAACTCGCGTATATTTCGTATACTATATGATATTATCACAAAATCCGAATTCTGCGGAGGATATTATGCGGACAAAGCGTATCGGATTGGTTCTCATTTCAATCATTGCTGTTCTCACTCTCGGCGGGCGCGTCTGGGCAGCTGACAAATACTGCACAGGTGTAGGAACATCAATTTCGAAAGCAGGTCTATATCTTGTGAAAAAAGGTTGCCACAATAAACGCTGCAATGTCACTAGACTCAGCAAAGAAGAAAACAATAAAGTAACTAAAAGCAGGAACTATAGGATTATTTATAAAACAACACAATCTTCTATACAAAATAGTCTTATAGTAATTCAATTAAAATACTTAAATCGCAAAAAAATAGAGCGTCGAAAAATTAGCGATGTGCGGCTAAAACGTGACCGAATAGATTTCGTTTGTTTTCGGGAAAGGACTGATAAGGTCGCAAACAAAATTCCGTTGAACAAGGAAAAACCAGTAAATATTTCGTATGAGATATACGATAGATATCATCGATATGGAGAGGTTTCCGATGTAGAAGCGGTATATCTTCGTGACAATTTTCATATAGTGTATTTCAATGGAAGTGAATGCATTAGCACGCGAAGCCTGGAACAACGTGTTCAATTTCTTATGGCCGATCGGTCTAATTATCCCGAGGGCGTTTCAGTGTTTTTCCATAGCCTTGGGGTCTATTCGCCGGCAGTTGCCGGAACTAATGATATACTGAGCTTCGAAAAACTCGTCGTCGATTTAAAGCGTTACAAGAAGAGAAAGCAGCACCGAGGCTGTGTCAGTTTCGATATTCGCGTACCCGCCGATGAAGTCCATATCGGCATATCCGATCTAGAGGAAAAGCGAACCCTCGCTGCTCCATGGGAAAAACCGAAACTCGATACCTGGATACTGAGTACTGTGGCAGATTAACGCCTACAAGCATTGGTAGTTGTTTACGAAGTTTAAACCATAGTTCGGACAGAATAATATGGCAGGTCCAGAAACGGAAAAAAATCCTCCAACGAAATCCAGACCTGGAGCGATATCTGGAGCTCAGAGCGAGCTTATATGGACCGCTAAACAGTATGGTTACTTATACAGGTGTTGGACTATGCCGACATTAGGATCACCGGCGCAGGCTTTCCCGCAGGAAACACGCGCCAGCATCAAAGCTTCCGCTCTTGTTCTTATCGTCATCCTAACTTTTGCGATCCGCCCAGACTTGGACTTCTCGGGCGCAAACATGTCTTATTCAGTGATATCGGTAGGCTTGGCGGTAATCCTCTCCATAGTCCTAGCGTTTATAAACACCGCCTTTAGAGCGCATATCACGGACGGTGAACTCATTTCGGCGTACGGTTCAATTATCCTGTTGATGCTTTTTTTCTTGATCGCGCAACTCTACGGACCGAACTTCCGTTTATTTGAATTGGTAGTCGACTATCTCACCAGCGAAAATAGTAGCGCGCGATCCTATCGCAGTGCGGGATTACTTATTGCCTCGGCAGCAACCTATATCGCTTGGATTGGGAAAACTCTAATATCGGATCGCAAATTACCGACATTGCGGTCTTTGGGACTCAGCATCGTAACCGTGGCGCTGGCGGCTGGAGTGGTATTCTGTATTTCTTATGTCAGCGCAGACCTATTCGCGATTTTCTTGAACAAACAATGAGATAGTAGCAGATCCCAAACATCCCCGAGGGGCTATCGATCTATATTAGTTCTTTTGCTCCAGCACCCTTGAGGTACAACATCGGCGAAAAGCGACCAGTATAGGGTCAATGTGGTATTGTAGTTACTTGCGGGCATCGCCGCGATCCCTATAATTCGCCGCTTTCCTGACGGTACCGAAGGGGCCCGCCATGACCAAGCCGACGCCGCTCGTTGCCGTCATCATGGGCAGCCAGTCCGACTGGCCGACGATGCGGCACGCCGCCGAAACCCTCGATGCGCTCGACATCGACTATGAGGCGCGCATCGTCTCGGCCCACCGCACGCCGTCGCGGCTCTACGCCTTTGCCAGCGACGCCCGCGACCGCGGCTTCAAGGTGATCATCGCCGGCGCCGGCGGCGCCGCCCATCTGCCGGGCATGACGGCGTCGATGACGCCGCTGCCGGTTTTCGGCGTGCCGATCCAGTCGAAGGCCTTGAGCGGCCAGGACAGCCTCATGTCGATCGTGCAGATGCCGGCCGGCATCCCCGTCGGCACGCTCGCCATCGGCAAGGCCGGGGCGATCAACGCAGCGCTGCTGGCAGCGGGCGTGCTCGCGCTCTCCGACCCCGACATCGCCGAGCGGCTCGATGCCTGGCGTGAGGCGCAGACCGACGCCGTCGCGGATTATCCGAGCGATGACGACTGAACGGGCGTTAAAGCCGGGCGCCGTCATCGGCATTCTCGGCGGCGGCCAGCTCGGCCGCATGCTCGCCCTTGCCGCCGCCCGGCTCGGGCTGAAATGCCATATCTACTGCCCCGATCCGGCAAGCCCGGCCTTTGACGTCGCCGCGGCCCGGACCATTGCGGCCTATGACGACGAGGCGGCGCTGGCAGCGTTTGCCGCAGCGGTCGATGTCGTCACCTACGAATTCGAGAACGTACCGGGCGCGACCGCGGAATTCCTCGCCGGCCGGCGGCCGGTCCGCCCCGGCCCGCTGGCGCTGTCGGTCGCCCAGGACCGGCTTGCCGAAAAGACCTTCCTGGCCGAGGCCGGTATCGAGGTGGCGCCGTTCCGGGCGGTCGACAGCGATGACGACCTCGACCGGGCGCTGGCCGAATTCGGCGGTGCCGGCGTGCTCAAGACCCGCCGCTTCGGCTATGACGGCAAGGGCCAGGTGGTGATCCGCGGGCCCGAAGACCGGGCCGGCGCGCTGGCAAAGATCGGCCACGCGCCGGCGATCGTGGAGGGCCTTGTCGGCTTCGAACGCGAGGTCTCGGTCATCGCCGCCCGCGGCCTTGACGGCGAGGTCGCCGTTTTCGACATCGCCGAGAACGACCATCGCGACAACATCTTGAAGACCACGCGCGTGCCGGCGCGGATTTCAATTAAGACGGCGGAAGCGGCGCGGGCGATCGGCGAAAACGTCGCCGCCGCGCTCGACTATGTCGGCGTGCTCGCCGTCGAGCTGTTCGTCGTCGTCGGCGAGGACGGCGAGCGCCTGCTTGCCAATGAAATCGCCCCGCGCGTCCACAATTCCGGCCACTGGACCGAGGATGCCTGCCACGCTTCGCAGTTCGAACAGCACATCCGTGCCATCGCCGGCTGGCCGCTCGGCGCGACGGTGCGTTATCTCGATGTGGAAATGGAGAACCTCATCGGCGCCGATGCCGACGATTGGCCCCGGATCCTGGCCGAGCCGGCGGCCAAACTGCATCTTTACGGCAAGGCGGAGACCCGGCCCGGCCGCAAGATGGGCCACGTCAACCGATTGAAGACGAAAAGCCGCGGCGCGTGACCGCCGGAGCGCGCTTTCTCAGGCAGGGGACTGGACGATCTGCCGGCGATGCTGTTCGCGATAGGTGACCGGCCCCGTGAATTCGACGCCGAGTTCCTTGCCGTTGCGCCAGATCGTCATGCACGGCACCTCGGTGCCGTCCAGTTCGATCCACAGGATGAACGCCTTCGGCACCGGTATCGCGCCTTCAAGGCAGAGCTTGCAGCCGTGGTCGGAGAGGTTGCGGACCACGCAGGGAATCGTCGACGATAGCCGGTTATAGGCGATGATCGCCCCCTTCAATATCCGGCGGCGCGGTTCTTTGCGTCTTTCCTCCAAGGCCCTTCTCCCGAAATCCGAACAGCGTGCGGCACTCGTTGCGGGAAAATTATCAGACCCCGATTAAGAAGCGGTTACGGCGACCTCAGTCGGAAAAACCACCCAGAAGCCGGCGGTTTTGGCCGGGTTTTCCGTGTGCCGCCATGTGGACAAGGGGTCCGGCTTCTGCTAAAGCTGCCGGCCACTGTCGGAGGGGCTGCGGCGCCGCCGGAGGGGTTGGCGCCGTTCTGCGGCCGAATCCCGTGACACCAGCAATCGAGCAACAGGACCATACGCGTGCAGGTACTCGTTCGCGACAACAATGTCGATCAGGCGCTGAAGGCGCTGAAGAAGAAAATGCAGCGCGAAGGCATCTTCCGCGAGATGAAGCTGCGTTCGCACTACGAAAAGCCGTCGGAAAAGAAGGCCCGCGAAAAGGCCGAGGCCATCCGCCGCGCCCGCAAGCTGGCGCGCAAGCGCGCCCAGCGCGAAGGCCTGCTTCCCGGCAAGGGCCGCCGCTGAGCGGCCGCACCGCTGAGCGGCCGCATCCTTCCGCGCCAAAGCGATTTCGGCCGGCCCGGCCGCATCCTTCCTCAAAAACCACTGCACGGCGAAGCCCATAGGCGCTTTCGCCGTCGACTGTGCTATGGTGATGCCTAGAGCGTGTCATGGCTAGATTGACCCATTCTGCCGGAGGCGGTTTGGTTCAAGGTCAAGGGCTTTGGCGACGGTCGTACCGGCAGTACGGCCGAGACAAAGCCCGCAGGATTTGGGCCAAACCGGCCCGG
>JANQEG010000042.1 GCA_028278505.1 Rhodobiaceae bacterium
TCGTCCTCGAATATGCCCGGCATGTCCTTCGTCCTCGCTCCTTAATCTGACGAATTTCGGCTGCGGCGCAGCCCGTGCGGTGATACCCAACAGACCCTAAACCGGCATCAGCGCCCAATAGTCGATGTCGAGCAGCACGCCGTCGAGATAGGTGTTGTCGGCGTCGGTGACCGGAAAATCGTGGCAGGGCAGGTCTCTGGTCGCGATCGTGCGCAGGCGGATGGCGGCAGCGTCCTCGCGGCCGGGCAACATCGCCTTGTCGATCACTTCCGACCACGCAAAGACGGTGCCGCCGGCAAAGAGCGGCGCGACGTGGCGGCCGGCATTGATGCCGGCAATGTGGAAGGCGTTGGCGAGCCCGTTGAACGAGAGCGCCCGGGCGAGGCTGATGACGTGGCCGCCATAAATGAGCCGCCGGCCGAAGCGGCCATGGCCCTCGGTGAACTGGTTGAAGTGGACTTTCGCCGTGTTCTGGTAGAGCCGGGTGACGATCTGGTGCTCGGCCTCCTCGACGGTCATGCCGTCGACATGGTCGATGCGCTCGCCGATTTCATAATCGTCATAGAAAAAGCGGCTGCCGGACAAATCCTTGTCCCAGGCATCGACATCGATCATCGGCACTGCGCTGCCGAGCGCTTCGGGCGCGATCACGTCGGGCAGTTCGGGCACGTGCGGCTCGGGCGCCGGATGGTCGGGATCGCGCTTCCGCACCATCACCCAGCGCACATAGTCGAGCACCTCGGTGCGGTTGGATTTGTAGCCGGTGGAGCGGACGTAGACGACGCCGGTCTTGCCGTTGGAGTTCTCCTTGACGCCGATCACCTCGGAGACCGCATCGAGGGTGTCGCCGGGATAGACCGGGGCGAGGAAGCGGCAGCCGGCATAGCCGAGATTGGCGATGGCGTTGAGCGAAATATCAGGCACGGTCTTGCCGAAGACCATATGGAAGACGAGGAGGTCGTCGAGGGGGGCGGCCGGATAACCGACGGCGCGCGCAAAGGCGTCGGCCGACTGGACGGCGAAGCGGGCGCCGGTCAGTGCCGTATAGAGCGCCGCATCGCCGGTGGTGACTGAGCGCGGCGTGGCGTGGCGGATGATCTGGCCGACGGCGAAATCCTCGAAGAAATTGCCGGCATTGGTCTTGGTCATCGAAATCGGTCCGTTGCTGCGGGGCTTTTTCAATTCCCGGAACTTCCGGTTTCGCCAGCGCGGCCGAAAATGTCAATCGGCAGCGGTGCCGCGCCAGCCAAAGGTTGAGCTTGCCGGCGCCGGTCCGGCTCCCGATAATGGGCCCGCAACAGCACGGGGGAGTCTCAATATGCGTATCGATGCGGTGCCGATCGGCATCAATCCGCCCCACGAGATCAACGTGATCGTCGAGGTGCCGCGCGGCGGCGAGCCGATCAAATACGAAATGGATAAGGCGGCGGGGGCGATGTATGTCGACCGCTTTCTCTATACCGCCATGCATTATCCCGGCAATTACGGCTTCGTGCCGCATACGCTGTCGGATGACGGCGATCCGATCGACGTGCTCGTTGCCAACCGACGGGCGCTGATTCCCGGCTGCATCATTCCCTCCCGCCCGGTCGGCGTGCTGATCATGGAGGACGAATCCGGCCAGGACGAAAAGGTGGTGGCGGTGCCGTCGCGGACGCTGACGGGGATGTACGACAAGGTCGATGCTTACCACGATCTGCCGGTGCAGTTGATCAAGCAGATCGAGCATTTCTTCAGCCATTACAAGGATCTGGAGAGCGGCAAATGGGTCAAGGTGGTGCGCTGGGGCAGCCAGACCGAGGCCGCCGAACTGATCCGTGATGCGATCGCACGGGCCGAGACTGAGCAAAACACGAAATAAATGCAGGTTTAGTTAGCCGATTGATAGGTATTAATTTGCCGGCGTAATATCGACGCACTTGCTGAAAAGCCTATGGCGTTGCCGGCGTTTTGACACCGCCATTGTGACCCGGGCTTTGGTCCATCGTGTTCACGTATCTCAAAAGCCGGATACGGTCACGACCTCGACCTTGCCATTGTCCACCTTTCCCGCGAAAAGCCTGTCCCCGCGCAGGCGGGGACGGGAATCCAATTATCCCCTCGATACGCTATGCCCTTGGCTGTTGTGGACTGGAGATTCGAACGATAAAACAAGCGCTAATAGTGGCGGACCGGCCAATGGACACCCGCTTGTCGCCACGTGAGGTGCCAAGAGGCTCTTTCCGCGCGCCGACTCGCAATTGACGGGCGCAAAGAGCACGAAGCGACTGCGGAAAAACTCCCCTCCCCCTTGTGGGGAGGGGTTGGGGGTGGGGGTCAATAAAAAAGAACCATCAGCGATTTGTTTTCCGAGGCTGCGCTTTACCCCCGCCCAACCTCAGCTAACGCTTTGTCGCCCCGCGCCCAAGCGAAGCTTCGGTATCCCTCCCCACAAGGGGGAGGGAAAGGGAGGGGGGTTCACAAACACGCCGATCACCCTCACCCAACTTCGACCGACGGCTCAACTTCGCTTCACCGGGTCTTCGTATCCCTCTCCCCGCAAGGGTTATGCAGGCCAACGCCGTCTCGTTCCCCTTGCCGCAATGGACTGAGTTGATGACAACGATAATGACCCATCGTCCGCCTTATCGTGCGTCGCAATCAGTGCCGTTGGGCATAATATCCGATCGGATCAATCAGCGACGGCCTTCAGCTCGTCGGCGATCCGCAATCCCTCATGCATGGCCGCGAGGTTCAGTTCCGCGAATTTCTTCGGCGTGTCGAGCTTTACCGCCCGTTCCAGCGTTTCCGCCGGGCAGATGTCGGCGACGCCGATCAGCGTGCCGAGGGCGACGATGTTGGCGACCCGGTGCGAGCCGAGCGCCCGCGCCCGTCCGGTCAGCGGCGCCGGGCAAAGCCGGAAATCGCCCTTCGGCGGCTCCGTCACGAGGTCCGCGTCGGCAATCACCAGGGCGCCGCGGCTGATCAGCGGCGCCGAGCGGTCGGCACCGATCTGGTCGAGGGCGATCAGATAGGTGATGCCGGTGACCAGCGGATAGTCCGGCTCGCCGTCGGAGACGACGAGATCGGAATGGCAGAAGCCGCCGCGCGAGGTCGGCTCATAGCTCTGCGACTGGGCGGCGAGGCGGCCGCTCAGCGACAGCGCCCGGAACAGGATGCGGGTGCCGAGAATGAGCCCCTGGCCGCCGGAGCCGGCGAGCCGGATTTCCATGCGCCCGGCGGCCATCATTTCGCCTCCCCGGCGGAACGGAAGGCCGGCTGGCCGCGATAAACGTCGCCATATTCCGGGCGGTTGTTCTCGGCGAGCACGCCGGTGGAAAGTTTGTTCGGCCGGAACGGCTGGTCGGCGACATTGCCGAACGCCTCAGGCCGCATGTCGGCCTTTTGCGACAGGATCATCTCCGGCGATTCGCCGAGATCGTTCTTGCGGCCGTAAATCTCGGTGCAGTCGGAAATGACCTCGACAAACGAGAAGCCCTTGTGGTCGATCGCCTTGGAGATCAGGTTTTTTAAGGCCGGCGCCTGCAGCGTCACCTCACGGCCGATGAAGCTGGCCCCGGCCGCTTCCGCCAGCTTGCAGGCATCGAACACGGGCTCGACATTGCCGGCCGGCGTCGTCGTTGTCAGCCGCGTCTCCGACGTGGTCGGCGAGACCTGGCCGCCGGTCATGCCGTAGACCTCGTTGTTGAGCATCAGGCAGGTGATGTCGAGATTGCGCCGGCAGGCGTGGATCAGATGGTTGCCGCCGATCGCCAGACAGTCACCGTCGCCGGTGATCACCACGACGGTCAGGTCGGGCCGGGCGAGCTTCAACCCGGTGGCGAAGGCCAGCGGCCGGCCGTGGGTGACGTGGAAGGTGTTGGCGTCGATATAGCCGCCGACGCGGCCGGAACAGCCGATGCCGGAGACGATCGCCAGGTCGTTCTTGTCGATGCCGTGTTCGTGAACCGCCCATAACAGCGCCCGCATGGCGATGCCGTGGCCGCAGCCCGGGCACATGAAATGGGGCATCAGGTCGAGCCGGATATAGTCGCGAATCTCAAAGCTTGCCGGCGACATCTCGTTCATGATGCAAGCATCTCCCTGGCCCTGGCGACGATTGCCGGCGGTTCGATCGGCTCACCGTCGATCTTGGTCAGCGAGACGATCTCGATGTCGCGGCCGAGCACCCGCTCGACCTCGCGCACAAGCTGGCCGGCATTCATCTCCGGCACGAGCACGGCTTTTGCTCCGGCCGCCGCGGCCCGCAACTGGTCTTCGGGGAACGGCCACATGGTGATCGGCCGGAACAGTCCGACCTTGACGCCGTCATCGCCCAGAATCCGCTGCGCCCGCCGGGCGGCGCGGGCGCTGATGCCGAAAGCGACGATCAGAAGCTCGGCATCGTCGGTCTCGAGCGACTCGAATTTGTCGATAAGGTCGCGGTTCTTGTCGATCTTGCTCAAGAGCCGCCGGGCGACCCGGTCGACCGTCTCGGGATCCTGTGTCGGGAAGCCGGTTTCGGCGTGGGTCAGCCCGGTGGTGTGGATGCGGCGGCCGTCGCCCGGCCGCACCATCGGCGGCACGCCGCGCGCATCCGGGGCAAAAGGCAGGAAGTCCTCATCGTCCGGTGCGGCATACTCACGCTCGACGATTTCGAACTCGGAAATGTCGGGGATGATGAAGGATTCAAGCAGATGCGCGATCACCTGGTCGTAGAGGATGACGACCGGAACCCGCAGCGCTTCGGCCAGGTTGAAGGCGCGGATCGTCTCTTCATAGATCTCCTTGACCGAGGCCGGGGTGATCACCACCGCCGGGTGGTCGCCATGGGTGCCCCAGCGGGCCTGCATGATATCGCCCTGGGCCGGGCGCGTCGGCATGCCGGTCGAGGGTCCGCCGCGCATCACGTCGATGATGACGCAGGGTGCCTCCATCATCGAAGCCAGGCCGATATTCTCCTGCTTCAGCGAAAAGCCGGGCCCGCTCGTCGCCGTCATCGCCTTGACGCCGCCGAGCGAGGCGCCGACGACCGCGGCCATGGAGGCGATCTCGTCCTCCATCTGGATGAAGACGCCGCCGACCGCGGGCAGTTCCCGCGACATGCGTTCGGCCACTTCCGAGGAGGGCGTGATCGGATAGCCGGCAAAAAACCGGCAGCCGGCCGCGACCGCGGCCAGCGCACAGGCGTGGTTGCCGTGCAGGGGCTGGATCTCACCACCCATGCTAATCTCTCATCTTCGCCCCGAGTGACGGGCAAATGTTCTGTTCGTCATTGCGAGGAGGCATGAGCCGACGAAGCAATCCAGGCTGAGCCTGACGCTCTGGATTGCTTCCCCCGGCTTCCGCCGGGGTCGCAATGACGGCGGAATTCCGGCTGCGCAAGCATATCCCGTCAGTCCAAGACGTCGCGTCTTCCACCTCCCCCGTGAAAACGGGGGTCCATTGCCCGTCGCGGATCGGTATGACGTCGATGATCGCGGCAATGCAGTCCGGTTTCTGCAACCGCAGGACTGCCTGGCAAATGCCAATGGACGCCCGCTTTCGCGGGCGAAGTGGATGGGTAGTGTTTTGACCGGTGCCGTCATTGTTGAGCTTTGGGGGTACATTTCGGGTTGTCTGATTGAATGCCAATACCGCCCGCATCATTCCGCCGCCTGCGGCATCGGCGTCCGCGTCACCCGGATGGCGAAATCGGGGCACAGCCATTCGCACACCCGACAGCCGGTGCAGGCGGCCGGATCCTTCAGCGTCGCGATGTTCTTGTCGTCGAGCTTCAGGCACCGTTCCGGGCACACCTTGACGCAGATGTCGCAGCCCTTGCACCAGGCCGCCTCGATGTCGAGCGAGACCTCAAGCTCGCCCGGCTTCAGCACCGGCGGTTCATAGGCCTCGGCATCGGCGAGGCCGAAAGCGGGATCATGCCTGGCGCGCTCGACCCAGGCGCGGCCGTCGAGAAAGGCCTGGCGGTTGATCACCTCGGTGCCCTTGGGCACGAACATTTCGATCACCGACAGCCATTCCTCCTCGCCGTAGTCGAGCGTCGTCGACAGCATGCCGAGCAGGATGGTGTTGGCGGCGCGGGTATTGCCGAGCGTCTCGGCCATGCCGGTGGCATCGAGCGCATAGCCGTTGGAGACGCGGGCCAGAATCTCGCGCGGCGTCTCCTTGGCATAGGTCGACTCGGCGCCGAATTGCCGGTTACGACAGGCAAAGGGCGGCACGATCTTGCGCGTATCGGAGATGAAGACGCCGGTCTCCGGCTTCAGATAGTCGAGCCAACGCAGCCCTTCCGCCCATTCGAGCGCGATCAGCACGTCGGCGTCGCCCTTGGCGATCGTCGGCGACCACACCTTGGAGCCGAAGCGGACATGGGAGAAGACGATGCCGCCGCGCTTGGCCATGCCGTGCACTTCGGACTGCTTCACTTCGAAGCCGTGGCGCTGGCTGATCAGCGCCATCACCTTGGAAATCATGATGACGCCCTGGCCGCCGACACCGACGATCAGGACATTCCTGGTCGGACTCAGCGCCGCTTCGGCCTTGGACGCAGCCGCCGGTGCATCGACAGTGGTTTCCGTTCTCACGCGTTCACCGGTTGAATGCAATCCGAGGGGCAGATCTGGGCGCACAGCGTGCAGCCGATGCAGGTCGCCGTGTCGATCTTGACCTTGCGATGGCCCTCGTGGAACTGGTCGGTCCAGGTGATCGACGGACAGCCGAGATTCATGCACGACTGGCAGGCGACGCAATTGTCGACATTGACGCTGAGCGGCTCGCCCTTGATGCGGACCGGATCGAGCACGCACGGCCGTTCGCCGACAACCACCGAAACACCCTTATATTCGGTTGCCTCGCGCAAGGTGCGGTAGAGCGTGCCGACGTCGTAAGGGTCGACCTTCTTCAGCCATTCGACCCCGACCGCCCGACAGATCTCCATATAGTCGATCTGGTGCGTTTCCTCGCCGCGCAGGGTCCGGCCGGTGCCCGGATGGTCCTGGCCGCCGGTCATGGCGGTGATCTTGTTGTCGAGGATCATCACCGTGATGTCGGCCTTGTTGTAGACCGCATCGATCAGCGGCGGGATGCCGGAGTGAATGAAGGTGGAATCGCCGATGGTGGCGACGATCGGCCGCTCGGACGTGCCGGCGAGCGCCATGCCGACGGCGTTGGCGATCGAAGCGCCCATGCACACCGTGGTGTCGATCGAGCGCAGCGGCTCGACGGCGGCCAGCGTGTAGCAGCCGATATCGCCGGCGACCTGCGCATCGATTGCCCTCAGCGCCATATAGCTGGAGGTGTGCGGGCAGCCGGCGCAGAGCACGGGCGGGCGCACCAGCGGCATGATGCCGAGATCGGGCGGCGCCGGCGGGGTGTCCATCAAGCCGGCCCTGGCCAGGCTCTCGCGCAAGATCTCCGGCGAAAGCTCGCCGCAGCGCGGCACGAAGGCCTTGCCCTCGCATTGGATGCCCATCGCCTTCACCGCGTTCTCGATCACCGGCTCGAGTTCTTCCACGATAATCAGCCGGTCGACCGAGGCGGCGAAGTCGCGGACGACGCTTTCGGCCAGCGGATAGCTCGCCCCCAGCTTCAACACGGAAACCTCCGGCGCCACTTCCTTGACATAAAGGTAGGGCGTGCCGTGGGTGATGATGCCGTAGCGGGTCTCGCCCTTTTCCCAGCGGGTCAGCGGCGAGGCCTCGAAATAGGCCCGAAGCTTCTCCTCGCGCACGATCAGCTTGGGGTGGGCGCGGCGCGCATTGAGGGGGATCGCCACGGTCTTCTGGGAATCGTTGACGAACGCCTTTGCCGGAACCTCCTGGCGCGGGCTCACATAGACCGGCGAGCGGGTGTGCGACAACCGCGTGGTCGAGCGCACGATCACCGGCGTGTCGAATTCCTCGGAGATATCGAAGGCCAGCTTCACCAGGTCGTGCGCCTCCTGGGCGTCCGACGGTTCCAGCACGGGGCAATTGGCGAAGCCGGCGAGGATGCGGGTGTCCTGCTCGTTCTGCGAGGAATGGATGCCGGGATCGTCGGCGACGACGATGACGAGACCGGCATGGGCGCCGATATAGGTCTGCGACATCAGCGCGTCGGCGGCAACGTTGAGGCCGACATGCTTCATGGAGGCCATGGCGCGCACACCGGAGAGTGCTGCGCCAATCGCGACGTCGAGCGAGACCTTCTCGTTCACCGCCCACTGCGCGGTGACGTCGTCGGCGCTGTATTCCGTGAACGCTTCCAGGATTTCCGTCGACGGTGTGCCCGGATAGGCGGCCGCAACCTTGACGCCGGCCTCCCAGGCGCCGCGGGCGATCGCCTCGTTTCCCATCATCGGCCGCGGCAGTTCCTCGACCGGCGTCGGCTTACGCGCCGCTTCCCGGATGTTCATGGGTCGTTATCTCCCTTCGTCCGAGCCGCGATAGAAGCTCTCCGGCCATTCGCTGAACCAGCGCGGACGCCTGCATTTACCGGTTTTCGCCGCCCGCGACAACATGAACGGACGAATTGCGCAGTTTAGCCGGGTCAGATGAATTTTGAAATGGTTCGAATGGTTAACCGTGCCGGCGCGGGTGTCAGACCCGATCGACCCTCAGCTTCCGGTCGCGCGAATATCGGCCGGCTGATCCGGATCGCCGTCCGCCTCAAGCGCATCGAGCGCGGCAACGACACGGTCATATTCGGCTGAAAGCGCGTCCGCGTCGCTCGTGTCGACGCTGTCGTTCCGGGCGCGCTGTTCGATATCGGCGCACAATTGGGCAAGCCGGGTTGCGCCGATGTTGAAGCTCATCGACTTCAGCGCATGGGCGGCGCGGCCGGCCTCCTTGAAGTCGCCGGCGGAAACCGCCCGCGCGATATCATCGAGGCTCTGCACCGCGTTCTCCCGATAGAGCGTGATCAGCCGGTCCAATAGCGCCGCCGAGCCGGCGCCGCCGACGGCGCCGATCGCCTGGAGGGCGGCGATGTCGATGGCCGGCGCGCCGCCGTCTTCGGCCGCAACGGTTTCGGTCTCATCGTCGGCCGGGGTATCGGCGTCACCGGCGGGGACGGGTGCGGCCGGCATCGTTGCGGTTGTCGCAGGCAGCCATTCGCCGAGCGTCCGGGCGATTTCGTCGAGCGTGAACGGCTTGATCAGGAAGGCGTCCATGCCGGCCTCTTTCCAGGCCTCGTCGGATTGGCCGAGCACCCGGGCCGTCAGCGCGATGATCGGCGTGCGGCGGCCGATCTGCGCCTCGCGGCTGCGGATTTCCTTGGTCGCCGCAAAGCCGTCCATCACCGGCATGCTGCAATCCATGAACACCAGATCGTAGCGGTCGGCGTCGAGCGCCTCGACCGCCTCGAGCCCGTTCTCCACCAGGTCCGGTTTGACGCCGAACTGGCTGAGCGCTGCGATGATGGTCTCGCGGTTGACGGCGTTGTCGTCGGCGACGAGGATTTTGCGGTTGCCGAAATCGGGCAGCGCCGCCGATCCGTCGCCGCCGCGCATGCGGGAATCCGGCTGCTCGCGAACACCGGCCGCCGCACGATTGAGGAAATCGGCGAGGTCGCGCGCGGTTACCGGGCAGGGCAGCCGGTTGGTGGCAATTCCCCCGGCCAGGAGCCGGTTCGCGCTATCGTCGCCGGCGACCGAAAGCACCGCCACCGTGTGCGTGGCCGGAGCGCGCGCCCCGTTTTCCAGAAGCCCGGCATCGGCAATGACGACGTCGTCCGCATAGAGGCCGTCGAGATCGGGCGCGGCACCGGAGCGGTCCTCGTGCGCGATGCCGAAATCAGAGAGCGTCCGGCCGATCGTCTGGGCGGTGCGGGTCAGCGTCGTTGCAATCACCACGCGGCTGATCGCGTCTGCATCCGGCGGCGCGGCCGCGCTGACGTTCGCGTCGACCTCGGCCGGTATCGAGGCGCGGAAGGTGGAGCCGACGCCGTCGCGGCTGGCGACACCGATGTCGCCGCCCATGGCCGTCACCAGCCTGCGGCAGATCGCAAGGCCGAGACCGGTGCCGCCGAAGCGGCGCGTGGTCGACTGGTCGGCCTGGGAGAACATGTCGAAGATCGAATCGAGACGGTCCTCGGGAATGCCGATGCCGGTGTCGATCACCGATATCGCGAGTTCGACGCCGGTTTCGGTGAGCGGCGAGGAAGCGATCTCGATCAGCACCGAGCCGGTTTCGGTGAATTTGATCGCGTTGTTGACGAGGTTGCCGACCACCTGGTGCAGCCGCACCGGATCGCCGCGCACCGCCGCGGGCACGTTCGGCGCCACATAGGCGGCAAGGTCGATGCCCTTTTCCGCGGCGCGGTCCCAGAACAGGTCGACGATGTCGGCGGCGAGCGTCGCCGGCTCGACCGTCGTCGTCTCCAGTTCGAGCCGGCCCGCCTCTATCTTGGAGAGGTCGAGGATGTCGTTGATGATGGCGATCAGGCTGCGGCCCGACTTCAGGATGATTTCGGCATAACGGTGCGACTGGTCGGACAGGCCGGCCCGGGTCAGCAGATCGGCCATCACCAGCATGCCGTTCATCGGGGTGCGGATTTCGTGGCTCATGGTGGCCAGGAAGTCGGATTTTGCCGCGTTCGCGGTTTCGGCCGCCTCCTTGGCGATGCGCAATTCATGGGTCCGGCGTTCCACCGTCGCTTCCAGATTGGCCCGGTGGGCGGCAAGGCGCGCATCGCGATCGTTGATTTCGTCCATCATGACGTTGAAGCTGTCGACCAGGCGCGCGGTGTCGGCATCGTCGGTTCGCTCCACCCGCCGGGTGTAATCGGTCGACTCGCGGATCGTGTTCATCGCCGCAATCAGCCCCTGCAGCGGGCGGACGATGCGGCGCTGCAGCCGCCAGGCGGCGAGAAGGCCCAGGCCGGCGGCAAAGAGCGCGGCGACCAGCGCGGTGCCGACCGTCCGCATGAGGCGGCCGAAGAGGTCGCCGGTCGTTGCAATCAGCACCAGCGAGCCGATCTCGCTGCCGGCGCGGATGACCGGCTGGCGCACCGGCAGTCCGTTGTTCGAGAACAGCGACAGAATGCTGCCGCGTGCGGCGTTGTGCGCATCGCGGTCGAGCACGGTTCCGGTACCAATCTCGGCGAACACGCGGCCGTTGAGGTCTTCGAGACGGGCATAATGGATCGAGGGAAACCGGCCGATCGCCTTCAGGCTCTCATAGGCCGAGCGCCTGTCGCCCTCGGCCATGGCATCAGCGGCGGCGGTGGCGAACACGGCGGCGACCGAAAGCAGTTCGGACCGCTTGGTCTCGGCATAGTCGACGGTTTCGCGCCAGGCCGTCAGGCCGACGCCGATCGCGGTCGTCAGACCGATCGCGATCGCCACCAGAATGGCGATCCGCCGCGCAATTGAACTCCGCCCCATGCCCTCCCCCGGCACGCCTATAGCCATCTCGGCGACAGCCTAGCGGTGCCCGGCTAATTCTCTGTTAAACGGAAACTGTCAGGACATGGATCGAAATTCGGCGGATTTACCGAATTCTAAACCATCGGCCCTATAATACCAACCGTCGTGGGATTTGACCCCTCTGACCGGGATGATTTTCCGTCGTGGCACGAAGCGTCCGAGCGCGGTGATGCCATAGCATCATAAGCGAG
>JANQEG010000112.1 GCA_028278505.1 Rhodobiaceae bacterium
GGGCTAGTTGTTTATCCCCCCTCACCCAACCCTCTCCCCAAGGGGAGAGGGCTTTGGAGGCCGCGCGCAGCCGGCCGTTTTCCACGGCCATCGCAAGAGGGACGTTGCGCCGAAGTCAACTGACCAAATGCGATTCCCCTCCCCCTTGTGGGGAGGGTGGACGGCGCGTGAGCGCCGGCCGGGTGGGGGTAGATCGAACAAGCGACAATCATAAGAAGCTATTGTTTTTCTTTACTTTTGACCCCCTCCCCCGACCCCTCCCCACAAGGGGGAGGGGTGCGGTGTTGCATTGCCATCATCCTTTTCGCGACCTGCATTGCAGGCGAAGCAGTCCATGGAATTAGTCCGCAAACCAGCCCGCGACCGCCGGCCTCGACCCTTGACCCGATCGCCGATTCGGTCGTCAACTCCGCCCAAAATCGAAACATCCAGTCGAAACGTTCAAAGGAAAGACGATGCTCTATTTGCCCGCCGCCATTTCCGCCTGTGTCGTCTTAGCCGGCAGCCTCGCCCTTGCCGTGCCGGCAGCGGCCGCCCAGTGCGGCGGCAATTTCGCCAGCTTCCTGGCCGGCGTGAAGAACGAGGCCGTCGCCAATGGCGCCTCCGCCCGCGCCGCCGACCGCACCCTCGCCAATGCGCGGATCGACCGTAAAGTCTTAAGCCGCGACCGCGCCCAGGGCGTCTTCAAGCAGACCTTCCTGCAATTCTCCAAGCGATCGGTCAGCAGCTACCGGCTGAAGAACGGCGCCGCCAATATGCGCAAATACGGCAAGGTGTTCGCCCGCGCCGAGCGGGACTACGGCGTGCCGGCGCCGGTGATCACCGCGTTCTGGGCGCTGGAGACGGATTTCGGCGCCGTCCAGGGCGATTTCAACACCGTCAACGCGCTGGCGACGCTCGCCCATGACTGCCGCCGGCCGCATCTCTTTCGGCCGCAATTGCTGGCCGCGATCCGCATGGTCGAGCGCGGCGATCTCGAGCCGGCGCGCACCACCGGCGCCTGGGCCGGCGAGATCGGCCAGGTCCAGATGCTGCCCGCCGACATCATCGAATTCGGCGTCGACGGCGACGGCGACGGTCGTGTCAGTCTGAAGAGAAGTTCACCGGACGCGATCCTGACGGCGGCGCACTTCATCCAAAACCTCGGCTGGCGGCGCGGCGAACCGTGGATGCAGGAAGTGACCGTGCCCGCCAATCTGCCCTGGCACGAAACCGGCCTCGGCAAGACCAAACGGGGGAGCGACTGGGCCCGCCTCGGCGTCAAGGCGCGCCAGGGCAAGATCCCGCCCGGCCTTGAGGCCTCGCTGGTGCTGATGCAGGGCCGGAAAGGTCCCGCCTTCCTCGTCTTCCGCAATTTCAACGTCTATCTGGAATGGAACCAGTCGCTGGTCTACACCATGTCGGCCGCCTATCTGGCAACACGGCTCGGCGGCGCCAGCCGCTACAACGCCGGGGCGCCCGAAGCCGGCCTCAGCGACGGGCAGATGAAGCAATTGCAGCGGAAGCTGAAGGCACGCGGTTACGATGTCGGCAAGGTCGACGGCATTCTCGGCGCCAAGACCCGCGAGGCCGTGCAGAGCGAACAGCAGCGCCTCGGCCTGCCGGCCGACGCCTGGCCGACGCCGGCGCTGCTGTCCCGGCTCTGATTTCGCTGACGTCGAAAGGATGGGGAGATGACCGAATTGGCCGAGACCGCCGAGGCGATCGCCGCCGATATCGCCGCCCTAAAACCGTTCCGGCAGATCGGCGTTGACCCGGTCGGCGGTTTTGCCCCGGCCTATGATGTTCAGGACGCCGTCGTCGAGCGGCTGATCGCTAGCGGCGACCGCTCCGGCGTCTGCGGCTACAAGCTCGCCTTCAACAGCGCCGAGCTCTTGGCCAAGCTGAAGATCGACGAACCGGGCCATGCCCGCATCTTCACCGACCAGCGCCATTTGAGCCCGGCCGCGCTCGATGCCGGCGGCTTCCACACCCTGGTGATCGAGCCCGAGATCGCCGCGATCTTCAAGGCACCGCTTGCCGCGCGAAGCGGCGGCCACGACCGAAGCTCGGTGATGGCCGCGGTCGACCGCCTCGTCCCCGCTTTCGAACTGCTCGATCTGCGCGGCGCGGCGCTTGGGCCCGAAACCGTCGCCGATATCGTCGCCCACAACATCTTCAATGCCGGCATCGTCATCGGCGGGCCCGGCTGCGCGCCCGAAGCGCTCGATGTCGAGGCCTTGTCCGTCACTCTTTCGGCCGACGGCGAAACCGTCGCCGAAGTCACCGGCGCCGCCCCCCAGCATCCGCTCGATGCGATCGCCTGGCTGGCCGACCGGCTGGCGGAACGCGGCCGGACGATCGAGGCCGGCATGGTCGTCTTATGCGGCACACATATGCCGCCGCGCCCGGTCCCGGCGCCGGCGCGGCTCAAGATGGCGATGAGCGGCCTCGGCAGCGCGGAATTTTCCATCACCTGATTCCGACACCAAAACCGGTCGCTGCGCTCTCGTCCCGACACGCCGCACTTGAACCATCGCGCCAAAATGCGACATGAATGGCTCTAAGTCGGAAAGGAGAGCGGTCGGAGATGCGCGTAACGGTGCTTGGCGAACGCGCGGTCGTGCCGGTCGATCTCGATCCGGCCGCTGTTGCTGCGATCGGCAAAACCCGCGCCCGCATCCGCGCCCGCACCGATATGGCCTGGGGCGAGCACTGCACCGAATGCGCCATCCCCTCCTGCTACAGCACCTGCGCGCTCTACCGCCCGCGCGCCGATCTCAAATGCCGGCGCTTCGCCCGCGGGCTCGAAAACGTGCGCGCGGGGCGCAGGTTTTTCGCCGGCGGTCCGCTCCTGCGCTTCGCCTTCCTCAAATGGGGCAAGCTCGAAGCCGACGGCCGGCCGCGCCTCGTCAGGCCGCTGACCGCCAAGCTGATCGACCGCATCGACCGCATGGTCTGGGCGCTGATCGATTCCGGCGACCGCGCCCTCGACCTCCGCCGCGAGGCGGCGCGGCTCTGGGACCGCCATAAGCCGCAGATGATCGAACGCGGCGCGGCGCTGGCAAAGAGCCACGGCTTCCTGTTCGAGGCCGTCAATACCGGCAATGTCGACCTGCCGCTCACCTTCACCATCCGCCACAAATCCACCGACGATCCGCGCTTCTTCCAGACCCGGCTGACGCTGCCGCCGGGACATGCCCGCCGCTTCGTGCCGATCGCCGAGATCGCCGCTGAGATCGATCTGGACGCGAAGCTGCTTTTCCAGATCGAACCGGCCGGGCTCGAAACGACGCCGGAGATCGTCGTCGCGCTTGCCGAATTCGTGCGGCTGAACGAGGCGGGCTTGCGCCTGCCGGGCATCGCGCCGCGGATCGCCGATCCAACCGAGAGCGGCGCGAAAACGGCAAAGTGCATTGTCTGGGACCTCGACGAGACGCTCTGGTCCGGCACGCTGGTCGAGGACGGGCCGGAGGGACTGCGCCTCAATGAAGCGGCGCGCGACGCCGTTATCGCCCTCGACCGCCGCGGCATTCTCCATTCGATCGCCAGCAAGAACGATCCCGAGCCGGCCCGACAGGCGCTGCAGCGCTTCGGCCTCGAAGACTATTTCCTCCATCCGCAGATCTCCTGGGGGCCGAAAAGCGATGGCGTCGCGGCGATCGCCGAAGCGCTCAATATCGGCCTCGACGCGCTCGTGCTCATCGACGACCAGCCGTTCGAGCGGGCCGAAGTTGAAGACGCCCTGCCGCAGATCCGCACTCTTGATCCGGCGGCGATCACCGACCTTGACCGCCATCCCTGGTTTGACGTGCCGGTGACCGAGGAGGCCGGGCGGCGGCGCCGGATGTACCGCGCCGAAACCGAGCGGAAAACTGCGTTCAGCACCGGCGAACGGGACCTTGAGGCGTTCCTGCGCCAATGCGAGATCGCCATCGAGATCGAACCGCTTGCGCCGGAAAACCTGCCGCGCGTCTACGAACTGGTTCAGCGCACCAACCAGCTCAACATTTCCGGCAACCGTCATTCGCTGGCCGATCTGGAGGCGATCGCCGCCGACCGGACGGGGACGACCGGTTTCGCAATTCGCTGCCATGACCGGTTCGGCGATTACGGCATCATCGCCTTCGTCCAGATCGACGAACAGGCGGCGACGGTGCGCGATTTCTGCATGAGCTGCCGGGTCCAGGGCAAGACGGTCGAGAACGCCATCTTCGAGCATCTCCGCCGACACCTCGTCGGAGCGTCCGGCGGCCGGCTTTCGGTGCTTTACCGCGAGACCGAGCGAAACGGGCCGATCCGCGCCAGCATCGAAAAAATGGGATTTTCCGCCGCCGCAGACGGCAACGCAACCCTTTATTCGGCGCCGCTCGACCGTCCGATCCCCGACGCCGGCATTGTCGCGGTTTCGGCGCCGAAAAACCGCTCACAGGTCGCCTGAGGATTCCGATGTCGAAGCGCTCGCCCTTTGCCGATCTCGATTGGGAGACCGCCCGCGAGCTTCTCCGTCCCGGCGTGGTGCGCAATCGCCGCCGCCGCCCGATCGTCACGCTCGCCATCGATTGCCGGGCCGAAACCTGCGCCGGCTGGGCCGAGGCGGTCGACCGCCGCGGCGTCAACGTGACCTTCTATGTCGACTATCCGTTCCCGCCCGGTACCGACATCAGGCTGCTGGCGCGCAGCGTCGCCGGCTCCGGCCACGAATTCGGCCTCCGCGGCGATCCTCAAGACCTCGACGATCCGCGGCACCTATCGGACCCGCCCGGCGACGGTATCGTTCTCGGTCCCACCGCCTTTGCGATCGTTGCCGACGGCCATGCCTTTGCCGGACGGCGCTTGCGGGCGCGCGGGCTTGTAAGCTGCCGCGGCTTCCGCCGCGACGTGATGACGGAGACGATCGATCTTGACGACCTGCCGGCGATCGCCGATCCGGGCGCGCGCGTGGTCCGCCGGACAATTTTCGCGGAGGCCGTGGATCGCCGCGCCTGGCTGGTGCTGACGCTTGACGCCCGCCACCCCTTTGGCGAAGCTGACCATGCCCGGCTCGACGAGATATTGGGACAAATCCGGGAGACCGATCTGGAAATCGCGACCGTCAAAAACGCGCTCGGAGCGCTCGCCTTTTGATGAAGGCGACCGGCCCGGCGAACGGAAAGAGGAAAACCTTGTCAGCCATCGGGGCGTTGGACGGAATCGACCACGCGGTTCTCGCCGAGGACTTCGAAGGGCCGACCCTTGCCGACGAAAGCCCGCTCTACTACAAGCCGACCGCCGAGCAGGAAGCCGGCAGTCTGCGCTTCCAGGCCGATGAGGTCCGCCACGGCCGCTCCACGATCGCGCTTTCGGTGAACGAGGTCGCGACTGAGGCGCCGCTCGACAGCGAGCGCGCCGAACTCTGGGAGCGCCGCCGCGTCCGCCTGCCCTTCGGCACCGGCGCCTGGTACGCGTTTTCCATGAAACTCGCCGAGCCGATCCCGCGCGATGACGGCCGCTATGTGGTCGCCCAGTGGAAGCGGGAAATCCCGCGCGGGCTGCCGGGACTGCAGAGCCCCTATCTCGCCTTCCGGCTTTATCGCGGCCATCTCTACGCCACCGTCGACACCGACCTTGTCGAGGCGGCCGGTGCAGAGAACCAGACGGCGACGATCTGGCGCCGCCCCAAAGACCGCCAGATGCGGGCGCTCGTCGCCGCGCCGCCGGACGCCGATCTGGCCGGGGCCGGTGCCTATCAGGAGTGCCGCACCGGCCTTCGCGTGATCCCGCGCGACAGCCCGTTCCCCGCGGCCGACAGCGGCTGGATCGACTATGTCGTCTATGTCCGGCCCGATCCGGGCGGCGCCGGCCATATCGAGATCTTCGCCAATGGCGGCCACGTCGCCTCGGTTTTCGGGCCCGTCGGCCATGCCGATCTCGGCCCGACTCAATACTTCAAGTTCGGTCCCTATCGACATACGAACAAAGGCGTTTGGACCGTTTTCTACGACCGCTTTCGGCGCGGACCCAGCTGCGCCAGCGTAACCACGGAAGTGACATGTCCGTTCTGACCGATACCGGCGCAAAAACCCCGCCGATGACGCCGCAGCCGGCCCGCCGCCGGCGCCGCCGCATACCGCTGACCTTCGTGCTGACCGGCGCCTTTGCCGGGCTCGTCGCCGTTTCCATCGGCGTGGTGCTGATCCTCGGCTTCGGCGCCAATGCGGAGAACACGTTCTCGCTTTTGAACAAATCCACCATCGCCCAATTGGAGATGATGGAGGCGATTCTAACCGACGATCTGAACAGGGCAGCCGAAACCACCGATCGGATCGCCAAGGTGCTGGAGAAGTCCGAATTCTCGGTCGAGGATCCGGAATTCGTCGACGTGATCCGCGGCGCGCTCATCGCCAATCCGGCGGTCGAGGGTTTCATCGCCTACCCGGAACGCGAACGCAAAATCGGCGTCGCGCAGACGCCGCGGGGGGAATTCGTCACCTTCACCGAAACAGACATCACCAGCCCGACCGAGCGTGCCCGCGTCGCCAGCCGTTTCGGCGAGACCACCGGCGAGTGGGGTAGCGTGGTGTTCACCAACAACGATCTCTATGCCAACTACTCGATAACCGTTTTCCGCGGCGAACAGCCCATCCTCCTGGTCGCTGCGGTGTCGTTGAAACGCATTTCCGAAATCACCACCGAAGTTGCCGAATATTTTGAGGGCACCACCTTCATCCTCGACGGGCCGAACCGGGTGCTGGCCCATTCGCGCGTGCCGCGGAAGGCCCGATCGGTCTGGCGCGACCGCGTTTCGATACCGCTGGTCGATTTTCCCGACCCGATCATGGCCGCCTACCCGCGGCGCGAGCCCATGGGAGAGGGGTTCAGCCGGGCGGCCGAGGCGGGCGTCGCGGTCACCAAACTCAACACCGAAGAAGGCCGCGGCGACGAATTCATCCTGATGACCAGAACCGTCGAAGGCTATGGTCCGCGCCCCTGGCACATCGGCATCTATTATCTCGGCCGGGAAATCAGCCAGGAAGTCCACCGGCTGATCATGTCCGGGATTGCCGGCCTGGTTGCGCTCGTCGTCTCGATCCTGATTGCGATCTGGCTCGGCAGGCGGCTGGCCGCGCCGGTGCTGCGGGTTGCCGAGCAGTCGGAACGGATCGGCCGCCTCGACGTCGACGACATCGAACCGCTGCCGTCGAGCCGGCTCTTGGAATTCGACGAAGAGGCCCGCGCCTTCAACGCCATGGTCGTGGCGCTGCGCGCCTTTACCACCTACGTCCCGCGCTCGCTGGTCACCCAGCTGATGTCGAACCAGTCGGGCGACCCGGCGGTGTCCCGCGAGGCCGAGCTGACGGTGATGTTCACCGACATCGCCGGCTTCACGACGATGTCGGAATCGCTCTCGGCGTCGGCCTCCGCGCGCCTGCTCAACGACCATCTGGCGCTGCTGTGCCGGGAGATTTCGGTCACCTCGGGAACGATCGACAAATTCATGGGCGACGGCCTGATGGCGTTCTGGGGCGCGCCCGAGCCTTTGCGCGATCACGCCGCCCGCGCCGCCAGCGCCGCGCTCGCGATCGCCCGTGCGCTGAAGGACGACAACGCCCACGCCGACCTCGAGGGCCGGATGCCGCTGCGGGTCCGCATCGGCCTCCACACCGGGCCGGTCATCGTCGGCAATATCGGCGCCTACGACCGCGTCAACTACACGATCATCGGCGACACCGTGAACGTCTCCTCGCGGCTGCAGACACTCGGCAAGGAGGTCGCCCCCGACGACGAGATCGTCATCCTGTTGAGCGGCGAGACCGCCGCCCTTCTCGACAACCGCTATCGGACCAAGCCGGTCGGCGAGCGCCGCCTACGCGGCCGCGACGCCGCAACCACGATTCACCAGCTCATCGAGGGCCCGACGGTCGCGGCGGCCGACAAGCCGGATGTCGCCTGAGGGCGCGGGCGGCGCCTGCGCTAACACCACCCACCGCTCCCGCGAAAGCGGGAGCCTATTGCCCCTCTCGGCACGGTATGTCGGCCGAGATCGCGGTAATGCCTCGAATTTATCGCGTCGGATTTCAGGACATATCCCTGTTCGAACGTCGCCGAAATGATGCGATGGTTGGTTAGCGCAACCCTGCCGTTGTCCACCTTTCCCGCGAAAAGCCTGTCCCCGCGCAGGCGGGGACGGGAATCCAATTATCCTCTCGATAGGCTTTGTCCTCGGCTATGGCGAATGGAGATTCGTTTGACAAAACAAGCGCTAACAGTGGCGGATCGGCCATTG
>JANQEG010000009.1 GCA_028278505.1 Rhodobiaceae bacterium
ACCACCGGCACCTATGCCAGCAAGAAGATGCACATGCTGCGCGTCAAATGTTCGGCGTGTCATCTGGAATGGGACAAATCGATCGCCCGCGAGGTCGTCCAGAAACCGGATCTCGGCGCCCTTGCCGTCAAGGTCGGCAAGCCCAGCGTCGCCGTGTGCGGATCCTGTCATTTCGCCAGCGATGGCGGCGACGGCGTCAAGCATGGCGATCTCGATTCGTCGCTCCTGAAGGCGACCAAGGACCTTGACGTCCACATGGCCAAGGACGGCCTTGGATTTTCCTGCACGACCTGCCACCAGACGGCGCGCCACCAGACCGTCGGCAGCCGCTACGATCCGGCGAGCAAGGAAACCAAAGGCGTCGATGTGGTCGGCGGCAGCCGGGCGACCTGCGCTTCCTGCCACGGCCTGACCCCGCATCCCGCGACCGCCAATGTCAAATTGAACGATCACACCGACCGGATTGCCTGCCAGACCTGCCACATCCCGGCGCTGGCGCGCGGCGGCGTGCCGACCATGACCTATTCGGACTGGTCGACCGCCGGACGGCTGAACGAAAAGAAGAAGGCGATCATCGAAAAGGATGCCGATGGACGGATCATCTATTCGTCACAGCGCGGCAACGCCGAATGGGCCGAGAATCTTGAACCGACCTATGTCTGGCTCAATGGCGAGATCAAATACCTGACCCTGTCGGACGAGATCAACGCCGACGAAACCGTCCGTCTCAACACATTCGCCGGCAGCGCCGACGATCCGGATGCCCGCATCTGGCCGGTCAAGGTGCTGCGCGGCAAGCAGCCGGTCGACACGGAGAAGTCGACGCTGGTTACGGCCCGCCTGTTCGGCAAGAAGAAGGACGCCTACTGGAAGGCCTATGACTGGGAGAAATCCATCCATGCCGGGATGGAGGCGGCCGGCCACGAGTTCAGCGGCAGTTTCGATTTTGTCGAAACCCAGATGTACATCACCGTCAACCATATGGTGGCGCCGGCCAAGGACGCGCTGGCGTGCGACGCCTGCCACAGCCGCGACGGCCGGATGGCGGCGATCGCGGGAATTTACATGCCCGGGCGCGGTGCCGATCCGCTGGTCGACCTCATCGGCGTGGTGCTGCTGGCGGCAACGGCGGCCGGCGTGATCGGCCACGCCGCCTTACGGAAACTCCTCAAACGCAAAGCACACAGGACGCCGCAATCATGACCGAACGCGTCTATCTCTTCACCCGTTTCGAAAGGTTCTGGCACTGGTCCCAGGCGGCGCTGATCATCTTCATGGCGACCACCGGATTCGAGATCCACGGTTTCTATACGGTGTTCGGCTTCGAGCAGGCGCTGGGCCTGCACACCTTCGCGGCCTGGGCGCTGATCGGCCTGTGGGTGTTCGCCACGTTCTGGCACGCCACGACCGGCGAATGGCGCCAATACATCCCGACCTTCGAGCGGATCAGCGCGATCGTGCATTACTACGCCATCGACATCTTCGGCGACGCCCCGCACCCCTACCACAAGACCCGGCTGCACAAGCACAATCCGCTGCAGCGTCTGGTCTATCTCGGCCTCTGGGTCGTCATCAATCCGGCGATCTGGATATCGGGCCTGCTCTACCTCTTCTACAACGATTGGGAAGCCTGGGGCCTGGCGCGGTTCCTCGATCTGGAAACGGTCGCGCTGGTCCATGCCTCGGCCGCCTTCCTGATCGTCATGTTCCTGATCGGACACGTTTATCTGGTCACCCTCGGTCGCACCACCTTCACCCATATCAAGGCGATGATCACCGGGTGGGACGATCTCGACACCGAAACGGAAGGAGGCAGCTAGACGGCGCGGATCGTTCGAACTCGAGGGCGCCCGATCGATATGAATTTTGTTCTGAACCACCTAGCGCAACGCAAGGTTTCCCTTTGGAGACCGTCCAAGGAGGTGAGTCATGAAGCTCAATCGTCGAGACTTTATCAGGAGTTCCGCCGTGACCGGCGGTGCCGTCGTAACCGCGGCCATGGTTGCGGATACCCGGCCCGCGGGCGCGCAAACCGACGGGCCCGCGCCGTTGCCGGCCTCGCCCGGCCCGGGGGAATGGTTGCCGACCGTGTGTCAGGGCTGCACGTCCTGGTGCGCCGCCGAAGCCTTCGTCCAGGACGGCCGGGTCGTCAGGGTGCGCGGACACCATCTGTCCAAGAGCAGCGGCGGCTATCTGTGCCCGCGCGGCCATCTCGGCATCGCCCAGATGTATGATCCCGATCGCGTCAAGGTGCCGATGAAGCGGACCAATCCGCAAAAGGGCCGCGGCGTCGATCCGAAATTCGTCCCGATCAGTTGGGACGAGGCGCTCGATATGATCGCCGACAAGATGATGGAACTGCGCAACAACGACGAAACCCACAAATTCATGGTGATGCGCGGCCGCTACACCTATTGCCGCGACGTCATCTATGACGCCCTGCCGAAGATCTTCGGCTCGCCCAACAACATCTCGCACAGCGCCATCTGCGCCGAGGCGGAGAAGTTCGGGTCCTATTACACCGAAGGCTACTGGGACTATCGCGACTACGATCTCGCCGCTTCGAAATACGTCATCTGCTTCGGCGCCGATCCGATCGCCTCGAACCGGCAGGTCCCGAACGCGATCCGGCAATGGGGCAAGCTGCTCGACCGGGGAACCGTTGTTGCGGTTGATCCGCGGTTGTCGGCGACCGCCTCCAAGGCGCATGAATGGATGCCGGTCAAGCCGGGCGAGGACAGCGCGCTGGCGGTGGCGCTGGCCCATGTGATCCTCACCGAAGGCCTGTGGAGCCGCGAATTCGTCGGCGACTTCAAGGACGGCAACAACGCCTTCAAAGCCGGCGAGACCGTGGATGAGGCGGCCTTTGACGAGAAGCTGACCAATGGCGTCGTCAAATGGTGGAACATCGAACTGAAGGACCGGACGCCGGAATGGGCCGAGAAGGTCTGCCTGGTGCCGGCCGATCAGATCCGCCGCGTCGCCATCGGCTTCGCCAAGGCGGCCCCGAACGCCATGGTGTGGATGGCGCCGGGTGCGTCCATGCAGCCGCGCGGGGCCTATGGCGCCCTCGCCGCCCATGCCCTCAACGGCCTGGTCGGCGGCGCCGACAACGAAGGCGGCTCGCTGCAGAAGATGAGCGCGAAATACACGCACATCCCGCTCTACAAGGACAAGTACAAGCCCTATCTCGACGAGATCGCCCAGAAGGGCTTAAAAAACAAAAAGATCGATCAGCGAGGAACGCTTGAATTTCCATCGCTCAACAAGAAACCGGGCGGCGGCGTCGTCACCAACCGGGCGGCGGACGGGATCCTCGACGAGAACCCGAACGAGATCAAGGTCGCCATCGGCTACTGGAACAACTTCCCGTTCTCGTGCACCGGCGCGACCCGTTGGGAAAAGGCGCTGACCAAGCTGCCGTTCTTCGCCCATATCGTCACCAACCCGTCGGAGATGAGCCAGTTTGCCGACGTCGTGCTGCCGGCATCGTTCAGCATGTTCGAACGCTGGGGTCTGCTGCCGAGCAAGTACAACCGGCACAGCTACATCATCATGAACCAGCCGGTGGTCAAACCCTTGTGGGACACGCGCACGGATGAGACCGAAGTCGTCTGGATGCTGGCCAAGAAGCTGAAGGAGAAGGGATTTGCCAATCTCTTCGACTATTTCCAGACCGAAATGACGGATCCGGAAACCGGCAAACCGGCCGAAAACGAAGCCGAGTTCGGCAAGATCACGGTCAAGATCATGACCGAGAAGCAGTGGAACCCGGAAAAGTACCACAGCGGCGACAAGTTCGACGGCTGGGAGGCGTTCCAGAAAGTCGGCCTGTGGCAGTCGGACCAGTATCCGTACAAGAAAAAGTGGGAGAAGGGCTTCAAGACCAAAACCAAGAAGTTCGAATTCTACAGCGAGACCTTGAAGGACGTGCTCACCAAGCACGCCGAGAAGCACGGTGTCGACATCGACAAGGTGATGGAGGTCACCCAATATGCGGGCCGCGGCGAACAGGTCTTCGTGCCGCATTGGGAGCCGGCCAAATATCACGGCGACGAGGCGGAGTATCCGTTCGTCTTCATGGACAGCCGCAGCCGGCTGAGCCGCGAGGGCCGGTCGCAGAACCTGAAGGAATTCTACGAATTCAAGAAATGCGATCCCGGCGACACCAGCCATGTCGACGTGCTCAAGATCAATCCGAAGGATGCCGCCACACTCGGGGTATCAACCGGTGACTGGGTCACGGTGACGTCGCCTGAAAAGAGCGTGAAGGTTCAGGTCAAGCTCTGGGAGGGCGTGCGCCCCGGCACGGTCAACAAGACGTTCGGCATGGGCCATTGGGCCTATGGACGGATCGCCGCCGAGGACTACGGCAAGCACGCTGCCCGCGGTTTCAACAACAACGAATTGCTGCCGGCCGACTATGACCGGCTGAGCGGTTCGACCGCGCGCCATGCCGTGAGCCGGGTCAGGATCGAGAAGGTCTGACTGCCGACCGACCGATGAGAGGAACGAATCATGTCTGTTAAATATGGAATGGTCATCGACCTGCACAATTGCGTCGGCTGTGGCAGTTGCGCATTGGCCTGCAAGGTCGAAAACAACACCCAGGCTCGGGCCCATGGCCAGAGCTTCAACTGGGCCGACTTCACCATGGAGACCACGGGCACGTTCCCGGACGTGACCTACACGCAGATGCCGGTGCTGTGCAATCACTGCAGCGAACCGCCCTGCGTGGAGGAATGCCCGACCGAGCCGAAGTCGATGTTCACCACGCCCGAAGGCATCGTCATGTTCAACCAGGAACGGTGCATCGGCTGCGGTGCCTGTCTGGATGCCTGCCCCTACAGCGTCAAGGAACTGGGCGAAGACAGCAATGACGGCGCCAGCTACAGCGTCATCAGCTTCAACCCGTTCAAGAAGAAGGTGCACCCGGACTGGCTGGACACCACTGCCGCGATCCCCGGCTGCACCAGTTCCGGCGCGGAAGTCGTCGAGGCGACCGGCAACATGCCGCCGGCGACCAACAAATTCGTCTCCGGCGACGTGCCGCAGGTCCGCAATATGGGCATCATCGAGAAGTGCACGTTCTGCTACCACAGGACGATCAATGGCGAATTGCCGGCCTGTGTCGAGGTGTGCCCGTCGGACGCCCGGATCTTCGGCGATCAAAACGATCCAAACTCGAAAATCGCCAAGACCCTGGCCGCCCACGAGGCGACGCGGTTGCAGGAAGACGAAGGGACCGAACCCAACGTCTTCTACATCCGTAGCTACAGCGATCCGAGGATCTAGGGATCGCTTGAGCGGCAGAGCGGGACGGGGTCGCGCGCCCCCGTCCCTCTTTGCGGAGGTTCTGATGAACGACCTTCAGGCCGAAATGAACGCCCGTCTTCGTGCCAAGGCAGACGTCTATCGTCTGCTCAGCGCCTGCTATTACGAGCCCGAAGACGCGTTTCTCCAGGAGGATGTGTTCGGCCAGATCCAGTCGGCGCTGTCGGTGCTGTCCGGCGATCTGGCCGAAGCGGCCGCAAGCCTCGCTGCGTCCTATCGGGAGGCGGGGCAGGAGGCGCTGATGCTCGATCACACAGGGCTGTTTCTCGGGCCCTTCAACGTTCGCGCCAAGCCCTACGGTTCGGTCTATCTCGACGGCGAAAACGTGGTCATGGGCAACTCGACCATGGCGGTCCTGGCGCTCTACCGGGACGCCGGGTTCCATGTCGACGACGCCTTTCGTGAAATGCCCGATCACGTGGCGCTGGAACTGGAGTTTCTCTACCTGCTGAACGCGCGTCTGGCCCAGGAGGAGCGAACCGATGAGCGCCAACGGCTCACCGGGCTGAAGGACACGTTCCTGCGCGTGCATCTCGGCCAGTGGATCGTGCCTTTCGCCGAGGCCGTGGAACGCGGGGCCGATACCGAATTCTATAAAGGGCTTGCGGCGCTGACGCGGCGCTTCGTCCACTGGGACTATCATGGCTAATACTGGTTGCCTGTCATGAATTCACCGCTTGGCGGCTATGCTTTGAGGGCGGTCACGCCGGAGACTTCGATTTCCGTCGACCGGTCGCGTTGCGTGCGGCATCGGTGCACGAAAAACGCCTGCACCGGATGCATCGAGGCCTGCCCGGCGGGCGCCGTCTCGTGGGGGGCTGGGGGGCTCCGCATCGATCCCGTCGCCTGCCGGCAGTGCCTCAATTGCCTCGCGGCCTGCCCGACCGCTGCACTTTCCTTAGCTGAACTGTCGCTGCCGCGCCTGCTCAACGATCTGGCGCGCCAGGCGCGGCCGGTGCTTGGCTGCCAATTGCGGCCGGACACCGACGCCCATGCCCGCATGCCCTGCCTCGGCCGTCTCGCCGATCCGGAGCTGATGGTGCTTTGCGTCCTGGTGTTCTCCGACGGCCTGACCGTCAACCTCTCGGCCTGTTCGGCATGCGTCAACGCGCCCGTTCTGGCCGGTATCGAGGCGGCGCATCGGCGGCTGGACGAGCTGGTGCCGGGTCATGCCATCAGGCTGGTCCGGACCCGGGAAGAGCTCGATTTCGAACCGCCCGCCCTGTCGCGGCGCGAACTCTTTGCCCTCTTTCGCGATCGCTCCGCACGCTCTGCCATGAGCATGGTCGCGCGCCTTCACGGCGATGCGCCGCGCCAGGCCTATGGCGACAAGCAGGTTCCCCCGGTCCGGGCGATGCTTTTGAACGCGCTGGAGGAAACGGACCCGGCGAAACGCCAGCTCATCGCCGCCCGGTTGTTCGGCAGAATCGAATTCACCGACGATTGCGTAAGGGCCGACAGATGCATCGGTGTCTGCCCCACCGGCGCGATCGCGCCTGCAAAGTCGGATGACGGTTCACCGTCATTCAATTCAGACTTTTGCGTGTCCTGCGGATCCTGCCAAATGTTTTGCCGCAATGGCGGCGTTCGCCTTTCGAAAGAACAGGCGATGGACGCCGGCGGCGCCCCGTCGAGGGAACAGGCCATCTGTTGAGGGTTGGTGCAAATGCACGATTGAGTTTGTGCCCGTTTTGCCCCGGTCCGCCGCTGGTCGAAGCCGGTCGATCGCAGCGGTATCGGCACGCCGCCGCCCTTTCCGCCTACTCCCCCGGCCTGAACGCCTCGAAATCCAGCTCAAGCTCGTCGCCCCAGACCGCGCGAAGATAGGCGCGCCGGTCGGCACCGAGATTGTGCTCAGTGATGAGGTCGAGGTTCTTCTTGCGGAAGTCCTGGTGGTAGGTTTCGGCCCGGTAGAAGCGGCCGGCCGGCACGATCTCGACGACGATCGGCTTGTCGTAGCGGCCCGAGCGCGCCAGGTCGTCCCGGGATTGCTCCGCAAGCACCTTCTGTTCCGGCGTATGATAGAGAATCATCGGACGGTAATAGCGGCCGCGGTCGATGAACTGGCCGCCGGCATCGGTCGGGTCGATCGTCCGCCAGTAGACCTGCAAGAGCCCCTCATAGGTCATCTCGCGGGCATCATAGATGACCCGCACCACCTCGACATGGCCGGTCTCGTCGGTGATGACCTCGTCATAGGAGGGATAGGGCTTTTCGCCGCCGGTATAGCCGTTCAGCGCCGCCTTGACGCCGGGAACCTGCTCGAAGGCGTGCTCGACGCACCAGAAGCAGCCGCCGGCAAAGGTGGCGACGGTCAGGCTTGAGCCTTCTCCGGCCTCCGCGCCGTCGATTTCGCCGAGCGATTGCGCGTTGACGCGCGGCGCAGCCGTCGCCGCAATTGCGATCAATACGACGATCGCCCACTGCTTCAGTACCTGTTTCAAATCTCTCGTCCGTGCTTTTCCGGTTTCGTATATTCGATTTCGCGAATGTTTATCCGACCAAAGCCGAGGCCGCCAGCGCACGCATTGTCGCGCCCGGGGGACATCCGGCCCGCCGTCTTCCGTCGATCCGTGCCCCAGTATGCAGCAATTCGCGGATGACAATTTGCCTGCAACCGGCTACCACGCTGTCGCGACGGAGGGGCCGGAATGCCTGATCTCATCCTTGAACTGTTTTCGGAAGAAATCCCGGCGCGCATGCAGCGCCGCGCTGCCGACGATCTGAAGAAACTCGTCACCGACGGTTTGGTCGACGCCGGCCTCGCTTACGATGGCGCCCGCGCCTTTGCGACCCCGCGCCGGCTGGCGCTCGCCGTCTCCGGCCTGCCGGCGAAAAGCCCCGATATCTCCGAGGAGCGAAAAGGACCGCGCGTCGGCGCGCCGGATAAGGCGGTCGAGGGATTCTTGCGCGCCGCCGGCCTTGCCTCGCTCGATGAGGCGACCCTCGTCAGCGACGAGAAGAAGGGCGATTATTACGTCGCCGTCACCAGAAAGCCCGGCCGCCCGGCCCCCGAAATCATCGCCGAGGCCGTCGCCGACGCGATCCGCCGGTTTCCCTGGCCGAAATCCATGCGCTGGGGCGGGAACGCTTTGCGCTGGGTGCGGCCGCTGCACGGCATTCTCTGCACCTTCGGGCCGGAGACCGAAGAACCGGAAGTGGTCGATATCGAGGTCGAAAGCCTCAGATCGGGCAACACCACCTGGGGCCACCGCTTCCTTTCGCCCGGGGCGATCACCGTCAAGCGCTTCGACGATTATGCGGCTAAGCTTGAAAAGGCCCATGTCGTCATCGACGCCGACCGGCGCCGCGACATCATCCTCCACGACGCCAAGGACCTGGCGCTCGCGCAAGGACTCGACCTGGTCGAGGACCGGGCGCTGCTCGACGAGACCGCCGGCCTCGTCGAATGGCCGGTGGTGCTGATGGGCCGCTTCGACGAGGCCTTTCTGGAGGTGCCCGAGGAGGTCATCGTCACCTCGATCAAGACCCATCAGAAGTGCTTCGCGCTGAAGGACCCGAACACCGGCCGGCTCGCCAGCCGCTTCCTGCTCGTCTCCAATATGGTGGCAAAGGATCACGGCGCGGCGATCGTCGCCGGCAATGAGCGGGTGGTGCGGGCGCGCCTGGCGGACGCGAAATTCTTCTGGGAGACGGATTTGAAGACGCCGCTCGATGAAGCCGGCAAAAGGCTTGACGGCGTCATCTTCCACGAAAAGCTCGGCAGCCAGGGCGAGCGCGTCGACCGGCTGGAGCGGCTCGCCGGCGAGATCGCCGGTCCTATCGGCGCCGAGCCGGCGCTGGCCCGCCGCGCCGCCCGCCTCGCCAAGGCCGACCTCGTCAGCGAGATGGTCGGCGAGTTTCCCGAACTGCAGGGCCTGATGGGCCGTTATTACGCCGCCGCGCAAGGGGAAGACGCGGCCGTCGCCGCCGCGATCGAGGACCATTATCGGCCGCAAGGGCCGTCAGACGCAGTGCCGGCGGCGCCGGTGTCAATCGCCGTTTCGCTCGCCGACAAGCTCGACATGCTGGCCGGCTTCTGGGCGATCGATGAAAAGCCGACCGGCTCCAAGGACCCCTTTGCGCTGCGCCGCGCCACAATCGGCGCCATCCGCATCGTGCTTGAAAACGAACTGCGGCTGCCGCTGCGCGCTCTTGCCCTCTTCGCGCTGCGCCAGAACCTGCTCGCCGTGCTGCGCGAAAAGGGCGAGGACGTGATCGCCCGCCTGCCGGTGCTCGACCGGGCCCGCCGCGACGGCTTCCTGCGCAACCTTTCCGAATATCTCGAGCGCGCCGAGACGGCGGTTCTCGACCAGGTCGGCGAGGCCTGGGAGATGCCGTGGGAGAGCGGGCCGCTCGACGATCTTCTCGCCTTCTTCGCCGACCGCCTCAAGGTGCAGCTGCGCGAAGAGGGCGCCCGCCACGACCTCGTCGACGCCGTCTTTGCGCTGCCGCGCCAGGACGATCTTTTGATGATCGTCCGGCGCATCGAGGCGCTCGGCCGCTTCCTCGACACCGATGACGGTGCCAATCTGCTCGCCGGCTATCGCCGTGCCGCCAACATCCTGAAGGCGGAGGAAAAGAAGGACGGCGAGGGCGCCTTTGCCGGCGAAGTGGATCCGGGCCTTCTGGTCGAGGACGAGGAGATCGCCCTGGCCGAAGCGCTGGACGCGGCCGAAATCGATGCCGCGGCGGCGATCGGGCGCGAGGATTTTGCGGCGGCGATGGCGGCGCTGGCGCGGCTGCGCGCGCCGGTCGATGCGTTCTTCGATTCCGTTCTCGTCAATGCTGAGGCGGCTCACACACGGCTCAACCGGCTGCGGCTGCTTTCGCGCATCCGTGCGGCGACGCTGACCGTCGCCGACTTCGATCGCATCAGCGGTCCCTGACAGCGAAGCTGCCGCACATTTAGTCATTCGCAGGGCGATAAAACTGTCCGGCGCACTATACATCGTCCGAAATGCGGCTAATCTGCCGCGCATGGGCGGCGCCTAAGGGGTATCGGCGAGCGGGCGCCGCACTTTTTGTGAGGCAAGGTAGCGGGAGAGCGTTATGGCGAAATGGGTTTATGGTTTCGGTGGCGGTCAGGCCGACGGCGCGGCGACGATGAAGAGCCTGCTTGGCGGCAAGGGAGCCAATCTTGCGGAAATGTCCAATCTCGGCCTGCCGGTGCCACCGGGATTCACCATCACCACCGAAGTCTGTACCTATTACTATTCGAACGGGCAGACCTATCCGGCCGACCTCGATGCCGAGATCGACACCGCACTGGCCGAAATCGGCCGCATCGCCGGCCGCCCGTTCGGCGACCCCGACGATCCGCTGCTGGTCTCGGTCCGCTCCGGCGCCCGCGCCTCGATGCCGGGCATGATGGACACCGTGCTCAATCTCGGGCTCAACGACGACACCGTCGAGGCGCTGGCGCGGCGCGGCGGCGACCGCCGCTTCGCGCTCGATTCCTACCGCCGCTTCATCCAGATGTATTCCGATGTCGTGCTCGGCGTCGAGCACGGCGCCTTTGAGGAAATCCTAGAATCTTTCAAGGAGGGGAACGGCCACACCCTCGACACCGATTTGAGCGCCGATGACTGGGCGGCGGTCATCGCGCGCTTCAAGGCGTTGGTCGAGGAGGAGCTGGGCCGGCCGTTCCCGCAGGACCCGCGCGAGCAGCTCTGGGGCTCGATCAGCGCCGTCTTTTCGTCGTGGATGAATGCCCGCGCCATTACCTATCGGCGCCTGCACGACATTCCCGAAAGCTGGGGCACCGCGGTCAACGTCCAGGCCATGGTGTTCGGCAATATGGGCGAGACCTCGGCCACCGGCGTTGCCTTCACCCGCAATCCCTCGACCGGCGACAGGGCGCTTTACGGCGAATTCCTCGTCAACGCCCAGGGCGAGGACGTGGTTGCCGGCATCCGCACGCCACAGGATTTGACCGAAGCCGCGCGCAAGGCCTCCGGGTCGGACCGGCCGTCGCTGGAGACGGTCATGCCCGACGCCTACACCGAATTCGCCGCCATCTGTGAAACGCTGGAGCGCCATTATCGCGACATGCAGGACGTGGAATTCACCGTCGAGCAGGGCCGGCTGTGGATGCTGCAGACCCGCAACGGCAAGCGCACCGCCAAGGCGGCGCTGAAGATCGCCGTCGACCTCGCCGAGGAGGGCCTGATCAGCGAAGAGGAGGCCGTCGCCAGGATCGATCCCGCCTCGCTCGATCAATTGCTGCATCCGACCATCGATCCGAAAGCCGAGCGCAACCGTTTCGCCACCGGGCTGCCGGCCTCGCCGGGCGCGGCCACCGGCGAGATCGTGTTCACCGCCGACGAGGCCGAGGATCTGAAGGGCAAGGGCCATCAGGTGATCCTGGTGCGCGTCGAAACCAGCCCCGAAGACATTCACGGCATGCACGCCGCCGAGGGCATTCTGACCACCCGCGGCGGCATGACCTCGCACGCCGCCGTCGTTGCCCGCGGCATGGGCCGGCCGTGCGTGTCGGGCGCCGGCGCGATCCGCATCGACTACCGCACCGAGACCATGATCGCCGGCGACGTGACCCTGAAGAAGGGCGACAAGATCACCATTGACGGCACCGCCGGCGAGGTGCTGATCGGCGAGGTCTCGATGCTGCAGCCGGAATTGTCCGGCGATTTCGCCAAGCTGATGGTCTGGGCCGACCGCGCCCGGCGCATGAAGGTGCGCACCAATGCCGAAACCCCGGCCGACGCCCGCGTCGCCCGCGAGTTCGGCGCCGAAGGCATCGGCCTGTGCCGCACCGAGCACATGTTCTTCGAGGGCGACCGCATCATCGCGGTGCGCGAGATGATCCTGGCCGAGGACGAGGACGGGCGCCGCGCCGCGCTCGCCAAGCTCCTGCCCATGCAGCGCCAGGACTTCCTCGACCTGTTCGAGATCATGGGCGGCCTGCCGGTGACCATCCGCCTGCTCGATCCGCCGCTGCACGAATTCCTGCCGAAGACCGATGAAGACATCGCCGACGTCGCCGCGGCGATGGGGGCCGATGCGGAGAAGCTGCGCGAACGCGCCGAGGCGCTGTTCGAGTTCAATCCGATGCTCGGCCACCGCGGCTGCCGGCTGGCGATCACCTATCCGGAGATCGCCGAAATGCAGGCCCGCGCCATATTCGAGGCCGCCGTCGAGGCCGGCGAAAAGACCGGCAAACCGGTGGTGCCGGAGGTCATGGTGCCGCTCGTCGCCACCAAGGCCGAACTCGATCTCGTCAAGAGCCTCATCGACGCCATGGCGGCGGCCGTCACCGCGGAGCGCGGCACCACGATCGACTACCATGTCGGCACCATGATCGAGCTGCCGCGCGCGGCGCTGAGCGCCGGCGGCATCGCCGAGTCGGCGGAGTTCTTCTCCTTCGGCACCAACGACCTGACTCAGACCACCTACGGCATTTCCCGCGACGACGCCGCCCGTTTCCTCGGCGTCTACGTGCAGAAGGGCGTGTTCGAGCAGGATCCGTTCGTGTCGCTCGACCAGGATGGCGTCGGCGAACTGGTGAAGATTGCGGCCGAGCGCGGCCGCGCCGTTCGCGACGGCCTCAAGCTCGGCATTTGCGGCGAACATGGCGGCGACCCGGCGTCGATCGGCTTTTGCGAGACGGTCGGCCTCGACTACGTCTCGTGCTCGCCGTTCCGGCTGCCGATCGCGCGCCTCGCCGCCGCCCAGGCAGCACTCCTGCTGCATAAGGCGTGACCGGCACTCCACCTGATCTGGACGCCATCCGCAGCGGCGGCAAGCCGGCCCTGGCGCGGGCGCTGGCCGCGATCGAGACGGCGGCCGGCAGCGCCGGTCTCGCCGCCCTGCTCGATACCGCCTGGCGCGGCCCCCGCGCCCATGTGCTCGGCATCACCGGCCCGCCCGGCGTCGGCAAGTCGACGCTCGTCGACCGGTTGATCACAATTTGGCGCGAAGCCGGCGAGACCGTCGGCGTCATCGCCGTCGATCCGTCGTCGCGCAAGAGCGGCGGCGCGCTGCTCGGCGACCGGACAAGGCTGAAGACCGATCCGAACGATGACGGTATTTTCGTGCGCTCCATGGCCGCCCGCGACCGCCTCGGCGGGCTCTCCGATCACGCGATCGCGGCGACGGTGCTGATGCGGGCCGTGTTCGACCGGGTCATCGTCGAGACCGTCGGCATCGGCCAGTCGGAGGCCGACATCGTGCTCGTCGCCGACACCGTGCTGCTCTGCCTGCAGCCGGCCTCCGGCGATTCGCTGCAATTCATGAAGGCCGGGGTGATGGAACTGCCCGACATCGTCGCCGTCACCAAGGCCGATCTCGGCGACGCCGCCGCCCGCGCCCGCGGCGACGCGGAAAGCGCGCTGGCGCTGGCCCGGCCGGCGCCCGGCAATTGGCGTGCGCCGGTGGTGCTGGTTGCCGCCGCGACCGGCGCCGGGCTCGACGACCTCCTCGGCGAAGTTGCCCGCCATCGCGACTGGTCGGACGACACCGGCGCGTTTCAGCGCCGCCGCCAGGCCCAGACCCGCGCCTGGATCGAAGAGGGCATTCGCGCCCAATTCGGCCGCCAGGGTCTTGCCGCCGTCGACATCGGCTCTGCTCTTAAGACAGAGGGCCCGTTCACGGCGGAGCGGAAACTGGTTGATCAGCTAAAGGCACGATTCCGGTAACTCTTCGAAACAGCATTGACAGCAAAGAGGACAAGGCGACGTCGCCACTTCACGCCGTGGGCGATATGGTTTCGCGCGCCGCCTGTATACTGCTGCGCGAAGACAGCGGCGACAGTCCCCTTCAGGCCGTCCGAACCCACACGACCAGTCGCTACCTTCGTTTCAGCGCCGTCGCAGAGTCGTCGAATAGGAGTAATCGGTGGTGCCGTATGCGTAAGAGATAGAGACGCGCATTCGCCCGTCGCTCAAGAGTACTGTGTCGACATGATAGCGCCGTCCATCGCCTGAAAGGCTGCCGGCGGATTCCCGCTTCATCACCAGAAGTACGGCACATAGCCGCGACGGATTGGTGGGGCAGCGGAGCGTAAGCTGGCCAATTATTCTGCGGAAAAACACAGCTAGTATGCCGGTTTGACCAGCACAATGGGATCTGATGTCGAGCCTTAAGATATGCGCATAGCCGCTGTCATAGGTCCAGGTGCCGGTCTCGGGTATGCTCGGGCAGTTCGCTGGAATGGGCGGCCGGTCGTCGAGGTCGGCGCCAAAAGCTTGAGGAACGCCTGTGCTGCCTGCGGTGAAGATCGCCAGACTGAAGACGAGGCCGGCGATCACACATGAGATCGATTTCATTGCCTTGCCCTCCCAAAACAATCATTGGTAGCGCAGCACTGCGCCGTCAAAGTGGTATAACGTCGCAAATTCTCGTTAATTGACAGTTCGCTCCAGATAGCGCTCCGCTCCCGGTCAGACCGCCGCGCTTTTGGTCGGCCGGAAAGTGACCCGACCTGCGCCCCAATCTCACCCACCGTGCGCCCCATCGGCCCGTTAACCGGTTTTCAAGGTTAATCCGCGACAACCATAACGTTGGGGGGCGCAAGCCGCTCGTCCGCGCCGAGCCGGGGGTTTGGCCGGTGCGGAAGTGGGGACAACTTGATCGGCACGGGATTTCGGCTGCGGGCCGCTTCGTGTCGGGTATTGCGTAGGAGTTTGCGTTCGTATGTCGCGCGTACGACCGTCGCCGGTCAGGATCGTCCTCCGATCGGCCGTCGCCCCCCTTCTTTTCGGTTCCGGCTTCCTGTTTGCCGGCACCCAGCAGATCGCGTTCCAGGACGTGGTCAGCCTGCTCGGCGTCGAGGCGGATGACGCAGAGCGCGGCAATGCCTTCCTCGCCGCGCCGGCCGGCTCGTCGACCCACATCCGGTCGCTTGAGAATGCCGCTGCCGTGCCGCAGGAAACCGGCCGAAACGCGACCGTTTCCGCCCTCCACACCGGCAGCATCGGCAAGCTCTCGGTGGTGCTGCCCGGCCGCAAGACCGCCGCACCGCCTATGGCGCCCAAGGTCAATCGCGCCGCCAAGGGCGACCTTAAAATCACCCGCGCGCTGCCGCCCTCCCGGGGATTTGCGCCGCATTCCGCCGGTTCGGTGTTTTCCTTGAAAAGCCTGACCGAAAGGGCCGGCAGCCAGCAATTGCCGGCACTCGCCTTTGCCGGCTCGATCGCCGTCGGCGACGACCCACTGCTCGCCGCGAGCGCCTTCGGCGCGCCCGGCGCATTCGTCTCCGCCGCGGCGCCGTCGCCGAACACGGCCGCCGATATGCGCATGGCGTTCGTGACGATCCCGAAGAGGAAGCCCAAGATCCGCTATACCGGCTATATCATGGCGCTGGCCGAAGCCGGCGTGATCCCGGAGCCGACGCCGGGCCAGAAGCAGATTTCGAGCCTGCTGGTGCCCGAGCGCGAGCGCAGATGCCTCGCCACCGGCATCTATTTCGAGGCCCGCGGCGAGCCGATCGACGGCCAGGTCGCCGTCGCCCAGGTCATCCTCAACCGCGTCCGCAACGTGCATTATCCCAACACGATCTGCGGCGTCGTCTACCAGAACCGGCATTGGCGCAACCGCTGCCAGTTCTCGTTCGCCTGCGACGGCTATCGCGACCGCATCCGCGACAAGGGCGCCTGGGAAACCGCAAAGCAGATCGCCGACGACGTGATCACCGGCGAGCAATATGTCCCGGGCGTCGGCACCGCGACCCATTATCACGCCACCTATGTGCGGCCGCGCTGGGCGCGCTTCCTTCTGAGGATGCAGAGGGTCGGCCGCCACATCTTCTATCGCGGCCGCAAGGGCGGATGGAGCTGATCTGCCAGTTTTGCCGATAATCGGGCCGCACATCGGCCGCAATCACTGATAGTCTCGGCGACGTCGAATCCCGCCGAACGGACGTCGCCGCTGATGGACGATCCTCTTCCGCTTATCATTGTCGCCGTGCTCGCGGTGCCGGTCGCCGCAATCGCGGCCTTCGTGCTGGCGCTGATGAACCGGCGGCGCCTGCAGCGCCTGGAGGACCAGCTCGCCGGGCTGGAGCGGTCTGTGGCCAAAATCAGCCTGCGCCGGGACGGCGTGTTCGGCACGCCCGGGCGCGCAGCGGCCGGACCGCAACCCTCCGCAGCCGTCGACGAAAGCCCGGAGCCGGCGACCGAACCGAAAGTCGAGGCGGGCCCGGAACCGCGCAAACCCGCCCCGCGAGCCGAACCGCCGGCGGCGCCGCAAACGCCCGCCCGCGCCGCCGCGGCGGCGGGCCCGGCAAAAGCGGGCCGCAGCTTCGAGGAAACTATTGGCACCCGCTGGACCGTCTGGGTCGGCGGCCTGGCGCTTGCGCTCGGCGGCGTCTTCCTCGTCCGTTTCGCCATCGAGCAGGGGCTGCTCGGCCCGGCGGCGCGGATCGCCCTCGGGGCTGCGTTTTCCGCCCTGCTCCTGGCGCTCGGCGAATGGACAAGGCGCAATGAGCGGCAACAGGACCTGTTCGGCTTCGACGCCGCCAACATCCCCGGCGCGCTGACCGCGGCCGGCACCGTCGCCGCCTTTGCCACCGTCTATGCCGCCCACGCGCTCTACGGCTTCATCGGGCCGGGATTTGCCTTCATTGCGCTTGGCATCGTCTCGGTCGCGACCATGGTGCTCGCTGCGCTCCACGCGCCGTGGCTGGCCGGCCTCGGCCTTGTCGGCGCCTTTGCGACACCGGCCCTCGTCTCCCGCGATGAGCCGCAGGCCGTGGCACTCTTTTCGTTTCTGATCGCCGTCAGTTTCGCCGCGCTGTGGCTGGCACGGATACGGCATTGGCGCTGGCTGGCGATCGCCGCGATCGCCGGCGCCATCTTCTGGGGCATCCTCTATCTCGATTTCGTCGCCAGGGGCGACTATGACGCGCTCGCCTTTGCGTTCTATGTCGCCGCAGGGGCGGTCCTGACCGGTTATTTCCTCGTTCACGACGTGCACCGGGAGGAACCGGCCGACACCGATATCTGGCCCGACTGGCTCGCGCTCGCCGGGCTCACCGGCTATGCCCTGCTGTGCTTCGGCGCGCTCCAGACGGAACGCTATGGCGGCAATGCGCTGGCGCTGCTGGCGGCGTTGTCGATCGGGTATTTGGCGCTGGCCTGGCGCTATCCGGCGGTCATGCTCGGCGTCGCCATCGCCGGCGGGCTTGTCGCCATTTCCTATTTCGACTGGCCGGCCGGGTCGTTTGCGGTGCCGCCGGAAACGCTCGCGCCCGAGCTTGAAGGCGTGCCGCGCCTGCGTCATCCCGACTACACCGGCTATCTCGGCGTCGGCCTGTTCTATGGCGTGACCTTCCTTGTCGCCGGCGTCGTCGCGTCCTGGCGGGCGCTTCCAACCGGCCGGGTGATCGCGGGTCTCTGGGCGGCGCTCGGCAGCGCCGTCGCGATCGCGCTTCTGGTGATTGCCTATTACCGGGTCACCGATTTCGAACGTTCGATGCCGTTCGCCGCCGCCGCACTGATCGTCTCGATCGCCACGGCCATGGCGTTCGAGGCGTTCGTCCGGCGCGAGCGGCGCGACGAATTCCCGGTGCCGAGCCTTGCCGGCACGGCCTACGCGGTGGCGGCGATCGCAAGCTTCGCGCTGGCGCTAACAATTGCCCTCGAAAAGGGCTGGCTGACGATCGCGCTCGCCGCAACCGCCGCCGGCACCGCCTGGATATCTAGCGTGCGTCCGGTCGGCGCCCTGCGGCCGCTGAGCACAGCACTCCTGATCGTGGTGCTCGGGCGCATGTTCTGGGATCCGGCCATTGTCGGCGATGATCTCGGCACCACCCCGGTGCTCAACTGGCTGCTCTACGGCTATGGCGTGCCGGTGCTGGCGGCGAGTTACGCCGCCTGGATTTTCGGCCGCGCGCGGCAGGATTTCTGGGTGCGGGCGCTGCAGACGCTGGCGATCGTGTTTGCGGCGATGCTCGCCGTCTTCGAAATCCGCCATTTCATCCATGAGGGCGACATCCTTGCCGAGACCACGAACATTGTCGAACAGAGCCTGATGACGGTCGTCGCGCTGGCGTTCGCGATCGGCCTCGACCGTATCCACCGGCTCGGCGCAGGCCCGGTCTTCGCCACGGCGACGCTCATTGCCGGCACTGCCGGTTTCGCCATCATCATCCTCGCCCATTTCCTCTTCTACAATCCGCTCTTCAGCGGCGAGCCGGTCGGCACCGGCATCGTCTTCAACGATCTCCTGCTCGGCTATGCGGTGCCGGCGCTGCTTGCGGCCATTCTCTATCTGGTGACGCGAACCACGCGGCCGGCCGCCTATGCCGCGACCGCCGGCGGGTTGGCGATCGCGCTCGCTTTCGCCTATCTGAGCCTGACGGTACGCCATATTTTCCAAGGCGAATACCTGGACCTTTACCGCTCAACCGGCGACGCGGAACTCTACACCTATTCCGTGGTCTGGCTCGGTTTCGGCATCGTGCTGCTGATTGCCGGCATCTGGAGCGCCTCGCGGCCGCTGCGCCTGGCTTCCGCGATCGTCATCGTCGCGACCGTGTTCAAGGTCTTCTTCGTCGACATGGGCGGGCTGACCGGGGTCTGGCGGGCGCTCTCCTTCATCGGCCTCGGCGCAGTGCTGATCGCCATCGGCGCGCTCTATCAGCGCCTGCTCTTCCCGCGGGCGCGCGCCGGCGAGGCGGAGGGCGGGCGCCCGGCCTCATGATTTGGCAGCGACAAACCCCAAGGTCAGACGAAGTCGAGCCCTATGTCGAGTACCGGCGCCGAATGGGTGATGGCGCCGACCGAGATCATGTCGACGCCGGTCTCGGCGATCGCGGCGACCGTGTCGAGACTGACGCCGCCGGAGGCTTCGGTCGCCGCCCGCCCGGCGACGATCTCGACCGCCTGGCGCAGCGTCTCCGGCGCCATGTTGTCGAGCAGCACCGCGTCCGGCCCCGCCGCAAGCGCCGCCCTGAGCTGGTCGAGCGTGTCGACCTCGACCTCGATCTTGACGAGATGACCGACGGCCGCCCGCGCCCGCCGGATCGTCTCGGCAATGTCGCCGACGGCGGCAATATGGTTGTCCTTGATCAGCACCGCATCGTCGAGGCCGAAGCGGTGATTGGTCCCGCCGCCGCAGCGCACGGCATATTTCTCAAAGGCGCGCAGCCCCGGTGTCGTCTTCCGCGTGCAGCAGATCTTTGCCTCCGTGTGGGCGACACGCGCCACATAGGCGGCGGTTGCCGTGGCGATGCCGGAGAGGTGGCCGAGGAAGTTGAGTGCGACCCGCTCGGCGGAAAGGATCGGCCGCGCCGGGCCCTCGATCTCGGCGATCACCGATCCGGCGGTGACCGCCGTTCCGTCCGCCACACGCGCGGTGAACCGGGTGGCCGGATCGACCTGCCGGAACGCGCTTTCGCAAAAGGCAAGCCCGGCGATGGTCCCGTCGCGCCGCACGGCGATAAACGCCCGCGCCTTATCATGCGCCGGTATCGTCGCATTGCTGGTGATGTCGCCGGCGCGGCCGAGATCCTCGGCGAGCGCCGCCGCCACGGCCCGGTCGACCGCCAGCCGCGACAGGGGAGGCAGCGTCGAATTCATTCCGCCGCGGCCGCTTCGCGCACCGGCCGGTCGGAAATCTCCGCGGCGAACCGCTCCGCATCGGCCAGATGCATGTAGCTGCGCCGCGCGAAATCCGCATCGGTTTCCGGGAAATCGGTGCGCCGGTGTCCGCCGCGGCTTTCGGTCCGTCGCCAAGCGGAAACCGCAATCAGCTTCGCCGTCGTCAGCATGTTGGCGAGCGCGCGATTGCGGCAGCGCGCCTCCATCTGCGTAATCGCGCCGATCGCTTTGGCCAGGCTTTCGGCGCTGCGCTCGACGCCGACATGGGCGGTCATGATCCGCCGCAATTCGTCGACCGTCTTGCTGTCCGGCTTTTCGTCGGGAAGCGTCGTGTCCGAAGGGCCCTCGGGCCACGGGATGATCCGCGGCACCGGCAAGAGCCCGTGAATGTCGTCGGCGATGCGGCCGGCGAAGACGACCGCCTCAAGCAGTGAATTCGAGGCGAGCCGGTTGGCGCCGTGGGCGCCGGTCGAGGCGACTTCCCCGGCCGCCCAGAGCCCGTCGAGCGAGCAGCGGCCATTGGCGTCGGTGAGGATGCCGCCCATGTGGTAATGGGCCGCCGGCGCCACCGGGATCGGCTCGGTGACCGGATCGATCCCCGCCGCCATGCAATTGTCGTAGACGGTCGGAAAACGGTCGTCCATTTCCGCACCGATCGCAGAGCGGCAGTCGAGGAAGGCGCCCTTTCCGGACGATATCTGGGCGTGGACCGCGCGGGCAACGATGTCGCGGGGCGCCAGTTCCGCGTCCTCATGAATTCTGGTCATGAACCGGTCGCCATCAGCGTCGATCAGGATTGCGCCCTCGCCGCGAAGCGCCTCGGTCGCCAGCGGCGCCGGATCGATGCCGGTGTTGATCGCGGTCGGGTGAAACTGTACGAACTCGCAGTCGGCAACGATCGCGCCGGCCCGGGCGGCGATCGCCAGGCCCTCGCCGCGGGCCTCGAGCGGGTTGGTGGTGACGGCGTAGAGATGGCCGAGCCCGCCGGTCGCCATGACGACGGCGCGCGCCGGCAGCGTCACGGTGCGCCGGGCGCGGCCGCGCAGCGGCCGGGCGACGATGCCGGTGACCGCCCGCCCGTAGGTGACGAGCGCTTCGGCGGTATAGCCTTCCAGCACCCGGATCGACGAGGTCTTGCGCACGGTTGCGATCAGCGCCGACATGATCGCCCAGCCGGCCTGGTCGCCGCTGACATGAACGATGCGCCGGGTCGAATGGGCGGCCTCGCGGCCGACCGCGAGCCGGCCCTCGAGATCGCGGTCAAAGGGGACGCCGTAGCGCAGCAGGTCCTCGATCCGCTGCGGCGCCTCGCGCGCCATCATCCGGGCGATCTTGTCCTCGACCAGCCCGGCACCCGCCGCGATGGTGTCGGCCGCATGCGCCTCCGGCGTGTCGCCCTCGGCGACCGCGGCGGCAATCCCGCCCTGGGCCCAGGTCGACGACGCGCCCTCGCCGATCGGCGCCGCCGACAGCACGGTGACCGGCCGCGGCGCCAATTGTAGTGCACAGAACAGCCCGGCGAGGCCGGCGCCGACGATGACGACGTCGTCGATGCCGTCGAGCGATTGCGGCGGCAGGACATGTTCTGCGCTGGCGCTTTCGGTCATGGGCGTTGCCGTTTTTCGCGCTTGCGGGTCCGGACGGGTGCGCTCAGCTCTGCAGGTTGATCATCCGCTCGACCGCCCGCCGGGCCTTGGCGGCGACGGTGGGCTCCACGTCGACCTCTTCGCGCATGTATACAAGCGCATCGAGGATGTTCTGCAGCGTGATCCGCTTCATGTGCGGGCACAGATTGCACGGCCGCACGAACTCGACCTCCGGCGTCTCGGCGGCGACGTTGTCGGCCATCGAGCACTCGGTCACGAGCACCACCTTCTCCGGCTTGTTGGTCTTGACCCAATCGATCATGTTCGCGGTCGAGCCGGTGTAGTCGGCCTCGGCGATCACCTCCGGCGGGCATTCCGGATGAGCGATGATCCGGGTTGCCGGATCGGCCTCGCGATAGGCGCGCAGTTCGGGGCCGGTGAAGCGCTCGTGCACCTCGCAATGGCCCTTCCACGACAGCACCTCGACATCGGTCTGGGTGGCGACGTATTGGGCGAGGTATTCGTCGGGGATCAGCAGCACCCGGTCGACGCCGAAGGATTCCACGACCTTGACCGCGTTCGAGGAGGTGCAGGTGATGTCGCATTCCGCCTTCACCGCGGCCGAGGTGTTGATGTAGGTGACGATCGGCACGCCCGGATATTTTTCGCGCAAGCCCCGCACGTCCTCCGGCGTGATCGAATCGGCGAGCGAACAGCCGGCGCGCGAATCCGGGATCAGCACGGTCTTTTCCGGATTGATGAGCTTGGCCGTCTCGGCCATGAAATGAACGCCGCACTGGACGATGACGTCGGCGTCGGTCTTCGCCGCCTCCTTGGCGAGCTGCAGCGAGTCGCCGACAATGTCGGCAACGCAATGGAAGATCTCCGGCGTCATGTAGTTGTGCGCCAGGATGACCGCGTTGCGGGTCTCCTTCAGGTCGTTGATCGCCTTGATGGTGGGCGCGAAGAACGGCCATTCGATCGATGGGACAACGTCCTTCACGCGCTCGTAAAGATGCGCCGTTTCCGCTTCGATCTCGGGCGTATAGTCGAGCGCCGTCATCTCCACCGGCTTGAATTTCGGCCGCGCCTCGGCGCGGGCGAATTCCGTCTCGACATGCGGGGTGATCGCCGCCATCGGTCCATCCTTCCGAATTATGCTCAATTCGAGCATATATAGTTCGATAAAACAACCGGCAAAGGCCGGTTTGCGCCCGTCCCCGACGGGCTTTTGCTTCAGTCGAGCATAATATGGGCGTTTTTATCCCCAATGTCGAGTCGGATTCTTCGTCGGTCGACATCCGATTGTCATGGGAATCACGGGAGCGCGGCGACAATGATGCATTGCGACCCTCACTTTTCCCGCGAAAGCGCATGGCTGTCCGGCTCAGGCTCTCGCGCTCCGATTTGCAGTTCTTCTCAGCGTCATCACCGGGCTTGTCCCGGTGATCCACAGGGCCTGACCGTTTGAAAACAAAGTCAGTTCGGATTGCCGGGACAAGCCCGGCAATGACGCCGGTGATGGGGCGGCGTCTATCACACTACACGACACAGCAGCGTATTTCCGTCCTGCCGGGTTTGTCCGGTCTAGGCAATCTGTGATGGTTTCGATCCCTCCTCCGTCGTCATTGCCCGCTTCATGCGGGCAATCCAATGGCGGTCCGGCATTCAGAAGCGTTTGAATTCATTCACCAATGCGTTGGCAAGTCGACGGGCCAATGGACCGCCCGGATAAACCGGGCGGTGACGAGGGAGAGGTGTCAGACAAACCGCTCGTGCGGAGATCGGTTCACGGCATGACGGATTCCGAAATCGGCAGCGGCCGCTGTTCCTCGATCGCTTCCATGGCGAAATAGGAGGTGACCGAATCCAGTTCGACGCCGGCGATCAGCCGCTGGTAGACCCGGTCGTAGCTGGCCATGTCCCGGGTGACCACCTTCAGCAGATAGTCGTAGTCGCCGCCGATCCGGAAGAAATCGATCACTTCGGGAATTAACGTCACATGACGACGGAAATCCGCCAGCCATTCGGCGGAATGGTGGCGCGTGCGCACCATGACGAAGACGACGAGGCCGAGATCGAGTTTCTCCCGGTCGAGCCGGACGGTCTCGCCGATGATCACGCCGGCCTTCTTCAGGCTTCGCAGGCGATGCCAGCAGGCGTTCTGCGACAGGTTGACCTTGTCGGCGAGTTCGCGCTGCGACAGCGAGGCGTCGCGCTGAACGGCGCGCAGGATCGAAGCGTTGAACTGATCGATTTTCAACGGCTAATCTCTATCAAATTGACATGAGAATGACGAAATAGCAGAATTTTTCAAAAATTTCTCCTGGAAAAATCTGCAATCATCAAAATCCGGTGCCTTTCCGGGACCGGCGTCATTCGCGGGAGGGGGAAATGGATTTCGAGACCTTTCGGCAGGAACTGGCCGGCGACGATCTGATCGCGCGGCTGCGCGCCGGGCTGATCGGCGAAGGCCGGATGATCCCCGGACCCTATGGCGAAAAGCCGCTGATCTATGCCGACTACACCGCCTCCGGGCGGGCGCTGCGCCAGGTCGAGGATTTCGTCGCCACGGACGTGCTGCCCTATTACGCCAACAGCCACACCGAGGCCTCCTATTGCGGCGCCCGGACGACGCGGCTGCGCGAGGCGGCGCGGTCGCTGATCGCCGAAGAAACCCATGCCGGCGACGACTGCACGGTCATCTTCACCGGTTCGGGCGCAACCTCCGCCGTCAATCGCCTGGTGTGGCTGAGCGGCGTTGGCCAATCGAGTGCAGCCGCATCGCGGCCCGTCGTCTTCATCGGGCCTTACGAGCACCACTCGAACATCCTGCCCTGGCGCGAAAGCGGGGCCGAGATCGTCGAGATCGGCGAGGGGCCGGAGGGCGGCCCCGATCTTGCCGAACTCGATGCCGCGCTGGCCGCGCGCGCCGGGCGGCCGCTCCTCATTGGGTCGTTCTCGGCGGCGGCCAACGTCACCGGCATCGTCACCGACGTAAATGCCGTCACCGCGGTGCTGAAGCGCCATGGCGCGCTCGCGTTCTGGGACTATGCCGGCGGCGCGCCCTATCTGCCGATCGACATGTCTCCCGAAAACGGACCGGCGCTCGACGCCGTCTTCCTGTCACCGCACAAATTTCCCGGCGGCCCCGGCGCCTCGGGCGTTCTGATCGTCCGCAACGCGATGGTGAAAACCGGCCGCCCGACCTGGCCCGGCGGCGGCTCCGTCTCCTACGTCTCGCCCTGGGCGCACGATTATCTGCCCTCGCTCGCCGAGCGCGAGGAGGCCGGCACGCCGAATGTCGTCGGCGATATCCGCGCGGCGCTCGTCTTCATGGTCAAGGCTGCTGTCGGTGTCGAGGTGATCGCCGCCCGCGATGCCGAACTTGCCGCCCGCGCGGAGGCCGTCTGGTCGGCGAATCCCGATCTGGAACTGCTCGGCACCGATCGGCCGAACCGGCTGCCGATCTTCTCGTTCCGGGTGCGCGACGGCGCCGGCGACCATATCCACCATCAACTGTTTACCCGGATGCTGAGCGATCTCTACGGTGTTCAGGTCCGCGGCGGCTGCGTCTGCGCCGGCCCCTACGGCCATCGCCTGCTTCACGTCGAACACGATCAGTCCGAAGCCATTCGCGCCGAAATCCGCGCCGGCAGCGACATTCACAAACCCGGCTGGGTGCGCCTCAACCTCAACTATCTGATGACCGACGAGACCGCCGACCGCATCATCGCCGCCGTCGACGACCTGGCCCGCGACGCCAACCGCTATGCGGGCGACTATGTCCGCGATGAGACCACCGCCCATTTCAGTCATTTCACCGAAACGCCGCCGCAGCGCCAATACGGCATTATCTGAAGCGGTCTGCATTTGTCGCGGCGCGGTTGGCAACCCGCCTCGCCGTCCCCGGACGGCTTCGACCCCTTTTCCCCGTCATTGCCGGCTTCAAGCCATTGCTGTCGGTCAACACGACGGCTGCGGTCGTATTCGACCGCGGTTTCGTTAACCTTCAATATTTACTCTAAATATAAATGATTAACGGTTAACTAATACGCCGGTATATTCTTGCTTGAGGCGGTTTTGATCTATTAAATTTCTATTTAAATACAGGCTTATTAGTTAATGTCCCGTTGGAATTCTACGGGTCGCGACGAATGATCGACGTATCGCACCAGTCTCTCAGTTTCGGCCGGCTCCGCTCGGCCCGGGCGCCGTTCAGCAATCTGTCGTTCGGCCCGCTGGCGGTGGTCGTCGATATTGTGACGATTATCGGGCTTTCGGTGCTGTCGGGCGTGCTCTATCACCTTGCCGTCTATGACGAATACGGAACGCTCCGCAATTATGTCGACGCCGGCGCCATCGTCGCGCTCGCGTTCGCCGCCCCCCACGTCCTCAAGAAGAAGTATGCGATCTCCGAATATGCCTCGACGAAGGGCCACGGGCGGCGGGCGTTCCTGGCCTGGAACGCCGCCTTCCTGGCGCTGTTTGCGATCGGCTTTCTGACCAAGTCGAGCGATGTCTTTTCGCGCGGCTCGATCATCGTCTTCTACGTGCTCGGACTGGTCGGCGTGTTCGCCGCGCACCATCTCCTCGTCGGCCTCGTTGCCGTCGGCACGCGGACCGGCGTACTGGCCGCGCGGCGGATCATGCTGGTCGGCGCGGAGCCGGACCTTCGGCGTTTCGATGCCCGTTATCAGCCGTTCCGGCTCGGCCTGCAGGTCGTCGCCATGGTGATGCTGCGCAACGATCCGGCGACCGAGACCCCGGAGGATTTCGAGGCCGACGTCGAGGCCGTCGTCGAAAAGACCCGGATGTACGAACCCGAGGACGTCTTCCTGCTGCTGCCGTGGTCCGATGCCACGGTCATCGACCGCTTCTTGCAGGCGTTTTCGACGGTGCCGGTTTCGGTGCATCTGGGGCCGGGGCCGATCTTCGAGCGCTTCGCCGATCTCCGCGTCTCCACGGTCGGCCATCTCACCAGCCTCTACATCATGCGTCCGCCGCTGAACGCGCTCGAACGCGTCGTCAAGCGGCTGTTCGACATCGCCGCCTCGGTCCTCGGACTGATCCTGATGGCGCCGCTCTTTGCCGCCGTCGCCGTGGCGATCAAGCTCGACAGCAAGGGGCCGGTGTTTTTCGTGCAGCGCCGCCTCGGCTTCAACCGCAAGCCGTTCCGGATCGTCAAATTCCGGACCATGACGACGCTCGATGACGGCGAAACGGTGCGCCAGGTCAGCCGCGACGACGATCGGGTGACGCGGGTCGGCCGCTGGCTCAGGCGGACCAACATCGACGAACTGCCGCAATTGTTCAACGTGCTTGCCGGCCACATGTCGGTCGTCGGGCCGCGGCCGCATGCGCTCGCCCACGATCGTGCCTTCGAGGAAGTGGTCGCCCGCTATGCCCGCCGCAGCAACGTCAAGCCGGGGATCACCGGCTGGGCCCAGGCGAACGGCTTTCGCGGCGAGACCGATACCGAAGACAAGATCCGCAGCCGCGTCGAGCACGACCTCTACTACATCGACAACTGGTCGATCTGGTTCGACATCTTCATCATCGGCATGACGCTGACATCGCCCAGGGCGTTCTCCAACGCCTATTGAGTCCGTCCGGCGGCGACGCGGGCGTCGAGCACGTTCACGCATTCGGCATCGAGCGGCACCGCGCGGCGGGTGTCCAGGTGCATCACCAGATGCACGATGTCGGCGACCGCAAAAACCCGGTCGGTGCGGCTGTCGAACAGCGTATGGCGCAAGAGGAAGGTGGTGCGCGAATACCCGGTCACCGTGGAGACGATGTGGACCAGGTCGCCGGCGATGGGCGGGTGGTGAAAGCTGATCTTCATCTCGACTGCAACGCGGCCGCAATGATGGGCATCGAGCCATTGTCTTGTGATGCCGGCATGGTCCCAGGCGTGGCCGGCGGAGTCGCTGAAACGGGCCACGTAATGGCGATCGAAAAGCGCGCCGGCGGCGTCGCATTCGGCCGGCAGGATCAGGCCGCGATGGGTGACGGCACCACCATGGGCGAGCAGATGATCGGTGCCGGCGGTAACGGCGACCGGCGCGGCATCGAGGCCGCGCGGCAGCGCCGCCTCCGGCATCTCGCCGACGAACCGGGCGTCGAGCGCGAAGCCGGGCGCCGGCGCGTAGCGGTCAATGGCGGTGGCGGCCAGTTCGCCGGTGGACCGTTCGGTCATGACGTGGACGATCGCCGCCGTATCGGCGGCGCCGATGACGGCATGGCTCGCCACGTCGATATAGTCGCCGACGACCAGCTCGCGGTGATAGCGGACGTGGCGGAGCCGGCGGATCCCGAGCGCGTCCGCCGAAATCCCGGCAGCGGCGCGGAATTGCGCCGCGGCGACGGCGAACGCACCGACATAAGCCTGGACGTTGAGGTGGTTGTTCTCGTCGCAGTCCCAGGTGTTGACGAAGCTCCTGGCGGTCTCGATTGCGGGCATCAGTCGGCTGCTCCCTCGGCAAGATCGATCAGGAACCGGTCGACCCGGGCAAGGCTCTTTTCGGTGGCCGGGCCGTCGAAATTCTCGAACACATGGCAGCCGCCGGGGGTCACCGAAAGCTCCGCCCGGTTGCCCGCCGCCGCCCAGCGGGCGCTCATGAACAGCGTATCGTCGAGGAGCGGATCGCGGGTGCCGACCGCAAACAGCGCCGGCGGCAGGCCGGTCAAATCGGCATGGAGCGGCGAGATGTCGGGATCGCGGACCGACCCGCCGCCGGCGAGAAAGCACTCGACAAATTTGCGGATGTCTCTTGTGTTGAGGATGAGCATTTCCTCGCCCCAGTTCGCCGCGCTCGGCGTGAGGGCGAGATCGTAGCAGCCGGAGGTCAGGACGGCGCCGGCCAAGGGCGAAAGCCGGTGGCGGTCGCGCAGTCTCAAAAGCGTCACGACGCTCAGATGCGCACCGGCCGATTCGCCGCCGATCGCCATATGCGCGGTGCCGAAACGGGAAGCGCCGTTCTCGACCAGCCACAGCGCCGCGGCCTCGCAGTCGTCCGGGGCGGCGGGATAGGGGTGCTCCGGCGCCAGCCGGTAGTCGACGCCGACGACCGCATAGCCGGCGTTGTCGGCGATGCGCTGAAGCCGCGGGTCGTGTTCGTCGGCGCCGCCCAGCACCCAGCCGCCGCCATGGACATGGAAATAGACGCCGACCGGCGCATCGGGCACGAACAGACGCAGATTGAGCGGCCCGGCCGGCCCGTCGATCGCGAGCGTTTCGGCGCGCGCGCTCTGCGGCGCCAGCGGAAACGGCCCGAGCCCCTGGCGGCGGCGCTCGCGCACGAATTCCGGCGGGAACGACCACTGGTCCGGCAGCGGTTCCATCTTTTCCAGGATTTCGGCGTTGAGCCGCCGCACATCCTCGGCGATCGCATCGTCGGTGAAATCGAACGGGTCGACGGTCAGCGGTTTCGGCATTTATCCTCGCGGGGGATTAGGCCGGAGCGGCCGGGAAACGGAATGGCCGTATCTGAACCGATTAGCCCGGGCGGGTCCAGACCGGAAGCAGGAAGGAACGACGAAAATGAGTGATACGGCGCGGCGCGGAGACGAAGCGGTCGATGCCGCCCTGCGGCAAAGGCTCGGCCGGCTCGACATTGCGACCGCCGGTGCCGGCTTCACCGATATCACCGCCGGCCTCGACCGCTGGCTCGGGGAAAACGGCGCCGGCGACGGCCTCATCACCGTCCTCATCCGCCACACATCGGCGTCGCTGACGATCCAGGAAAACGCCGACCCGGACGTGCTGCGTGACTTGGGCGATGCGCTTTCGCGGCTGGCGCCCGAGGGCGCCCGCTACCGGCACTCGCTGGAGGGCCCCGACGACATGCCGGCGCACATCAAATCGGCGCTCACCGATGCCAGCCTGTCGATCCCGGTGCGCGGCGGCCGCCTCGATCTCGGCACCTGGCAGGGCGTCTATGTGGTCGAGCATCGCGCGCGGCCGCACCGGCGCAGCGTGTCGCTGCATTTCCTCGGCACGTTCCTGTCGTGAACTGCGGCCTCGCCCCGATCCTCACCCCCGCGGGGGAGAAGGCGCGCTTTACGATACGGCAGCGCAATGCGACGGTTAAGAAATCCTTGGCATGAGGGCGACTAAAGCGCCTCCCCCAATCCCGCGATCACCCCCCGTAACTCCTCCATTCCCGCGCCGGTGACGCTCGAGGTGACAAGAATTTCGGGAAACGCCGCGGGGCGTTTGGCGATCGCCGCCCGCGTAGCCGCGATCACCTTTGCCAGTTCGCCCGGTTTCGGCTTGTCGGCCTTGGTCAGCACGATCTGGTAGGTGACGGCGGCCTCGTCCATCAGCGTCATCACCGCCTCGTCATTGGCCTTCACCCCGTGGCGGGCGTCGATCAGCAGGAAGACGCGGCGCAGATTGACGCGGCCGCGCAAGTAATCGCGGATGAGCCCGGTCCACGCCGCCACCGTTTTCTTGGGCGCCGCCGCATAGCCATAACCAGGCATGTCGACGAGCGTCAGGCCGGGCGGGCCGGCAAAGAAGATGAGCCCCTGCGTCCGGCCCGGCGTGTTGGAGGTGCGCGCCAGCGATTTCTGGCCGGTCAGTGCGTTGATGAGGCTCGACTTGCCGACATTGGAGCGTCCGGCAAACGCCACCTCGACCGCGTCCGACGGCGGCAAATCGGCGACCGCCCGGATTTCGAGCGCGAACGACCAGGCCTGCGCAAAGAGTTTTCGCGCGGTCTCCGTTGCGGGTGAGGTTTCGGGCATCGTCGGCCTTCAGAAACGTCGGGACGAGGCGCCGGCCGGCGCGACCCCGGTATATCACGGTTGGCGGTCCCGTTGCGCCCGCACGCCCGCATCCCCTCCGACGCACTAAGGGATTCATACGTTTTGCCGATTTACGACGCTTATGGGCGCAAGAAGAACCTCTTGGCACCTCACCCGCGAAAGCGGGTGTCCATTGGCCGTTCCGCCACTGTTAGCGCTTGTTTTGTCAGTCGATTCTTCAATCCGCAACAGCCGAGGATAGTGCGTATCGAGGGGATAATTGGATTCCCGCTTTCGCGGGAAAGGTGGATAAAGGCAAGGCCACGCCAACTAACCATCGCATCATTTCGGCGATGTTAGAACAGGGATATTTCCTGAAATCCGAGGCGTTGAACGATCGATCGATGTCGTGGCCGTATCTGGCTAAACACGATAGCGCCTACGCGGGAATGACGACCTCATTCGCGGGAATGACGAGCGTGTCGGGACGGCTCGGACAAACCGCCTATGAGGCGCCGGCGTCCTTCTTCGAGCGCTTTTTGAACAGGCCCACCAGATTGTCCCACAGCTCGATCTTCACCCCCTGGCGCTTCATGATCACCATCTGCTGGAGGATCGACAGGAAGTTGTTCCAGGTCCAGTAGATGACGAGGCCGGCCGGGAACGGTGCCAGGATGAAGGTGAAGATCACCGGCATCCAGGTGAAGATCGAGGCCTGTATCGGATCGGTCGGCGTCGGGTTCAGCCGCATCTGCAGGAACATGGTCGCGCCCATGATCAGCGGCCAGATGCCGATCATCAGGAACTCGGGCGGCGTCCACGGGACCAGGCCGAACAGGTTGAAGATCGTCGTCGGATCGCGCGCGGCAAGGTCGTGCACCCAGCCGAAGAACGGCGCGTGGCGCATTTCGATGGTGACGAACAGCACCTTGTAGAGGGCGAAGAAGACCGGGATCTGCACCACGATCGGCAGGCAGCCGGACAGCGGATTGATCTTTTCCTTCTTGTAGAGTTCCATCAGCGCCTGCTGCTGGCGCTGCTTGTCGTCCTTGAAGCGCTCCTGGATCTCCTTCATCGCCGGCTGCACCAGCTTCATCCGGCTCATCGACACGTAGGATTTGTTGGCGAGCGGGAAGAAGACCAGCTTGACCAGCACGGTCACCGCCAGGATGGCGACGCCGAAATTGCCGAACAGGCGGAAGAACCAGTCGATGATGTAGAACAGCGGCTTGGTCATGAAATAGAACCAGCCCCAGTCGATCAGAAGATCGAAGCGTTCCAGCCCGAAGGTGTCGTTATAGCCGTCGACCGTCGCCGTTTCCTTGGCGCCGGCAAAGAGCATGCTCGAAATGGTCGCGGTTCCGCCCGCCGGCACCGTGCGGCCCTTGCCGAGAAAGTCGGACTGGTAGGTGTCGAGGCCGTTGCGCTGGCGGTAGGTGAAGCGGGCGTCAAACGCGGTATCCGCCGACGGCACCATCGTCGTCGCCCAGTATTTGTCGGTGAAGCCGAGCCAGCCCTTGCCAATGTCGCGGTGGGCGATCTCCGGGGTTTCCTGCACGTCGTCATAGTCGATCTCGGTCAGGCCTTCTTCGCCGAGCACGCCGATCAGGCCTTCGTGCAGGATGTAGAAGCCGGTCGTCTCCGGCGTGCCGGTGCGCGAGATCAGGCCGTAGGGGTAAAGCGTCACCGCCTCGGTGCCGGTGTTCTCCACGGTCTGCTCGATCGTGAACAAATACTTGTCGTCGATCGAGATCTTGCGGCGGAATTTGAGCCCGGCGCCATTGTCCCAGGCGAGCACCACCGGCGCCCCCGGCGTCAGCGTGTTGCCGCGCTCGACCGTCCATTCGGTGTCCGCCGCCGGCACGGCGACGGTGCGGCCCGGATCGGCGACCCAGCCGTAATCGGCGTAATAGGAGGTGGCGCTGCCGGCCGGCGACAGAAGCACGATGTTGGCGCTGTCGGGATCGACCGTCTCGCGGTAGTTCTTCAGGCTGACATCGTCGATGCGCCCGCCCTTCAGATTGATCGACCCGGAAAGCGACGGCGTGTCGATCGTCACCCGGGCGTCGGCGGTCAGCACGGCCTCGCGCGGCGGCGCCGGCTCGACCCCCGTCGGCGCGGTCGCCGCCGGTGCCGGGCCGGTCGGCGTCGGCGCATCGGGGCTCGGCACGGCCGTGTCCCGGGTGGCCGGTGCCGTCGGCGCCTGAGCGCCGTCGGTGCCGTCCGGCTGGGCCTGCTGCTGCGCCTCGATGGCGGCGCGCTCGCGCTGCGCTTCGATCTTCGGGCCGGCGACAAAGAACTGCCAGGCGACCAGGACGATGATCGAAAGCGCGATCGCCATCAGATAGTTGCGGTTTTCGTCCATCGGCGCTGCTCAGGCGTTTGCGGGTTGGCGGCCGGCTCCGTGCACCCGCCGGAGGCAGGCGTCGAGATCCCGGCGGATCGTCTCGAAAGGGGCGGAAAGCGCGGCGCGGCGGCCGATCACCACATAATCGTGGCCGGTGCGCATCCTGCGGTCGGCAATTTCGGCCACCGCCGCCTTGAGCCGCCGGCGCATGCGGTTGCGCTCGACTGCGCCACCGGTGCGTTTGGTCACGGTGAAGCCGATTCGCGCCGGGCCGGTCTCATTCTCCGAGCGGCGCCGGCATTGCAGCACCAGGGTCTTGCGGGCGCAACGCTCCGCCTTAGCCGCAGCCCGGAAATCGGCGCGCTTCTTAAGACGGATCATTGGCCCTCCGTGGCGCCGGCGAAATGCGCGGGAAAGGGTAGGGAGCCGTGCCTCGTGACCCTTCAGGCCGACAGCCGCTTGCGGCCGCGGGCACGGCGTGTCGCGATGATCCGGCGGCCGCCCTTGGTCGCCATCCGGGCGCGGAAACCGTGGCGCCGCTTGCGCACCAGCTTGCTCGGTTGAAAGGTCCGTTTCATAGGTCGTCTCCGCCCGGGGCGGCTCCTTCAAGAAAATCGTCGCATTTTGCACGGATGCGGGACCCGCATCGCCCCGTCGCAGACGGCCCTGACTGCACGAACGGGAGACATCGATGCACGATGCCCAGTCGAGCCGGGCTTATACGGGACAGAGCACGGGCAAGTCAACGTAAAGCGGCGTCGCGGCAGGCAATCCGATGGCGCTCACACGGCCGTGATCGGGCGTGGCGATTTGATCAACTCCCGGTGAAGCCGGGGATTTGTCGCATCGCGGACTGTAGAGTGCCGCCGAAACCGGCAGAACCCCAAGGCGACGGGAACGATGGACACTCTCCCAGGCGATTTTCTGCGAAGCCGCCGCCATGTCGTCGGCGGATTGGCGGCCGCCCTCGTCGTCGCCGCGCTGCCGGCCGCGCCGGCCTATGCCGCCGGGCTCGCCGCAAGATTCGCCCCGGCCGGTCGTTCCACGATCGAGGTCGATCACGGTCCCTGGGCAACGCTGCTCGACCGCTATCTCGTCGCCGGCGCCGACGGCATCAACCGGATCGCCTATCGCGCCTTCAAGGCCGGCGGTAAATCGACGCTCTCCGCCTATCTTGAGGCGCTGCAGACGGTTGATCCGCGCCGGCTCGATCGCGCCGATCAGGCGGCGTTCTGGATCAATCTCTACAATGCCGCCACGGTCGCCGTGGTGATCGATCGTTATCCGGTCGCCTCGATCCGCGACATCAATCTCGGCGGCAGCCTCATCGGCCGCGGACCCTGGCGCAAGAAGCTGGTGACGGTCGCCGGCACCGCGCTCTCCCTCGACGATATTGAGCACAGGATCCTGCGCCCCGGTCTCGGCGAGCCCCGCATCCACTACGCCGTCAATTGTGCCGCAATCTCCTGCCCCAATCTGCAGCCGCGCGCCTTCACCGGCGCCACGATCGAAAAACTCCTCGCGGCCGGCGCCCGCGCCTATGTTAATCATCGCCGCGGGCTTCGCGTCGAAGCGGGTCGTATTTACGCTTCCTCGATCTACGACTGGTATGCTGCGGACTTCGGCGGCGTCACCGGCGTCCGCCGTCATTGGCGCCGCTACGCGGAACCCGGTCTAGCCGCGGCGGTAAAGAAGGCCGGCGGCAGCATCGAATACGGCTATGATTGGAGCCTGAACGATGCCGGTTGAACCTGAAGAGGCGGTCGTGGACGAACCAGCGATGAAGCGGTCGGGACCATCAGGCGCTGCACTCGCCCGGCGCTGGGCGCCGCTGGCGGTCATCGTCGCGGCCATGGCGTTCGCGTTTGCCATGGGCTGGCACCGCTATCTGTCGCTGTCGACGCTGATCGAGAACCGGGAAATGCTGGTCGACTTCGTCGATACTCATCTCGTCGCCGCGCTCGCCGCCTATTTCGCCATCTATGTCGTTTCCGTCGCCCTTTCGCTTCCGGGCGCCGTGTTCCTGACCATTGCCGGCGGGTTCCTGTTCGGCTGGCTGCTCGCCGGTGTCGTCACCGTGGTCGCGGCGACGATCGGCGCCACCGGCCTCTTTCTCGCCGCCCGCACCTCGATCGGCCACGGCCTTGTCGAGCGCGCCGGCCCGTGGGCGGCCAAGCTCGCCGACGGATTTCGCCGCGGCGCCTTCAACTATCTGCTGTTTCTGCGGCTGGTGCCGCTGTTTCCGTTCTGGCTGGTCAATCTCGCCCCGGCCATGTTCGGCGTCGGCCTGCCGACCTATTTCGCCGCCACCGCGCTCGGCATCCTGCCGGGCACCTTCGCCTTCTGTTTCATCGGCTCGGGCCTCGACAGCGTCATCGCCGCCCAGCGCGAGGCCAACGCCGCGTGCATGAGCGATCCCGATTGCGAGGTCTCGATCGATCCGGGGGCGCTGCTGACAACGGAAATGCTCGTCGCCTTCGTCGCGCTCGGCATCGTTGCGCTGATCCCGGTGGCGCTCAGGCATTGGCGCGGCAAGGGAGAGGGCTGAGTGCGGTGACCGCGGCTTTTTGCGCGGCGGAGGGGAATGCGCGCCGATGACTGAACTCCTCTCCCCCGACATCTGCGTCATCGGCGCCGGCTCGGGCGGCCTGACCACGGCGGCAGCCGCCGCCGCCTTCGGTGTGCCGGTGGTGCTGATCGAAAAGCACAAAATGGGCGGCGACTGCCTCAATTTCGGCTGCGTGCCGTCAAAGGCGCTGATCGCCGCCGCCAAGAAGGCGCATCTTATCGGCAAGGCGCCTGAATTCGGCGTCTCGGCCGGCCCGGCCGAGATCGACTATGGCCGCGTGCACGACCACATCCACGAGGTGATCGCCGCGATCGCGCCGAACGATTCGGTGGAACGGTTTACCGGTCTCGGCGTCCGCGTCATCGAGGCCGCCGGCCGCTTCGTCGCCCCGGACCGGGTGATTGCCGGCGATGTCGAGATCCGCGCGCGCCGCTTCGTCGTCGCCACCGGCTCCTCCCCTGCGGTGCCGCCGATACCGGGTCTCGACGGCGTTCCCTATCTGACCAATGAGAGCGTCTTCGACCTGACGGCGCTGCCCGATCGGCTGATCATTGTCGGCGGCGGCCCGATCGGCATCGAACTGGCCCAGGCCTTCAACCGGCTGGGCAGCAAGGTCGTCGTGCTCGAGGCCTTGACCGCGCTCGCCAAGGACGATCCGGAGATGGCCGGCATCGTCCTCGGTGCGGTCCGCGGCGAAGGCGTCGCGCTGCGCGAGGGCGTCAAGGTCACCGCGGTGGAAAAGGTCGGCGACGGCGTCCGCGTCACCATCGAGGGCGGCCACGGCCCCGATCAGATCGACGGCACGGCGCTGCTCGTTGCCGCCGGCCGCAAGCCCAATGTCGACGGGCTCGGGCTGGAGGCGGCCGGTATCGCCCACGACCGGCGCGGCGTGACCGTCGATCGCGGCCTGCGCACGACCAATCGGCGCGTCTATGCCATCGGCGATGTCGCCGGCGGCTTCCAGTTCACCCATGTTGCCGGCTATCACGCCGGGCTCGTCGTCCGCTCGATCCTGTTCCGGCTGCCGATCCGCGAAAACCGCGACATCATACCGTGGGCCACCTATACCGACCCGGAACTCGCCCATGTCGGCCTGAGCGAAAGCGAGGCCCGGGCGCGCCTCGGCGACGGCGTCCGCGTGCTCACCTGGCCGTTTCACGAAAACGACCGCGCCCAGACCGAGCGCGACACACGCGGCAAGGTCAAGGTGGTGACGACGAAACGCGGGCGCATCGTCGGCGCCACCATCGTCGGTGCGGCGGCGGGCGAGATGATCAGCCTCTACGCCCTGGCGATATCGCAAAAGCTCAAGGTCTCCGCCTTTACCGGCTTCGTTGCGCCCTATCCGACCCGGGCCGAGATCACCAAGCGGGTCGCGGTCACCTATTACACGCCGAGTTTGACGAACCCCTGGATCGCCCGCATTATTTCCCTTCTCAGGCGGTTGGGGTGAGCCGGGCGGAAACCGCGCGGGACCTTGACAATGAGCGACCAACCGAACGACCTCCCAAAAGCAGCGAAGCCCGAATCCGTCCGCCGGCCGGCGATCGGGCTTTCCGGCAAGCTGCTGCTGCTGACCGTCGTTTTCGTGATGCTGAGCGAGGTGCTGATCTACGTCCCCTCGATCGCCAATTTCCGCATGACCTGGCTGCGCGACCGGATCAAGACGGCCGAACTTGCCGCGATCGTGCTGAAATCGTCGACGGCGGACGAGATGGTCACGGAGCGGCTGCGCCGCGACATGCTGGCGACGATCGGGGCGAAGGCGGTCGTGGTGCGCGATGGCGGCATGCGCCGGCTGCTGGCCATGTCCGACATGCCGCCGCCGGTCGGTCTTCATGTCGATCTGCGCGAGAACGCGGTCTGGCGGCCGATTGCCGATGCCTTTTCGACGCTGGTCCACGGCCGCACGCGCACGATCCGGGTGATTGCCGCAACGCCGCAGAGCGGCGAGCTCATCGAACTCGTGCTCGACGAGGCGCCGCTGCGCGACGCCATGCTGCGCTATTCGGTCAACATCCTGGCGCTGTCGCTGATCATTTCGGTGATGACCGCGACCCTCGTCTATCTCAGCCTCAACTGGCTGCTGGTGCGGCCGATGCGGCGGCTGACGACGGCCATGGACAGGTTCAGCGCGGCGCCCGAAGACGCCGAGCATTTGATCGAGCCGAGCGGCCGCGGCGATGAGATCGGCGTCGCCGAAACCCGGCTTGCGGACATGCAGCGCCAGCTCGTCGGGATGCTCAAGCAGCAGCGCCGGCTCGCCGCGCTCGGCCTGGCGGTGTCGAAGATCAACCACGATCTGCGCAACATTCTCGCCGCCGCGCAGCTGTTCTCCGATCGCATCTCGGCGCTGCCCGATCCGACCGTGCAGCGTTTTGCGCCGAAACTGATCGCCACCCTCGACCGCGCCATCGCCTTCTGCCAGTCGACGCTGACCTATGGCAGCGTCCAGGAGGCGCCGCCGGAACGCCGGCTGATCAATCTGAACCGGCTGGTCGCCGATGTCGCCGACGTGCTCGGCCTGCGCGATCATCCCTCGATCGGTTTCGACAATCTGGTCGCCGACGACCTCGAAATCGATGCCGATCCCGATCAGCTGTTCCGGGTTCTGATCAATCTGTCGCGCAACGCCATGCAGGCGCTCGAGGGCACCGACGACCCGGCGCTGGTCAAACGGCTGACGGTGTCGGCCGAACGCACCGGAACGGTCATCGCCGTGCGCGTCGCCGACACCGGCCCCGGCGTGCCGGAAAAGGCGCGCGAGCATTTGTTCCAGGCGTTCCAGGGATCGGTCCGCCCCGGCGGCACCGGCCTCGGACTGGCGATCGCCGCCGAACTGGTCCGCGCTCATGGCGGCGCCATCCGGCTGCTCGACGGCGGCCCCGGCGCGGCCTTCGAATTCACCCTGCCCGACCGGCCCATCGATCTGGACAGCGCCCGCCGCGATGCCAATATCGGACGGTAAGAGGGTCTTGCCCTCAAAGTGAAGCGCCTGATTGCATCTCCTGCCGTTGCCTGGCCGTCCGGCAATCCGCTTCCGGCCGATGCCCGGCCTTGCGGCCCGCAAATTTCGCCGTCGCGACACGGCCTGCCACCGGCATACCGTGCTGAGCGGGGTAATGGGTCCCCGCTTCCGCGGGGACTGTGTGTCGTGGAACCTCAGAGATCACCAATCTCCACCTTCCCCGCGCAAGCGGGGAACCATTGGCGGAGCCGGAAGCATAAATTAATCAGAGTGTTGTCGAAGAATCACCATCGTCCATATCGTCACGGCAAACCGGACCACATGAGCCGCGCGATCCGTATCCGATGCGCGACTGCCCGGATTGCCGCGCCAATCGTGAAACAGAATTGATTCAGACAAACCATGAAAGACTCTATATCCTAAGGCAATTGCGAAAGGCGCCGAGATGACCAAGAAAAGGCCGACGATTATCCTGACCGGGGCCAGCCGCGGCATCGGCCATGCGACGGTCAAGCGGTTCTCCGGCGCCGGCTGGCGGGTGATCTCCTGCTCCCGCCACGCGTTTTCCGACAAATGCCCGTGGCCGGCCGGGCCCGAGGACCACATTCAGGTCGACCTTTCCGATCCCGACAATCTCGGCCTGGCGGTGGCGGAAATGCGCAAGCGGCTGGACGACGAGGGCGGCAGGCTGCACGCGCTCGTCAACAATGCCGGCATCAGCCCCAAGGACGACGCCGGCGACCGGCTCGATTCGATGACGACGCCGATGCACGTCTGGCGCCATGTGTTCCAGGTCAATTTCTTCGCCCCGATCATGCTGGCGCGCGGCCTGTTCAGCGAGTTGAAGGAGGCCGGCGGCTCGATCGTCAACGTCACCTCGATCGCCGGCGGCCGCGTCCACCCCTTCGCCGGCACCGCCTACGCCACGTCGAAGGCGGCGCTGGCTTCGCTCAGCCGCGAGATGGCCGCCGATTTCGGACCGCACGGCATCCGCGTCAACGCGATTGCGCCGGGCGAGATCGACACCGCGATCCTGTCGCCGGGAACCGAAAGGCTGATCGAGGAAATCCCGCTGCGCCGGCTCGGCCGGCCCGAAGAGGTCGCCGACACGATCTTCTTCCTGTGCACGGACCAGTCGAGCTATGTCAGCGGCTCCGAGATCCACATCAATGGCGGCCAGCACGTCTGAACGGCGTCGGGAAATCAGGACTCCTGCGTGATCGACTGCCACTGGCCGGCTTCGATCCGGCTGGCGGCGATCACCGCCTGGGTCCGGCTTTCGACCGAGAGCTTCTGCAGGATCGCCGAGACGTGCGCCTTGACGGTCGCCTCCGACACGCCGAGCTCATAGGCGATCTGCTTGTTGAGCAGCCCCTCGGACAGCATCATCAGCACCCGCACCTGCTGCGGCGTCAGGGTCGCCAGCCGGCCGACCAGGGCGCTCACATCGTCGTCGCCGAGGGCGTCGAGATCGAGGTCCGGCGGCGTCCACACATCGCCGTCGAGCACCGCGGTCAGCGCCGCGCGGATCGATTCGCTGCCGAGCGATTTGGGGATGAAGCCGGCGGCGCCGAATTCGATGCAGCGGCGCATCACCGCCGGATCATCGGCGGCCGACACGATCACCACCGGCACGCTCGGATATTGCGCGCGAAGATACATCAGCCCGGAAAAGCCGCGCGCGCCGGGCATCGTCAGGTCGAGCAGGACGAGGTCGACGTTGGAATCCTGCTCCAGCGCCGCCGCGACCTCGTCGAGCGATCCCGCCTCGCTGATGCCGACACCGGTCCACATGCCCTCGACGGTCTGGCGCAGGGCGCCGCGAAACAGCGGATGATCGTCGACGATGACGAAACGATAGTCCTGAGGCGACCCTGTCGGCACGTGACCCCCAAATATTGGCGAAGGGCCGGTCATGATGACCGGCCACCGGCGTATGTGCTTTTTCTCGATTATTGACACTGCGGCGGCATGTCGCAAGCCTTTCCATGCATTCGTCGTGTTTTCCGGTGGCGGGGCGCGCGTAAGGCGAGAGTGTTTTTCGACATCTGTTGTAAGAGAATCTGTCGGGTAATCGCGGCACACAATTAATTCAATGAAGAAATTTCTATAAATCCGCACGAACATCCAAGCTTTTTCTGATATTTTAGTTATTCCAGAAAGATATTTATTCATATAACCAAAAATGCTGCGCTGCGTTTTCTGCGGTGCAGCAGAGAAGGTCGGGGAAATTCAACAAAAGTCTTATGGGGCGGATGCTTAAGTCGGTGTTAATGTCTGCGCTATCGTGGCCGGGGTGAGACTCCGGCCCGACCGTGGTTGCGACCGCGCTTTGCGCCGCAAGCCGGTTATCGAGTGGAGTTGATCCGCACAAGCGTGAATCGCCTGCGGATTTAGGGCTGGTCAAATGGGAGGAGATTACTCATGGCAGATGCCAATGAGGAAGCCTGGTGGGCCAAGACGAAAGGACTGATGTATATCTGCCTGGCGATCTGGGCGGTATTCGGATACATCATCCACCTTTTCGTGGGGCCGTTGAATAACATCGTCATTTTCGGTTTTCCGCTCGGCTTCTACATGGCCGCGCAGGGATCCCTCATCGTTTTCGTCGTGCTGATCTTCTTGTATTCGTACCGGCAGGACGCGATCGACCGCGCCCATGGTGTGGCTGAGGAAGACTGAGGGAGGCGACCGATATGGCTACGCAACAAGGCGGTGGATCCGACTTTATCAACAATCTTGGCAAGATTTACGGGCTCTACACGGGCGGCTTCGCGGCGTTCGTGATCCTGCTTGCCCTTCTCGAACAGGTCGGCGTGCCGGATCAGTATCTCGGCTTCATGTTCGTCGGCTTCACGATCGTCGTCTACGCGATGATCGGCATCCTTTCGCGCACCATGCAGGTGTCCGAATACTACGTTGCGGGACGCACGGTTCCGGCCTTCTACAACGGCATGGCAACGGCCGCCGACTGGATGTCGGGGGCGTCGTTCCTGGCCATGGCCGGCACGCTCTACCTGCTCGGCTATGACGGCCTGGCCTTCGTGCTCGGCTGGACCGGCGGTTACGTGCTCGTCGCGGTGCTGATTGCGCCCTATTTGCGCAAATTCGGCGCCTACACGGTCCCGGACTTCCTGGCCGCCCGCTTCGGCGGGAATTTGGCCCGGTTCCTCGGCATCATCGTGCTCTTGGCGGCCTCGTTCACCTACGTGGTGGCGCAGATCCGCGGCACCGGCCTGATCGCCGAGCGCTTCCTGGGTATCCCGTACGATATCGGCGTGTTCGTCGGTATTGCCGGCATTCTGCTGTGCTCGATGCTCGGCGGCATGCGGGCCGTCACCTGGACCCAGGTCGCCCAGTACATCGTGCTGATCGTCGCCTACCTGCTGCCGGTCGTCATCATGTCGGCCCAGCGCACCGGCGTTCCGATCCCGCAGCTGATGTATGGCGAGGCGCTGCAGGCGATCACCTCGTTGGAACAGAGTATGGTCGCCAACGGGCTCGCCGAGGCCGGCACGGTCAAGGAGCACCTGCAACCCTATCAGACCTATGATCCGGTGAACTTCTTCGCCCTGATCTTCTGTCTGATGATCGGTACGGCGTCGCTGCCGCACGTGCTGATGCGCTACTTCACGACGCCGAGCGTCCGCGAAGCGCGTAGGTCGGTCGGCTGGTCGCTGCTGTTCATCTTCATCCTCTACTTCACCGCGCCGGCCTATGCCGCGTTCGGCAAGTGGGAGGTGTATGAGAACGTCATCGGCAAGGGTCTCGCCGATCTGCCGGAATGGGTCTACATCTGGGGCTCGGCCGGCAAGGTCAAGATCTGCGGTGCGGCTGCGGCTTCGCTTGAAGCGGTGCAGCAGGCGTGCGCCGGCAAGGAGGTGGTCGGTCTGGCCGACTTCTCGATCGCCAAGGACGTCGTCGTCATGGCGACGCCGGAGATCGCCGGCCTGCCGTTCGTCATCACCGGCCTCGTCGGTGCCGGCGGTCTCGCCGCCGCGCTGTCGACCGCCGACGGCCTGCTGCTGGCCATGGCGAACGCGCTCAGCCACGACATCTACTACAAGATGCTCGACCCGAACGCACCGACCGGCCGCCGGCTGGTCATGGCCCGCATCATCCTCTTCGGTGTGGCCATTCTCGGTGCCTTCACGGCGACGCTCGCACCGCCGGACATCCTCAAACTCGTCGCCTGGGCGTTCTCGCTGGCGGCCGCCGGCAACTTCCCGGCGCTGTGTCTGGGGATCTGGTGGAAACGGTGTACCACCCAAGGGGCGATTGCCGGCATGATCGCAGGCTTCGGCGTAACGCTGGCCTATCTGATCTACACGGCGGCGCCGCCGCTCGGCTTCGCCAACCCGCCGATCTTCGGCATCGCCAACATCTCGGCCGGTATCTTCGGCCTGCCGGTCGGCTTCATCGTGATGATCCTGGTCAGCAAGATGACGCCGGAACCGTCTGCTGAGATGCAGAAGCTGGTCGACGACGTCCGTCGTCCGAAGGGCGAGGTCATCGCTCACGGCGGTGCGGAAGCGAAGCAGTAATCCGCAACCGCATCTGAAATCCGGGGCGGCGGTCGACAGGACTGCCGCCCTTTTTTCAACCGCCGTTTTGGGAAATGACCAGAGAAACGATCGTGGCGAGCGAGCCGATGGCCGCCATCACGGCCGCTTTCAAGGTCTCCAGCGCGGTGCCGAGCAATCGATAGGCGTGGGCCGCTTCCTCATCCGGTTTGCTCATGGAGATCGTCTTGCGGAACATCAGCACCATGGCGACCGCGAGAACCGTGATGACGAACAGATATCCGCCAAGGACGATCACAAGTGTGGAATTGCCGATCATGAGTTTCTCCGTCTGCTGAATCCGGACGATCCGCCCGCCCCGCGGCGTTTTGCCGAAAGGAGCGGTTCCGCTTTACCGCACTACCCTCTTGACCCTATATAGAATTCACCGCGGCGGAGAGTTTCAGAGTGGTCGAAAATCCGTTCATAGCCTATTGGTATTTCCACCTGCCGAACTACGCGCTGGCGATCCTGATGTATATGATGCTCGGGCGCCTGGTGCTGTCGTTCTTCTTCCGCCCGGAGTCCGAAAGCGTCATCTGGCGCGCCTTCGTGCGCATCACCGACCCGGTCGTCTGGCTGGTCCAGGCGGTCACGCCGCGGATTGCGCCGATGCCGATCGTGCTCGTCTTTGCGACGATCTGGCTGCTGCTCGCCCGTTTCGTGTTCCTGAGCATCCTTCTCAACATGGGCGCCGCGCCCGCAGCCTCCTGAGGTCAAGGTCCCCGTGAGCGCACAGAGCTTCCTCATCGCCATTCTCGGTTTCGGCATCCTCAACGGCATTTTTTCGCCCTACCGGCTGATGGCGCAGTTCATCGTCATCGTGCTGGCGCCCGGCTTCTTCCTCGATTCGCCGAGCATCGTCCTGCTCCTGTCGTCGCTGCTGACGGCGACGGCGACGATCATGATTGGCGGCGTGCCGGCGGCGATCTATGAGCGCCTGCGCGGCGAGACCGAAAGCTCGGTCGGATCCTTGTGGATCTGGATTGTGGCGACCGCACTCATCAGCCTGCCGGCGGTGCAGGTGATGTTCGCCATCCACTGATCCGGGAATGACGCCGGTGGTGGGGCGGCGTTGTTCACGAGAAACGCCCGCACCACCCACCGTCCCCGCGGAAGCGGGGACCCATTGCCCCGTTCAACACAGTATGTCGGTCGCGATTTGGGCGATGTCTCAAATTTATCAACTGGACCAGGAGCTTGTCGCCCACGCCAATGGTTCCCCGCTTGCGCGGGGAAGGTGCGGATTGGAAGGCAATTGGGCAATCCAATGGCCACACTACACGACACAGCAGCGTATTTCCGTCCTGCCGGGTTTTTCCGGTTTTGGCATTTTGGGATGGTTTCGATCCCTCCTCCGTCGTCATTGCCCGCTTCATGCGGGCAATCCAATGGCCTACCGGCGCTCAGGAGCGCTTGCGTTCTTTAACCACTGCATCGGCAAGTCGACGGGCCAACGGACCACAAGGACAAGCCGGGTGGTGACGAGGGAGAAGGCGAGGCGCTCTCAAAGAACGCGTGGCAGGACAGCAGGGGATTCCCGCCGCCATTGCCGACCACAAGCAAAAGTTAACTGAAACCGGCCGCTCATCCTGCTATTATACGAAAGTCTCGAAGACAAAAGCGCGAGCACTTTGGGCGGGTCCGTACAGACGCGAAGTGCGCAAAGCGAGCAGCCGGGGTCAGGAAACGTCGCCATGGAGCATTTGCGCCACGCCGCGAACATTTCGATCGGTCGCGCCTGCGGATTTTTCGGCCTCGGCATCGTCACCGTGATGATGGGGCTCAGCTTCGATCCGCTGCTGGCGACGCGGTCCGGCGCGGTGCTGGTGACCGCGCTGACCATCGTGCTGATCATTCGCGCCCGCGGCGCGCTCACCCAGGACTATCGCCGAACCGAGATGTGGCTGCTGCTCGAGGACGACCAGCGCCCGCCCGTAAACTGCGCCCAATGGGCCGCCTCCACCGTTCTGCGCGACGCCTATCTGCAGTTTGCCCAATGGGCCGCGGGGCTGTCGATCCTGTTGTGGACGGTGGCGCTGCTGCTCGCCATTTTCGTCGGGCCCTCCGACGAGATTTGAGCCTGCCCACACGAAGGCGATCCTGCGCGGCCTCGACCCTCTCCCTTCTAGGGAGAGGGCAACGGAGCCCCGGTGAGGCGAAGCCGAGCCGTTGGGCGAAGTCGGGTGAGGGTGATGGGTGCTTTTTCCCCCTCACCCAGCTCCGGCTAGGCAAGTCCGCTGGACTTGCAAGCCTGCGCATCCCTCTCCCCGGAGGGGAGAGGGCTTTTTTCTCAATGCCTTGCGCTTTCGTCCCCTCCCCCCTTCATGGAGGAGGGACAGGGAGGGGGGTCGGTCAATAATCAGCCCGCATCTTCTTCTCTGCCAACTGCGGCCACCGCGGGAACGGCACACCGACGCCTGCTCGTCAACCACGGTGACGACGCCGGCAACGCCATCTTGGCTTTTCGCCCGAAAAGCGCTACTCGCCTAAGCCGACCACTTCTTCCGGCAAACGGTATTGCCCATGTCGTCTGCAAACCGCCACACGCTCTACCCGATGATTGCGCCCTATCGCAGCGGCATGCTGAAGGTCTCGGATCTGCACGAGATCTATTTCGAGGAATGCGGCAATCCGGAGGGCAAGCCGGCCCTGCTCGTCCATGGCGGGCCCGGCGGCGGCTGCAATCCGCATATGCGCCGCTATCACGATCCGGAACGCTACCGCATCATTCTGTTCGACCAGCGCGGCTGCGGCCGCTCCACGCCCTATGCGGAGCTCGCCGAAAACACCACCTGGGATCTGGTCGCCGACATGGAAAAGCTGCGCGAGCATCTCGGGATATCGAAATGGCAACTGCTCGGCGGCTCCTGGGGCTCGACGCTGTCGCTCGCCTATGCCGAGACCCATCCCGACCGGGTCAGCGAACTCGTCCTGCGCGGGATCTTCATGCTGCGCCGGGTCGAACTGGAGTGGTTCTATCAGGAGGGGGCGAGCCGCATCTTCCCGGACGTGTTCGCCGCCTATCGGGAACTGATCCCCGAGGCCGAGCGCGACGATCTGATTGCCGCCTATCACCGGCGGCTGACCGGCGACGATAAGGCCGAGATGGTCGCCGCCGCGCGGCATTGGAGTTCCTGGGAGGGCGCGACGCTTTCGCTGCTGCCCGATCCCGCGCGCGTCGACGCCTTCGGCGAGGAGCGCTACGCGGTCGCCTTTGCACGGATCGAGAGCCATTATTTCGTCAATGGCGGGTTTTTCGAGCGCGACGACCAGTTGCTCGCCGACGCCGACCGCCTGCGCGGCATCCCCGGCGTCATCGTGCACGGCCGCTACGACATGTGCACGCCGGTCTTCAACGCCTTCGATCTCCACGCCGCCTGGCCGGAGGCCGATCTGCGCGTCGTGGCCGATGCCGGCCACGCCATGACCGAGCCGGGGATCATCGACGAACTGATCGCCGCCACCGACCGCTTCGCGGAGTGATTTGCCCTTCGCCCGACCGGGAGAATTGGAGGACGCGTCGCTGTCGCCGCGGCTGCCGCGCGCCTTTCCGTTCCCCTTCAAGGGCCGGGAAAACACGCCCGATCAGCACCGGTGGCTGTAGGTGAAGACCAGCGTGTCGGTGGTCCATTTGCCGGTCGGCGCACAGCGCTCATGCACCTCGCGGCTGCCGCTGACGGTGACCCGGAGCTGATCGGCACGCACCGGACCCTCGACGAAATATTCGAGCGGCGAACCGGGGCAGTATTTGGAAAACACCCGCGCCGTGCCCGAATACCAGTTGCCGTCCTTGACACCGTTAAACAGCAGCGTGCCCCGCACCACGCCGGCCCGCCGCAGGACGCCGCGCGGCCGCTCAAAATAGAACCAGCGCTGATTGCCGCTCGCCTTGAGGCGCATCAGCGAGCCGTTATGGTCCCAGCAGGAATCGGCGGCGGCGGGAGCCGACATGGCCGACAATGCGCCGAGCGCGAGCAGCACCGCGCCGGCCAATGCAAAGTTTCTCAAGACCATCTTCCCCTCCCCGCCTGTCCTGCGGGTTTCAATAGACGGACCTTACCATAAAAGGATGATGGACCGTGCCGGAAACAGGTCGGTCGATGCGGTGTGACCCGTCACGCCGGCGGCTCGTCCTCGCCCGGAACGTCGTCCTCTTCGACGACGGGGATCGCGTAGGCGCCCTTCAGCCAGCGGTTCAGGTCGATGTCGGCGCAGCGCCTGGAGCAGAACGGGAAAAACGCGCGCGTCGACGGCGTCGCGCAGATCGGGCACGGCCGTTTGGGGCGGAGCGGCTCGATCTTGGCGCCGGATTTCTTTTTATCTGTCATGCGCCCGTGCCCTTCGCTATCCGTTCGATCCCTCGCCTTACCCCTCACCCAACCCTCTCCCCAGAGGGGAGAGGGCTTTTCCGCATACGGCGGCGGCTTGCCCCCCTTAGCCCTCTCCCTTCCAGGGAGAGGGCGGCGCGAAGCGCCGGGTGAGGGTGACAACGACCGTCACGAATATTTCAGCGTGATGCCGCCATCGACGACAAGTTCGATGCCGGTCACGTATTTGGCCTCGTCGCTGGCCAGATAGAGCGCGGCGTGGGCGACGTCCCAGGCATCGCCCATATGCCCCATCGGGCATTGCGCATCGCGCACCCGCCACATCTCGTCGACGTCGCCGTCGGCATATTGCTGCGCCAGGCCGACGGCCTTTTCCACCATCGGCGTCTTCATCAGCCCGGGCAGGATCGCATTCACCCGCACCTTTTGCGGCGCGTACTGGACCGCGGTCGCCCGCGTCAGATGGTTCATGGCGGCCTTCGAGGCATAATAGGTGGCGTAGGGCACGCCGGTGTAGCGGATCGCGGCGATGGACGAGATGTTGACGATCGAGCCGCCGCGCTGGTCGACCATGATCGGGATGACGTGCTTCATGGCGAGATAGCAGCTCTTCAGATTGATCGACATCACCCGGTCCCATTCTTCCTCGGGCAGCTCGACGACGCCGCCGACCTCGGCGAGGCCGACATTGTTGTCGAGCACGTCGATGCGGCCATAGGCGTCCATGCAGGCCGCCACCATCGCCGTGATGTCGTCATGACTGGAAACGTCGACGCGGATCGCCTCGGCGGTGCCGCCTTCTGAACGGATGATGCCGGCGGTCTCCTCGGCCGCCTCCAGATTGATGTCGGCGCAAAAGAGCTTCGCGCCCTCGCGGGCAAAGAGCACCGAGGCGGCCTTGCCATTGCCCCAGCCGGGGCCGACCGAACCGGCGCCGACGACGAGCGCGACCTTATCCTGCAGGCGTCCGGGCATGGCTAGTCTTCCTTTCCCTCCCGCCCCCGGTCGAGGGCGCGCAGTTCCGTCTTCAGCACCTTGCCGTAATTGTTCTTCGGCAGGGCATCGAGAAAAATATAGTCCTTTGGCCGCTTGAAGCGGGCGATACGGTCGAGGCAGAGCCGGTCAAGCTCACTCTCGGGCGCATCGCCGACCACATAGGCGACGATGACCTCGCCCCACTCGGGATCGGGCCGGCCGATGACCGAAACCTCGCTGACCCGCTCGTTCATCAACAGCACCTCTTCCACTTCGCGCGGATAGATGTTGGTGCCGCCGGAAATGATGACGTCCTTGGAGCGGTCCTTCAGCGTCAGATAGCCGTCGTCGTCGAAGGCGCCGACATCGCCGGTGTGGAGCCAGCCGCCGCGCAGGGTAGCGGCGTTGGCGTCGGGCTTCTGCCAGTAGCCGGCCATGACGGTGTCGCCGCGAACGAGGATCTCGCCGGCCTCGCCGGGCGGCAGCGGCCGGTCGTCGTCGTCGGCGACGATGACGTCGACGACGGAAAAGGCGGTGCCGGCGGAGCCCAGCCGCTCTAGGTGGCGCGGATGGCCGGTGTCGGCGATCTCGTCTTTTCTCAGCGTCGTGATCGTCATCGGGCTCTCGCCCTGGCCGTAGATCTGCGCCAGCCGCGGGCCGAAGCGGTCGAGGGTTGCGAGCGCGTCCTCCACATACATCGGGCCGCCGCCATAGACGATGGTGCGGATCAGCGCCGGATCGACATCGGCGGAACATTCCACCAGCCGCTTGACCATGGTCGGGGCGGCGAACATGGAGGTCTGCGGCCAGGCCGCGTAAAGGCGGAAGATCTCTTCAGGGTCGAAGCCCGCCGATTGCGGGATCACCTGCACGCCCATGCGGCAGATATGGGCCATGATGTACATGCCCGAGCCGTGGCTCATCGGGGCTGCATGCAGGATCGCCTCGCCGGGGCGGGTCGGATCGACTTCGGCCAGATAGGCGAGCGACATCGCCGCCAGATTCTTATGGCTGAGCATGGCGCCCTTCGGCCGGCCGGTGGTGCCGCTGGTGTAGAACAGCCAGGCGATGTCATCGGCGGCCCGGGCGACGAGCGCGCCGGGCTCGGCTGCCAGCAGCGCGCGGTAATCGGCACCGCCAATGGTGAGGATGTGCTCCAGCCCGTCCGGCCGCTCGGCGGCGATCTCATCGTCGACGCCGGCGCTGGCGAAGCAGATGCGGGCGCCGGCATTCTCGATGATCCAGGCGAGTTCGGCACCGTGCAGCTTGGCATTGGCCGGCACGGCGACAAAGCCGCCATGCCAGATGCCGTAGAGGATCTCCACATATTCGACGCAGTTCTTCGCGGTGATCGCGACCCGGTCGCCGGGGACGAGGCCGAATCGATCTTTAAGCGCCGCGGCGATCCGCGCCGCCCGCCCAGCGAGCGTGCCGTAGTCGAAGACGAGATCGGCGCCGAGCGCGATCGCCGGGCGCCCGCCATGGCTTCGGCCGGCGCGATAGAGCCATTCCGCAAGGTTCATCGCCGCCCCTCCTGCCCAAACGGGTGCCCGCAACGCACCCTGTCAGACGGCACCGCCGATCCAGTCCCGCGTCACCGGGTAGCCTTCGCCGGCCAACAGCGCCACCGTTTCATAGAGCGGCAGGCCGACCACATTGGTGTAGGACCCGACGATCTTGACGACGAAGGAACCGGCAATGCCCTGAATGGCATAACCGCCGGCCTTTCCCCGCCATTCGCCCGAGGAAAGATAGGCATGGATTTCGGCGGCCGACAACCGTTTGAACCGCACCCGCGTCTCGACCAGCCGCAAGCGGATATGGTCGCGCGGATTGACGACGCAGACCGCGGTATAGACCCGGTGCGAGCGGCCGGACAACATCCTCAGCGCTATCCCGGCCGCCTCCTGCGTCTCCACTTTCGGCAGCACCCTGCGGCCGACGGCTACCACGGTGTCGGCGGCAATGATGTAGGCGTCGGCCTTCTCCGCGGAGCGGCGGGCGATGCGAATCGCCACCTCGGCCTTGGTGCGGGCGAGGCGCTTGGCCAGCGAGCGCGGCATCTCGAACCGCATCGGCTTTTCGTCGATCTCGCTGGGCTGCAGGAAATCCGGCGTGATCCCCGCCTGCCCGAGCAGCGCCAGGCGCCGCGGCGAACCGGAAGCAAGAACGAGTTTCGGGTGACCGGTGGTCATCGGCATGCGCCTCGACGGCAAAGAGGGAACAGCTTAATTCGGTCTGGAAGTCCGGGAACCGGAGCGCGGCGGCGCGGCAATCGTCAAAAGACGGCGCGGCGGCGCTATTTGAACCGATAGGTGATGCGCCCCTTGGTCAGATCATACGGGGTCATTTCCACCAGCACCTTGTCGCCGGCAAGCACGCGGATGCGGTTCTTGCGCATCCGACCGGCGGTGTGGGCAATGATTTCGTGATCGTTTTCCAGCTTGACGCGGAACGTCGCGTTGGGAAGCAGTTCGACGACCGTTCCCGGGAATTCCAGTATCTCTTCCTTGGCCATGCGTATCCTTGCGAGCCGCCACATCTTTGGGGGTTGCGGGAAGCTAGCGGAATTCGGCCCGCTTGTGAACCGATTCCTCCAGCACGGACGGGAGTGCGAAAATGCCGCAGGTTCTCCTGTTTCACGCGGCGGCGAAACGGCGCCTGATCCGGGTTGCCAGCATGTCGCGCACCGACCGGTAGGCATCGAGAATCTGGGTGCGGGAGCCGCCGGTCGCGGTGGCGTCGGGCGTCGGCCAGTATTCGACCTCGACGGCCATGGTGCGGGTCAGTTCCAGCGCCCGGTGATGCGCCTCCGGCGACAGCGTCACGACGAGGTCGAAATAGTCGTCTTCGAGATCCTCGAAGGTGTGCGGCCGGTGCACCGACATGTCGAGGCCCATCTCCTCGATCACCGCGATGGCGAAGGGATCGCGCGCGCCGCGGCGGACGCCGGCGGATTCGACATAGAGCCCACGCGGGAAGAAATGGCGGGCGAGCGTCGCCGCCATCGGTGAGCGGACGGCATTGAGGGCGCAGGAGAACAACACCGAACTCGGATGCGCGATCATTCAGCACGCATCGGCGGCCGGCTTCCGCCGCCGCATCCCGGCCCGCCCGCCGGCTCGGTGGCTACGGCGCGGCATCGCTCAGCCCTTCCAGTGCAGCACGCAGAGCAGGGTGAACAGCCGCCGCGCCGTATCGAAATCGATCTCGACCTTGCCGGCGAGCCGCTCCATCAAAAGCTGGGATCCTTCATTGTGGAGGCCGCGCCGGCCCATGTCGATCGCCTCGATCTGCGACGGCGAGGCGGTCCGGATCGCTTCGTAATAGCTGTCGCAGACGAGGAAGTAGTCCTTGACGATCTTGCGGAAAGGCGTCAGCGACAGGATGTGGGTGACGACCGCCTCGCCGTCGGTGGCGGTGATCTCGAAGACGAGCTTGTTGTCGACGATAGCGAGTTTCAGGGCGTAGGGGCCGCTGTCGCGGCCGACCGGCGCGAAGCTGTTCTGCTCGATGATATCGTAGATCGCGACCGCCCGTTCGTGCTCGATGTCGGCGCCGGCGCGGGCGATCGACGCCTCGTCGAGCACGATGTCGACCAGACGGGATTTCTGTTTTTCGGCCACCGCGGGCGCGTTCGCCAGCATCGGCTGCCATCCTTCCTGTTACGACCGGTTCATCCTGATCTCGACGGACCGGAAGTGGGCGTCGAGACCTTCGGCGCGGGCAAGCGCCATGGCCGCTGGCCCGAGCGTGCGCAGCGCATCCGCATCGCAGCGCAGTATCGACGTTCGCTTCATGTAATCAACCACCGACAGGCCGGACGAGAAACGGGCCGAGCGCGCCGTCGGCAGGACGTGATTGCAGCCGCCGACATAATCGCCGATCGCCTCGGGGGTGTGGCGGCCGAGAAAGACGGCGCCGGCATTGCTGATCGCCGCCAGCAGCGCGTCGGGATCGGCGGTGGCGATCTCCAGATGTTCGGCGGCGATGCGGTCGGCGAGCGGCACGGCCGCATCCAGGCTTTCGACAACGATGACCGCACCGAAATCGCGCCAGCTTTCAGCGGCGATCTCGGCCCGCGGCAGCCGCTTCAATTGCCTTTCGACGGCCGCCTCGACGGCATCGGCAAGCGCCGCGCTGTCGGTGATCAGGATCGACTGGGCGGCGGCGTCGTGCTCGGCCTGGGCCAGCAGGTCGGCGGCGAGCCAGTCCGGATCGTTTTCGGCGTCGGCCAGGATCAGCACTTCGGACGGGCCGGCGATCATGTCGATGCCGACGGTGCCGAACACCTGGCGCTTGGCGGCGGCCACATAGGCGTTGCCGGGGCCGACGATCTTGTCCACCGGCCGGATCGTCCCGGTGCCGTAGGCGAGCGCGGCGACCGCCTGGGCGCCGCCGATCCGATAGATCTCGTCGACGCCGGCAAGCCGGGCGGCGGCGAGCACCAGCGGATTGAGCACCCCGTCCGGGCTCGGCACGACCATGACCAGCCGGGGAACGCCGGCGACCTTGGCCGGGACCGCGTTCATCAGCACCGAGCTCGGATAGCTTGCCGTGCCGCCGGGCACGTAAAGACCGACGGCGCCGATGGCGGTCCAGCGGGCGCCGAGTTCGACGCCGGCGGCATCAAGGTAACGATCATCCTCGGGGCGCTGGCGCCGGTGATGGGCCTCGATGCGGTCGCGGGCAAGCGACAAAGCCGCGCGGGTTTCGCCGTCGACGGCCGCTTCGGCCGTGTCGATCTCGGCCGCCGTCACCGCCAGCTTGCCGGCGCCGAGGTCGAGCCGGTCGAAGCGCCTGGTGTAGTCGAGCACGGCGGCATCGCCGCGGGCGCGCACGTCGGCGATGATGTCGGCGACGGTGCGGTCGACATCGGCCGCGGTCTCGCGCTTTGCCGCCAGAAGCTCGGCAAAGGCGGCATCGAAACCGGGTTGGCGCGTATCGAGACGGATCGGCAAGGGGTCCACCTTCGGCTTGGCGTCGACGATCAGCCGTCGTCGGTCTGGTGTTCGGGCCGCGCGCCGGTTTCCCAAGCCGGCCCGAGATCGGCCATTTGTGCCTCCAGGCATTCTACGTCGAGGACGAGTTCGCCGCCGCCGGCGAAGATCAGCCGCACTTCGCCGGACGGCGCGTCGGTCTCGGTGAAGCGGACGGCGAGCAGTTCGACGACCGCATCCTTGGCATCCTGGCGCATGTTCTTGGCGCGCGCTGAGCGGACCTGGTCGAAATGCAGCGCGGTGCGGCGGCGCTCGAAGGTCTTGCGGCGGCCGCTGTCCGCCGCCTCCCAGACGAAACGATTGACGGCGAGCACGAACCGGCGCTCGGTCTTCAACCAGGCCATGTCGCCGACCTTCAGCACGGCGTCCTGAAGATGGGCGGAAAGCACATCCAGGTCATCGTTGTCGAGGGCGACGAGCCGCAGCGGGTCCATGGGTTTCCTTGCTCTTTGCGCGTTGCTGCATCCGAATGCGAAGTGTCGACACTGTGTTAGTCGGACTCAGCCGCAATCGCAACGGCTTCGCGGCGCCGCATCGCCAGTCATAAGGCGATTTCGATCCCGATCAGCGCGGCGTGACCGCCGTAAAACATCCAGATCGCGAAGCCGCCGCCGAAACCGAGGCCGGCCACGAGGCCGACATCGACGGTGCGCCGGTCGATGCCGGGCGCGGCCGGGCGCCAGCCGAGAACCGGGGCGGCGGCGGCCAGCGCCCGCCACGCCTCGGCGCCGAACTGACGGCGCTTTTTCACATCGACCAGCACCATGCCGGCGAACGAGAACAGAGCGAAACCGCCGAACAGCATCGCCAGCACGAGATCGCCCCTGGCGCCGAGATGGGCGAGCGACCACAGGCCGAAGCCCCACAGCACCGGGTGGCGGGTGACCGCGGTGATCGCGCCGAAGCGGTTTTCCGGCCCGCCCCGGTTGAGCGTCACCGACAGGGGATTGGCCGAAAAAAGCCCGATGGCGACGAGCATCAGGCCGAGCGGCGCCACAATGAGCGTGATCGTGCGGACGGCCGGCGGCACCGCCCAGACCTCGACATAGGGCGCGGCGAGGGCGGCGGCGATCAACCAGGTGATGAGCGCGAGCGAGAGGGCCGAATAGACGACGAGATAACGGCGCTCGCCGATCGCCGACACCAGACGGCGGCGCACGGCCGGAATCGCCGGGACCATATGGGCGGTCAGAAACACCGCATATGCGATGAGGAATTGGCGCATTACGATAGTGTCGCTGCGGCAGGTCTGCTTGTCGGCCGAAACAGGATTCGTCAGGCGCCGCACAATAGGCTCAGCGCCCGGCCCCCGGCAAGCGGGTGCGTGCGTGCCGTATTGCGACCGGAATCGCTATTGAGGGATCAGCGGGCATCGTGTACTCGTGCGGCCGATCAGCAGTTGGATCGCCCGATGCTCCGTTCCGTTCGACGCGCTCTCGTCACCGCCCGCCGGCGGGGCCAGCGGAAGCTGGAACGGATGCTGCCGTCGGCACCGATCGCCGAGGTGTCGGAACTGCTCTACGAGAGCGAAAGACCGTGGGCGGATCCGGCGTTTGCCGATGAGGTGCCGGCGCCGCTCGCCGAGAACTATGCCTGCTGGCTCGACAAAACCGAACTGGCCTGTGTCCGCCGCTATCGCGGCAAGGTGACCATCGATCCGTGGACCGGGCATATCTACGTCGACGGCCGCATTGTCTGGGGCTCGACCGACTACGATGCCGACCGGGCCCGCGAACGCTCGCCCCGTTTCCTCGGGCAGATGGCGGGCCGGCATGCGCGCCATTCCGAGGTGATCAACCTGCATAGCCGTTTCGACACCAATTATTTTCATTTCATCAACAACGTCCTGACCAAGCTGCCGCTTCTCGACCGGCTCGGACTGGCGCCCAAGGTTCCGGTCGTGGTTCCGCAGCGGGTGGCGAAGACGCCCCATTTCCAGCGGACGCTGGCGCGCGGTGCGATCAACCGGCCGGTGATCGTCCAGGGCGAGCGCGAGTTCATCACCGCCGAGACCGTCTACACGGTCAAGCCGCACGATCCGGACCGCGAGTTGCTCGAAGATGTGTGCGACCGGCTCGGCGTCCACGCCGACCCGGCGGCCGGCGAACAGATCTTCATTTCGCGTGGACCCGGCGCGGCAAGCCAGCGCCTGTTTCGCAACCAGGCGGAGTTGGACGCGATCCTGGCGCGGTTCTCGATCCGCAAGGTCGATCCGCAGGCGCTGAGTTTCGATGAGCAGATCGGGCTTTTTTCCAGAAGCCGTCTGGTGGTCGGGCCGCACGGGGCCGGGCTGACCAATATTCTGTGGCGCCGCGAGGCGCCGATGACCCTGGTCGAACTGATCAATCCGTTGGTGGTGTCGTCGCACTATTTCATGTATGCGCGGTTCTGGGGCCACGACTACTACGGTTTCGGCGACCGTGCGCCGCGTGGCGAAGGCCGCCGCACCTCTTCGGAAGCGGATGTCGATGGGCTGAGCGCACTGCTTGAGCGAATAGCGACTTGATCACGCTCACGGCCGTGCCCCGCGCGCGGCGGCCAGGACAGCCGGCGGCCAAGCGGAACGGTGAAATCGTGCCTGTTTTTCCAAAAAAGAGAATGATTCTATACTACACTCGACTTCGGTCCGTTCGGAGGAGTTCGTCATGCACCGTCGCAGCCCGCCATTCCGGTTTCGCCGGCCGGTTGTTCCGGTCCTGTTTGTCGTTGCGGCCTGTGTGATTGTCGGGTCGGCCGGCATGACCGGCGCCGAACCGATGACCGGAACGCCTTACACCGTCGAATCCGACTTCAAGAGCGGCAAAGCGCGGAAAAACCTGAGCGGTGCCGCCTGCGCGGGTTCTGGGCGGACTTTCGAATGGTGTCTTGCTGTCAATGACGAGAAGCGATGGGCGCAATTCTTTTCGATCGACGGCACAACGATCGTTCCGAAGAAGCAGATCTGGCTGCTGCGCGCGAAAAACGCCCGCGGCCAGGAATTCGACGAAATCGATGCCGAAGGCGTAGCCTATGACGACGGCTATCTGTACGTCGTGAGCTCCCACGGGCTTTCGCGCAAAGGATGCAAATACCGCGAGTCGCAGAATTTCATCTTCCGTTTTCCCGTTGACGCGGAAACCGGAAAGCCGGACTTCGAATTCGAAGATGATGTCGTCGCCAGCAAGGTCGAAGTCTCGGCGCGGCTGCGCAAGCTGATCCGCAAAACCGATATCATCTATCCGTACATGGATGCGTGCCTCAGTTCGAACGGCGCGAATTTCGAAGGGCTGGCGGTCGCCGACGATCAGATCTATCTCGGCTTTCGCGCGCCCTCACTCGACAGCTATGCCTTTGTTTTGGAGGTTCCGGTTGACAGCGTTTTCGGCGACGCTTCCGATGATCGGGCCATTCATGCCCTGAAGCTTGGAAAAGGCGCCGGAATCCGCGATCTGGCCGCGGTTAATGGCGGGCTTCTGGTTCTATCCGGTCCGGCCTTTTCAGCCGACGTACCGCAACGGATATTCTTCTGGGATGCGGCTACCGAACAGATCCAAATGCTGGCCGAAATCACCGGATATGACGAGAAGAAGGCTGAAGCGCTGCTGGTCATCGATCCGGCTATGACGGCGGAATCGCGCACTTATTCGGTGCTCGTCTTCTATGACGGCGTCAAAAACGGGGAACCCGAGCTTTTCACCCTGACCCGAGAGTGAATCCACGCCTCACGGTCAATGGCCGGCATCGTCCTGTCGGTCCTCGACATCGTCGTCGAGCAGCACCCGGTTGGCGGCGCCGTCGAGATCGTCGAACTGGCCGTTCTTCAGCGCCCAGAGGAACGCCATGAGGAAGACGAAGCCGAGCAGCAGCGCGACGGGAATGGTGAAAAGCAGAACGTCCATTTTCCTTTGCCAGCGCGGATTTGTCGGTGTTTACCCTGATATCGTCGCGGACGCGATCCGGATCAAGCCTCGCCGAGCCCGGCGCGGCCGAGGCGGGCGCGCCAGGCGTTCAGCGTAACGACGATCGAGGAGCCGGACATGGCGGCGGCCGCCACCAGCGGGGTGACGAAGCCGGCGACGGCGAGCGGCACCGCGATAAAATTGTAGACCGCGGCGATCCAGAGATTCTCCTTCATGATCCGGTGCGCCCGCCTTGTCAGGTCGAGGGCGGTGACGACCGGCGCCAACCGATTGCCCATGAAGACGCAATCGGCGACCGCCTGGCTGACGCTGACCGCGGTGACCGGCGACAGCGACACATCGGCGGCGGCGAGCGAGGGAGCGTCGTTGAGGCCGTCGCCGACCATCAGGACGTTGCGGCCCGCAGCGCGCAGCCTTTCGATCGCGGCGATCTTCTCGGTCGGCTTGAGGCCGCCCCGCCAGTCGTCGATGCCGAGTTCGGCGGCGATGCCGGCAACCGCCGCCGGCCGGTCGCCGGACATGATGTGGAGCGCCAGTCCGCGCCGGCGCAGCGCCTCGGCGACCGCGACCGCGTCTTCGCGCAGGGCCTGTTCAAGCGCAAAGACGACCGGCGGATTGGCGCCGGCGCGATAGGCGATCAGCGAAGCGGTCGGATGGCGCGCCGCCACCGCCTCGGCCTCGGCCTCGGCGCCGCAGAACGCCGGCGAGCCGAGCCGTAAATCGGCGTCGCCGAAACCGGCGGCAACGCCGCTGCCGGCGATCTCCTCGGCCTTGTCGAACGGCAATTTGGCCTTGCCGGCCGCCGCCAGAATCGCGGCCAGGGGATGGCGGCTCGACAGCGCCAGCCGGGCGGCGCCGTCGAGCGCGCCGGCCGGGATCTCGTCGGCGTTGACGATCTCCGGCGCCGGCAGGGTCAACGTTCCGGTCTTGTCGAAGACGATGGTGTCGGCGACCGCAAGACGCTCGATCGCGTCGCCGGAATTGATCAGCACGCCTTCGCGGAAGAGCACGCCGCTCGCCACCACCTGGACGGCGGGGATGGCGAGCCCCAGCGCACAAGGACAGGTGATGATGAGGACCGAAATGGCGATGACGAGGGCCGGCTGCCAGCCCACGCCGGCGAGCCACCAGCCGATGAAGGTCAATAACGCGGCCCCGTGCACCAGCGGCGCATAGAGCCCGGCAGCACGGTCGGCAAGCTGCATATAGCGCGACTTGGCCTGCATGGCGTTGTCGAGCAGGCGGTTGACCTCCTCGATCAGCGTGCCGCTGCCGGCGGCGACGACGCGGATTTCGAGCTGGCCGGACCCGTTCAGCGTCCCGGCATAGACCTCCGCACCGGGCGCGATTTCAACCAGGCCGGTCTCGCCGGTCACCAGGCTCTGATCGATCTCGGAGGCGCCGTCGGCGACGACACCGTCGACCGAAACCCGTTCGCCCGGCCTTACCAGCACGCGCTCACCGGCGCCGACGGCGGAAACCGGAACCTCGGCCAGCCCGCCGTCATCGCCGATGAGAATGGCGGTCTCGGCCCTGAGCGCTGCGATGTTCTCGGCAAAGGCCCGCGTGCGGCGGCGCATATTGTGATCGAGCCAGCGGCCGATGAGCAGGAAGAACAGCAGCATCATCGCCGATTCGTAATAGACGTGGGCGGCGTGCTGGACCGTCTGCATCACCGACAAGGCCAGCGCCAGGGTGACGCCGATGGTGATCGGAACGTCCATGTTGAGGCGCCCGGCGCGGAGCGCCCGCGCCGCGCTCAGATAGAACGGCCGGCCGGCATAGGCGGCGGCCGGCAGCGCCAGCAGCGCCGACAGCCAGTGGAACAGATCGCGCGTGGCCACGCTCATGTCGCTGGCATTGCCGGCCCAGACCGACACCGACAGCAGCATGATGTTCATCGCCGAAAAGGCGGCGACGGCCAAAGCCCGCATCAGCATCCGCGATTCGGCGAGCTCGGCCTCGCTGCGGCGGCCGGGATCGAAGGGATGGGCGCGATAGCCGAGGCGTTCCAGCGAAGCGATCAGCGTCGCGGCGCCGGTCTCGCGGGCGTTCCATTCAAGCGCGAGGCGGTGGGTGGACAGGTTGAGGCGGGCGCGGGTGACGCCGGGCAGGGTGCCGAGCCCGCGCTCGATCTCGACCATGCAGGCAGCACAGGTGATCCCCTCCACGGCAAGATCGAGGCGGGCGGTATCCTCGTCTTCTCCGGCCGTGACGAATGCGGCCCAATCTCGAACTGGCGCGTTCAAAACCCAAGCCTCCCGCGGCGGACCAACCGGCCGATGTCGCAAAAGCTCCTAATGGGACCGAAGAATAGCGTCACGATCGGGTTTTTCGAACCAGGCGGACAGGATCGCCCGGACCCGCCCGTCGGCTCCGGCTATTTCACGGTGATGCGGTTGCGCGACCGGTAGAGCCGCGCCGTGCCGTCATCGGCCTCCAGCGTCACCGTCCACGATCCCGGTTCGATCTTCGGCGCCGTGCCGACGTAAAGGCCCGGCGAGGTCTCCGACAGCGTGACGATACCGTCCTCGGCGGTCGTCGTCGGCCGCGCGAGACGGGCGGTAAATCCGATGCCGGTCACCGGCGCGCCGGCGCCGTCGCGGGCATCGACCCGGATGGTGACGCCGTCGCCGCTGCGCTCGACTTTCGCGGCGACCTGCCATTGCCGTTCCGACTGCTGCCGGCTCGCCTCGATCTCGCCCTGGTAGACCCGGCCGGCCTCATAGGCGCTTTTTGTCTCCAGGCCCGGCCAACTGCCGAGCGCCAGCCAGACGAGGACGAAATTGGCGGCAAAGACGATGAGGAAGAAGCCGACGAGGATGGCGAGGACGTGGCGGCCGGTGAGCCGCCCTAGTCGCTCCGTCGTTCCCGTCGTTCCCGACCTGGTCATGGCGCCTTGAAGAAATCCTTCACGATCGTCATCTCGCCGATCGTCGTGTCGGTCAGGCGGAAGGTGACCGGCGTCGATCTCGGCAGCTTGGCGTCGGCCGGGGTGAACACCAGCACGCGGAATTCGCGGGTGGTGTCGCGGTCGACGGTGAGCACCGCCCGGTCGCCGATATACTGGTCGGCGCCGACCACTTCCAGCCGGGCGCCTTCGATGCCCTCCACGCCGAGCGTAAAGGAGCGTTCATTGGGCCGCTTGTTGAGCACGCGCACGGTGTAGCCGTTGCGCAGGCCCCCCTCGGAAAGCTGGACGAACAGGGGCTGGCGGTCGTGCAGCACGTTGAGGTCCATCATCGAGCGGTTGAGCAGCGTATAGAGCATGATGCCGCCGACCAGCGCGATCAGCACGACATAGATGACGGTGCGGACCCGGACGAATTTGTAGACCGGCGGCTTGCCCTCGAGCCGGCGCATGATGTTGATGTCGGTGTCATAGGCGATCAGGCCGGTCGGGCGGCCGATTTTCTTCATCACATTGTCGCAGGCATCGATGCACAGGCCGCACTGGATGCAGGGCAATTGGATGCCGTCGCGGATGTCGATCCCGGTCGGGCACACCGCGACGCACTGGCCGCAATCGACGCAATCGCCCGCCGGCAAGCCCTGGTCGGCGCGCTGCTTCATCTTCTTGACCGAACCGCGCGGCTCGCCGCGGTCGCGCAGATAGGTGACGTTGAGCGCCCATTCGTCGGTCAGCGAGGCCTGGATGCGCGGCCACGGGCACATATAGGTGCACACCTGCTCGCGGCCCCAGCCGGCGAAGATGTAGGTGGTAAAGGTCAGAATGCCGATCCAGATATAGGCGATCGACGGCGCCTGACCGGTCGCCAGACTCTTCACCAGCGTCGGCGCATCGGCGAAATAGAGCACCCAGGCGCCGCCGGTCCACCAGGCGATCATCAGCCAGATGAAGTGTTTTACGCCCTTCTCGCCGAGCTTCTGCAGCGACCAGGGCTGCTTATCCTTGATGATGCGGGCGCGCCGGTCGCCTTCGATCAGGTCTTCAACGGCGTAGAACAGGTCGGTCCAGACCGTCTGCCAGCACAGTTAGCCGCACCAGATGCGGCCGGCGACGGCGTTCATGAGAAACAGCGTCATCGCCGCGATGATCAGCAGGCCGGTGAAATAGTAGACCTCCTGCGGCCAGATCTCGATGAAGAAGAAGTAGAAGCGGCGCCCGGGCAGGTCGACCAGGACCGCCTGATCGGGGGCGAGCGGCCCCCGATCCCAGCGCACGAACGGCAGGAAATAGTAGATGCCGAGAGTGATGGCCATCAGGCTCCATTTGATATTTCGGAACCTGCCCTTGACGGCCTGGGGAAAAACCTTCTTGTGCTCGGCGTAGAGCGAGTTGGTCTCTCCCACACCGCCGCTCCCGGTGTCTGCGCGCATGCTTACTGACCGCCACCCAGATTGTGGACATAGACGGCAAGCGACTTGACGGTGATCGGGTCGAGGCGATCGACCCAGGCCGGCATGACGCCGGCGCGACCATTGCTGACCGTTTCGGTCACATCCTCATGGGACGATCCGAACAGCCAGATCTGATCGGTCAGGTTCGGCGCGCCGGTCTCCGCCATGCCCTTGGCATCCTCGCCGTGGCAGGAGACGCAGTTTTCCTCGAACACCAGCTTGCCGGCGGCAAGGTCGGCGTCGCCCTCCGGCTCAAGGCCGGACAGCGAGCGGACATAGTCGACAACCTGGGCGACCTGGTCGGCTTCCAGAAGCTCGTCCCTGAGGAAGGCGGCCATGTCGCCGATGCGGCCCTCGTCATGGTCGGAACGGATGCCGTATTGCAGGGTCAGGTGGATGTCGTCGAGGGTGCCGCCCCACAGCCAGTCGTCGTCCTGCAGGTTCGGATAGCCCGGATTGCCGACGCCATTGGTGCCGTGGCAGGGGGCGCAATTGTCGCCGAAGGCCGCCTTGCCGTTGGCCTCGGCGAACGCCAGCATCGACGGATCGCCCTTGATCTCGGCGAGGCTGGCCTGTTGCAGCGGCTGGCCGGCTTCGGCCCGCATCGCCTGGCCCGCCTGGTACGCGGCAACGCCGTCGGCGCGGCTCGAATAGCCGAGCACGCCCTTGGTGTAGGAGGTCATCGTCGGCCAGGCCGGATAGGCGATGCAATAGCCGATGCCCCAGACGATGGTGGCGTAGAACAGGTACACCCACCATTTCGGCAGCGGCGTGTTCAGCTCCTTCAGCCCGTCCCACTCGTGACCCGTCGTCGTGGTGCCGGACAGTTCGTCAATGTCGGTCTTGTGGTCAGCCATCTCTTCAATCCTCCCTCAGGGGGACTTGGCTGGCCCGATCGAATTTCTTCTTGTTCGACGGCCACAGCGCGTAGGCGACCGCGACCGCGAACAGAATGATGATGTAGATCAGGCCATATTGTTGCGCGAAGCTTGCGACGGTTTCGTAAGTCATCTGATTACCGGAAATCCGCCTCATCCTTGTAGATCGAGAAATCGACCATGGTTCCGAGCACCTGCAGATAGGCGATCAAGGCGTCCATCTCGGTCACCTTGTCCGGATTACCGTCGAAATCCCGCGCAACGGCCTTGGGATAGCGCGCAACCACGTCGTCGCCATTGTCGGCGCTTGCCTGGTTGAGCAGATCCTGTTCCGCGTTCTCGATCATCTCCTCGGTGTAGGGAACGCCGAGCATCGCGTTGGTCTTGAGGTGTTCCTTGATCAACCGCGGATCGAGTTCGGCCGTGGCCAGGAACGGATAGCCGGGCATGATCGAGGTCGGCACCACCGAACGCGGATTGATCAGGTGCTCGGCGTGCCACTCGTCCGAATACTTGCCGCCGACGCGGGCAAGGTCCGGACCTGTGCGCTTCGAACCCCATTGGAACGGATGGTCGTATTTGCTCTCCACCGCCAGCGAGTAGTGTCCGTAGCGCTCCATTTCGTCGCGGAACGGACGGATCATCTGGCTGTGGCAGGTGTAGCACCCCTCGCGAACGTAGACGTTGCGGCCGACCAGTTCGAGCGGCGAGTAGGGGCGCACCCCTTCAACGTCTTCGATCGTGCTGTCGAGGTAGTAGAGCGGGACGATCTGGACGAGACCGCCGATCGCCACCAACACCAGGATGCCGATGAGCAGGACGATCGAGTTCTTCTCGAAGATTGCATGCATGTTTGCCATGAGTCTGCCCCCCTCACTCGGCCGCAGCCGCCGCCGGACGCGCCTCGGACTCGGCGGCTTCGCCGCGAGCGATCGTCATCCAGACGTTGTAGGCCATGATCAAACCGCCGATCACGAACAGCGCTCCACCGATCGCGCGGATCACGTAGAACGGGTGCATCGCCTCGACCGTTTCGATGAACGAGTATTCGAGGAAGCCGAGCTTGGTGTAAGCCCGCCACATCAGGCCCTGCATGATGCCGCTGACCCACATCGCCGTGATGTAGAGGACGATGCCGATGGTCGACAGCCAGAAGTGCCAGTTGACCATCTTCAGCGAGTACATCTCACGCCGGCCCCAGAGCCACGGGACCAGGCAGTAGATGGCGCCGAACGAGATGTCGCCGACCCAGCCGAGCGCGCCCGAATGCACGTGGCCGATGGTCCAGTCGGTGTAGTGCGACAGCGAGTTCACCGCCTTGATCGACATCATCGGGCCTTCGAAGGTCGACATGCCGTAGAAGGCGACCGCGACCACCAGCATGCGCAGCACCGGGTCGGTCCTGAGCTTGTCCCAGGCGCCCGAAAGCGTCATCAGGCCGTTGATCATGCCGCCCCAGGAAGGCATCCACAGCACCACCGAAAAGACCATGCCGAGGGTCTGCGCCCAGTCCGGCAGCGCGGTGTAGTGCAGATGGTGCGGCCCGGTCCAGATGTAGAGGAAGATCAGCGCCCAGAAGTGTATGATCGACAGCCGGTAGGAGTAGACCGGACGCCCGGCCCGCTTCGGGATGAAGTAGTACATCAGCCCGAGGAAGCCCGCCGTCAGGAAGAAGCCGACCGCGTTGTGCCCGTACCACCACTGGGTCATGGCGTCGCGAACGCCGGCCCAGGCGATGTAGGATTTGGACGAGAACAGCGTCACCGGCAGCGACACGTTGTTGCCCAGATGCAGCATCGCGATGGTGACGATGAAGGCCAGGTAGAACCAGTTGGCGACGTAGATGTGCGATTCCTTACGCTTCATCAGCGTGCCGAGATAGACGATCAGGTAGACGACCCAGACGATCGTCAGCCACAGATCGGAATACCATTCCGGTTCGGCATATTCCTTGCCGTGGGTGGCGCCGAGCAGATAGCCGGTGCCGGCGATCACGATCAGCGCGTTGTAGCCGAGAATGACGAACCAGGGCGCGACATTGCCGAGAATGCGCGTGCGGCAGGTCCGCTGCACCACGTAGAACGAGGTGGCGAGCAGCACGTTGCCGCCGAACGCAAAGATCACCGCCGAGGTGTGCAGCGGCCGCAGGCGCCCGAAATTGGTCCAGGGCAGATCGAAGTTCAGCGCCGGATAGGCAAGCTGCCAGGCGAGGATGTCGCCAACCAGAAAGCCCGCGACGCCCCAGAACACCGAGGCCAGTATGCCGAACTTGATCGGTCCGTACTGATAGTTCGGACGTCCGTCGATTTCCTGGGCGACGTTCATCGTGCGCCCCGAATAGCCACGGAATATGAAATAGACACCGAGAGCGGCGAAGATCGCGCCGACCGCGGCATGGAAGCCCATGACGCCGTCGTCGGCCTTTGCCGTGACGAAAATGCATATCAACGCCAGCAATACGAGAAAGGCGGCAAACGCGCCCTCCTCGATCGTCAGCGATTTCGATTGGACTGGTCGAGCCATTTGGTTCCGCCCCGTCTTCTTGGTCGAACTGCCCCTTTTTGGGATCAACGCGCACAATTGAACCGGGACTCGCGCCTCGCATTGACTTGAATCAATGCGGTCCAGCCCGCGGCTTAGAAGCCTTCTATATTAATATCCGCGAATAGCAAATTATATTCATGATCGCGAATAAATTCGCCGACGTTCTGTCCTCTTCGCCGAAAGGTGATAAAAGATGGCGGGAAAATGTCCGACCCGGAATGTGGCCGGCGCCGGCTCAGTTTCGGAATAACCGGGTTTGACAAGCCTCCCGGTTTTGACAAGCATCAAAGACGGCAAAAGATGCAGGATGGAAGATTGGGTATGGACAAGAAACTCTCCGCATATGCAACGCGTACCGTGCCGCGGTATACCTCCTATCCGACAGCGCCGCACTTCGGCCCTGACGTCGATGCCGAGACCTATGTCGACTGGCTCGACGCCCTCGATCCGGCGCTAAACGTCTCGCTCTACCTGCATATTCCCTATTGCCGGTCGATCTGCCGCTATTGCGGCTGCCACACCAAGGCGGCGGTGCGGGACGATCCGGTCTACGACTATGCCGACATGCTGGGCGCCGAAATCGACCTGGTCGCCGAGCGGCTCGGCAGGCGGCGGCGGGTGTCCCACATCCATTGGGGCGGCGGCACGCCGAGCCTCTTACCGGCGGAGCCGCTGGCGATGCTGGCGGAGAAGCTCGCGACCCGTTTCGAGATCGCCGAAGACGGCGAGCACGCCATGGAACTCGATCCGCGCACCGTCAATGCGGCGCTGGCGGAGCGACTGAAAGCCGCAGGCATCAACCGGGCCAGTCTCGGCGTCCAGGACTTCACGCCCGCGGTGCAGGAAGCGATCGGACGAATCCAGCCTTTCGAGACGGTCGTCGACACGGTCGAGCATTTGCACGCCGTCGGCATCACCGCGATCAATTTCGACCTGATGTACGGGCTGCCGCTGCAGAGCGTCGACGACGTCGCCCGTACCGCGGAAATGGCGGCGAGTCTTTCGCCGGCGCGGATCGCCATATTCGGCTACGCCCACGTGCCGTGGTTCAAGGTGCACCAGCGGCTGATCAAGACCGAGGACCTGCCCGGCGCGCTGGAGCGGATCGAGCAGGCCGAGCGCGCCCGGGCGGTGCTCGAAGAGCTCGGCTATGTGTCGATCGGTTTCGACCATTTCGCCCGCGCCGACGACCCGATGGCGGTGGCGCTCTCCGAAGGCGGGCTGAAGCGCAACTTCCAGGGCTACACCACCGATACCGCGCGGGCGCTGATCGGCTTCGGCGCCTCGTCGATCGGCCAGTTGCCGCAGGGCTATATCCAGAACAATCCGGACATCGGCCATTACAAGCGGACGGTGGCCGAGGGCAGGCTGCCGATCGTGCGCGGCAAGGAATTGTCGGCCGACGACCGCCTGCGCGCGGAGATCATCGAAACGCTGATGACGACGCTGCATGTCGACATTGGCGAGGTGGCGACGCGGCACGGCAGCGATGCGGCCGCCTTCGCACCGACCTTCGACGCGCTTCAGGACCTCGTCCGCGACGGGCTGGTGACGACCGACGGGTCGACGATCGACGTCACCGCGACCGGCCGTCCCTTCGTGCGGCTGGCGGCGGCGGCGTTCGACGCCTATCTCGATGCAGAAAAGGCGCGCCACTCGGTCGCGGTGTGACAGGAATTTCCGGCTCGGCGATGCGCCAACACGTCATTGTTTTCTGATCATGGCCGATGGCCATGATCAGGCAGGGGAATGTCAAATCAGTCCGCAGGGCCGCCCCAAGGACTGATTTGTCCGCCTCTAAACGGGAAAAAGTACACCGAGGCGAAGCCGAGGGACTTTTTCACGACCAACTCAGTGGGTCCCGGTCAGCCTGCAGATGCCGCAAACGTCGCAGATGCGCATTCGGTCGTGGCGCTCGACGGCGACCAGGTTGCGGCGACGCATTTCCGAAAAGATGCGGCTGACCGTTTCGATGGTCAGCCCCAGATAGTCGGCGATCTCCTGCCGTGTCATCGCCAGCAAAATGACCCTGTCATCGGCATCGGGGCCCGGCCCGAGACAGCCGGCGCCGCCGCGCAGCGGCACGAAACGCATCAGAAACGTCGCCACGCGCTCGAACGCGTTCTTGCGCCCGAGCAGCACGGTGTGGTCGTGCAGAATTTGCAGCTGTTCAAGGAGACAGCGGGTGATGTGGCTTTGCAGTTCGTTTGCCGCCTCGACGTCGCGCCGGTCCGCGGCGTGGAGCGTCGAGGCCACCAGGGTCTCGGCGGAGCAGTCGTGAAGCTCACCGGCCTGCAGGCCGAACAGACCGCCGCCGGAGAGGATTTCGACGACCTGGCGGCGACCGTCGGGCAGCAGCTTGTAGAGCATGACCGCGCCATCGGCGACTTCGTAGATACGGTCGGCGCGGTCGCCCTCGAAATAGACGTTTTCGTGCTCGGCGAGGCTGACCTTCTTGGCCCGGCCGGAGCGGATGAATTCGGTCCACGCGCTTTCGTCATGGACAATGTCCGAAAGGCGCTCGGCGATCCCGCCCGCACACGGCATTTTATACGCCATGCTTTTCTCCCGAACCGGTGTCCATCGGCGACCCGATCCTACAGCTATCCAATATAGGGATCGGCGACACCGCCGGCACGCGGCCTGCTGCCGCAATGGGGACGGCGGCGTCCGCTACCGGCACCGCGGTCGATCCCTCAGATATACTGAACCGGCTATATAGTGTCGGAAAAAAAACGGCCAGACCCGTCTTGTCGGCGGCGATCGCGGCTCACGCGCAAAACCGTGGACGAAATCGGGGCGTAACGAATCCGACCCTGCGCCCGATGAGGCCGCGACGGGCAGTGCTTCCGTCGCCCGACACGCATGACCGGCCGGTTCGGAAATCGAACACGCCGGATACAGGCGGGTGGACGGCCCGGGCGGATTCAGCGACCATCTGCCGCGGTCCATGACGCTTCTGTCCGATCGCCTCAAAGCGTGCGGTGGCGGGCGCGGGCGCCGCACTCGATCGCAGCCACCGTCAGCTTGTCGAGATCGAGGCGATCGCGGAGCATCTGCAGAAACCGCAATTCCTCCTGCTCGACATGCAGATCGGCGGCCGCCACGTCGACGGCAAGGGCGTAGGCGGTATCGTGCAGCTTGGCCGGCAGCGCATCGGCGACAACGTCGAGAACGCCGTCGAGGCCGTCATCGGCATTCAGCATGGCGCCGCAGGCCTCGGCGACGGGGACGAGGCGCTCGGCGTCGAAATCGTAAAAGACCGGCAGGGTCTGCACCAGTTCGCCGATCTTCTGCATTTCGGCATCGGTCATGGAGCGGTCGGCCGCCGAAATGGTGACCATGGTGTAGATCAGCGCTTCGTGATGGGAAATCTGTACGGTCATCGATCCTCGTCCGGTGCGGCCGGTGGCGGCCGGTTTCGTCCGGCAGAACGTAGGATGTCCGACCCGATCCGACAAGCTCCGGCGTCGTCGGGCTGCCATGGCTTATTGTCGTGATGGCGATTTTTGAACTGACGCGAGGCTTGGGCTCGAGGGTCAGCCTCTTGTCTCGAGTCACTCCCCAATCCCTCCTTCGTCACCACCAACCCCTCTTTCGTCACCACCCGGTTTATCCGGGTGGTCCATTGGCCTGTCGCCCTGCCGACGCCTTCGCGAAGGCATTCAAGCGCTTCTGGGGACCGAACCGCCATTGGATTGCCCGCATAAAGCGGGCAAAGACGAGGATGAAAGGTCGGATGAACCACAGCAACTGCTTTAACCGGGCGACAACGCGCCGGTACGGCAAAAGCGATTTCCCCTTTGGAGCAAATTCCTCTAGGGTCCGCGCCGCCCCGCGCCGCCGCCGGGGCGCATCTGGAGCCGCACCATGTCCGGTGAGACGACACTTTCCCCACGCCTTGCCGCCGAATTCCGCCGGGCGGCGGAGACCGCCAAGGCGTGGCCGTTCGCGGAAGCCCGGAAGCTCCTCGCCCGGATCGAAAAATCGGGCGGTGACGGCCGCACCGTTCTGTTCGAGACCGGCTACGGTCCCTCCGGCCTGCCCCATATCGGCACCTTCGGCGAAGTGGCGCGCACGACCATGGTGCGGCATGCTTTCCGGGTGCTGACCGATGACCGCATTCCGACCCGGCTGTTGTGCTTTTCCGACGACATGGACGGGCTGCGCAAGGTGCCCGACAATGTGCCCAACCAGGACCTGCTCGCCGGCCATCTCGGCAAGCCGCTGACCCGGGTGCCGGATCCGTTCGGCGAATATGAGAGCTTCGGGCACCACAACAACGCCATGCTGCGGCGGTTCCTCGACGGTTTCGGCTTCGACTACGAATTCGCCAGCTCCACCGAATACTACGCCGCCGGGCGGTTCGACGAGACCCTGCTGCTGCTGCTTCAGCGCTATGACGAGGTCATGTCGATCATGCTGCCGTCGCTGCGCGCGGAACGGGCAAAGACTTATTCGCCGATCCTGCCGGTCTCACCGCGCACCGGCATCGTGCTGCAGGTGCCGATCGACGAGGTCCGGGCCGATGACGGCACGATCGTCTATCGCGATCCGGACACCGGCGAACGGACCGAGATTCCGGTCACCGGCGGCCATTGCAAGCTGCAATGGAAGCCCGACTGGGCGATGCGCTGGGTGGCGCTCGGCGTCGACTACGAAATGTCGGGCAAGGATCTGATCGATTCGGTCCGTCTGTCCGGCCGCATCGCCCGCGCGCTCGGCGGCACCCCGCCCGAGGGCTTCATCTACGAGCACTTCCTCGACGAAAACGGCCAGAAGATCTCAAAGTCGATCGGCAACGGCATCACCATCGACGAATGGCTCACCTACGCCTCGCCGGAAAGCCTGTCGCTCTTCATGTACCAGAAGCCGCGCCAGGCCAAGCGGCTCTATTTCGACGTCATCCCGCGCAATGTCGACGACTACTACGCGCAGCTTGCCGCCTATCCCGGCGAGCCGGCGGAGCGCCAGATCGCCAATCCGGCCTGGCACATCCACGCCGGTGCGCCGCCCACGGCGACGATGCCGGTGTCGTTCTCCATGCTGCTCAATCTCGTCTCGGCTTCCAATTCGGAGGACCGGACGGTGCTGTGGGGGTTCCTCAGTCGCTACCAGAAGGGGATATCGGCCGAAAGCCACCCCGAGCTCGACCGCATGGTCGGCTATGCGATCCGCTATTTCGACGATTTCGTGAAGCCGAGCAAGGTGTTCCGCGCGCCGAACGCGACCGAGCGCGAAGCACTCGCCGATCTCGACCAGCGGCTCGCCGCCCTGGCCGCCGACGCCGATGGCGAGACCATCCAGACCGAAGTCTATGCGGTCGGCAAGGCGCATGACTTCGCCAATCTGCGCGACTGGTTCACCGGCCTTTACCAGGTGCTGCTCGGCCAGGACCAGGGGCCGCGTTTCGGCTCGTTCGTGGCGCTTTACGGGATTGCCGAAACCAGAGCGTTGATCGATAAGGCGCTTTCGGGAACGCTGGCTGAAACTGATTAGCCGGGAAAATGAAAAACCCCGTAAAATCCGGGGGATAGTGACGTTTTTCGTCTTGAAAACCTCCACCCAGATCAAATATCAATGGGGCGGAGGTTTCGACAAAAACATCAAATGAACGAGATCGAACTCAAGTTCATCATCGATGAACCGACCGCGACGGAGGTGTGGAAACGGGTCCGGAATCGCGGCATCGGGCGCGGGCGCGCCGTCACCAGGACCCTGCGCAGCATCTATTACGACACGCCGCAGCAATCGCTCAGAAAGGCCGGGATCGCGCTCAGATTGCGGCGCGACGGGCGGCGCTGGATCCAGACCGTGAAATCGAAGGCGCGCCTCTATGGCGGGCTGTCCGCCGTCGGCGAATGGGAAAGTCCGGCGCCGGGCGGCCGCCTGCGTCTCGATGCGATCGGCGACACCGCAATCCGCGACGAGGTCCGCAAGCTCGTCGACGGCGCCGTGCTGGCGCCGGTCTGCGAGACGGTGATGAAGCGCAAGGCGGCGGAAGTGTGTGCGGAGGACGGCACGACGGCGGTGCTCGCCACCGATTTCGGCGAAATCCGCGCCGACGGCCGGGCCGAAACCCTGCGCGAGGCGGAAATCGAACTCGTCGACGGCCGCGTCGAAGGCCTGTTCGATATCGCCCATGAGCTCTTCCCCGAAGGCGGGCTGACCTTTTCGCGGCTGTCGAAGGCGGCGCGCGGCTATCTGCTCGCCGAGAAGGGCCGGATCGACGAGCCCCTGGCGCCGCGAAACGCCGTCACCGTGCGCCTCCACCGCAAGCAGACCGTGGAGCTTGCGGCCCGCGACATCTTCCGCGAATGCGCCGACCAGATCGCCCAGAACATCAACGTGATCGAGAAGCTCGACGATCCGGAAGGACCGCATCAATTGCGGATCGGGCTCCGGCGGCTGCGCAGCGCCTTTGCGGTGTTCGGGCCGCTGTTGAAAAGCCCGGAACTGTCGCGGCTTTCCGACGAGGCGCGCTGGATCGGCCGGGAGGTCGGCCGGCTGCGCGACATCGATGTCGTCATCGAAGACATCGTGCTGCGCGAGGCCGGCGTCCATCCCGGCGAGCCGGGATTTGCCCATCTTGCCGAGGCGCTGCATCAGGAGGCGGCGGGCATTCGCGACACGCTGCGGACGCTTCTCGTCGGTCCGCGGGTGCAGGCGTTCCTGATCGATCTGGTGCGGTTCGTGGAGACCCGCGGCTGGCTGGTCGCGGACGATTACACCCAGACCGAGCGGCTCGCCCGGCCGGTCCCGAAACTCGCCGCAGCCGCGCTCGACAAGCGCTGGAAGAAGACCCGCCGGCGGGCGCGGCATCTGCGGACGCTCACCATCGACGAGCGCCATGCACTGCGCAAGGAATTGAAGAAACTGCGCTATGCGGCCGAGTTTTTTGCCCCGCTCTTTTCCGAGAAGCGCGCCAGGCGGTTCCGCAGCCGGATGAAGAATCTGCAGACCGTGTTCGGCGATCTCAATGACGCGGCCATGGTCAAGGCGATGTTCGCGCAGTCGCAGACCGGCCTTGCCGATGGTGCCGGCACCAAACGCGCGGTCGGCTGGGTGATCGGGGCAAGTGCTGCGCGCGCCGATACCGGCTGGTATCGCGCCAAGGCGCTGTGGCGCGATCTGGAGAGAACGCGGCCGTTCTGGCGCTAAGCCCGGTTGCGGGCTAACCTACCCGGTCGGTCACCGCAAGCAGGATGGCGACGAGGATGAGGCCGGCGCCGAGATAATCGGCCGGCGCGGCCGCCTCGCCGATGATGAGCCAGCCGACGGCGAGCGCGACCACCAGTTCAAGCGTCGCGGCGACCGCGGTGCGGCTCGGCCCGACGACCCGTGTCCCGATGACGATCGCGAATTGCGGCACCAGCCCGGACAACACCATCATGCCGAAAAAGGCGAACCAGCCTGCCCCGTCGGCCGGCAGCCAGGCGCCGGTGTCGCCGAGGGCGAGAAGCGGCAGCACCGAGACCGCGGTGCCGGCAAACAGCGCCGCCGCGGTCGCCAGCGTACCGAGGCTGGTGGGGGCTAGGCCGACGACGATGATCAGCGCGCCATAGGCGGCGGGGCCGAGAAAGGTGATTGCGATCTCCGGCAGATCGGCCAGGGATACGGCACCGGGGCGCAGCACAATGCCTATGGCGACCGCGGCGATCGCGGCCGCCATCGCCGTCCGCCGGCTGGTGCGCTCGCGCAGGAAAACCCAGCGATAGGCGATCGTGAAAAACGGAAAGGTGAAGAAGATCATCGCCGCGACCGCAATGTCGAGGGTCTCGATGCCGCGGAAATAGCCGAACGCGCCCAGCCCCATGAAGGCGCCGGCGAAGATCAGCCGCCAGCCATCGCGGCCGGCGGCAATGACCCGCGGCAGCAGATAGGCGAGCGCGACCGCCGGCACGCCGAAACGGATGAGCACCGCCGCCTCGGCGCTGACACCGGCCGCGGAAAGCCCACGCATGAACAGCGGCAGGAAGCCGAAACCGGTGGCGGCGAGGAGCACGAAACCAAGGCCGACCGGATAGGACACCCGCGCGACGGCGGGTGGCGGCGGACTGCCGGCGGGATCGGGCCCCGGCATCAGCGCGCCCCGGGCAGGCCGCGCGCCCGGCCGAGCCCGCGTCGCGCGGCTTCGGCCTTCTCGGCGGCGTCGTGATAGGCCTCCGGAGCGGTGTCGAGCGGCCGCGCCCAGCCCTGGGCGATCAGCCACAGGCCGATATCGGTGTTGCCGATCCGGCAGGTGGCGGTGAAGGCATCCGGCAAAGCCTCGGGCGCGGCCTCGCAGACGACGGCGCGGGCGCGGATCAGGCGGCGCAATTCGGCGCGGGCAACGCGGCCGCACGGCCAGGTCTTGCCGTCACCGTCCGTGCACGTCTCGTCGAGGCCCGGCGCGAGGATGCCGGCAATGGTGACGGTCGATTCTCCCGCGGTCAGCGTGCCGGCATCGACGGCGATGACGCGGGCGAGCTTTCGCTTTTTCGGGCGCGGCGGACGCGGCGGCAGCAAACGCCCGGCGGCGCGCACCATCGGCCCTTCGACCGGCGGACCGGGCGTGACGTCCGGCGGCGTCACGTCGCGGTCGGGCGGGGGAACGATTTCGCCGACGGGCGGTCCATAGGCGGACGCATCGATCCGCGCCTGCGGCCGTGCTGCCGGTTCGCGCTCTGCGGCCGGCGCGGACGGTGTGACCGGTGCGCCCGGTGCCACCGGTACAGCCGGTGCGGCGGCGCGAGTCCCGGATGCTCCGGGCCGAACCGGATCGACGAGTTCACGGGCATAGATCGCGGCGAGCACGATGACGAAGCCGAGGGCGAGGAGCGCCAGGCCGCCGCGCAGCATCGGCCGTCACTGGCTCGCCCAGAGGATGCGGGCGATCCATTCGATATCGGCGATGTCGATGACCCGGTCGCCATGTTCGGGATTGACCGAGGCCAGCTCGATCTTGCGGGCGGTGCGGCGCTGCAGGATTTTCGCCATCACCTCGCCGTCGCCGGTCTTGACGACGACGCGGTCGCCGCGGCGGATGGTCGCTGCCGGCGAGACGATGACGATATCGCCGTCGCGGTAGAGCGGCAGCATCGAATCGCCGGAAACTTCGAGCGCGTAGGCGTTTTCGTCGTTGATGTCGGGAAACGGCACCTCGTCCCAGCCGGCACCGGCGGGAAACCCGCCATCGTCGAAGAAGCCGCCATAGCCGGCCTGGGTGAGGCCGATCAGCGGCACGGTGCGGGCAAAGCGGAGCGCCGACATGGATTTCTGCTCCAGCGGCGCCTCGCCCTTGACGATGGCGATGAATTCCTCGATGTCGGCGCCCGTCGCCTCCAGCACCTTGGCGATGCTTTCGGTCGACGGCCAGCGCGGCCGACCGTCGCCGGCGGTGCGCTTGGAGCGGTTGAAGGTGGTCGGGTCGAGCCCGGCGCGGCGCGCCAGTCCCGACGGCGAAAAGCCGTATTTCGCCGCCAGCGCATCGAGCGCTGCCCAGATCTGACTGTGAGACAGCATCAGTGTGATCTCCGTCCCTCCGGGGAACCGGCGCGTTCAATCCCCGCCCGACCCGAAAGGAAAATATACCTTTAGAGTGGACTTATCCCCGGCCCCTGTCCAGCCCGATTCGACCAGGCGTCCGGGAAGACGGAACGGAGAGGGAGGCGGACACGGCACGCGGGTCCGGCGGCGGCGCGGGTCAAAGCGGCAGCGCCGCAGTGTTCTTCACCTCCTCCATCACCGCATAGGTGTGGGTCTCGCGCACGCCCGGCATGGCGAGCAGCACCTCGGCGAGGAAGCGGCGATAGGCCGCCATGTCGCCGACCCTGGTCTTGATCAGATAGTCGAAGCCGCCGGCGACCATGTGGCATTCCATCACTTCGGGCGCCCGCGCCACTGCCGCAGCGAAAGCGTCGAAGACATCCGGGGTGGTGCGGTCGAGCTTGACCTCGATGAAGACCAGGAGGCCGCGGCCGAGCCGCGCCGGATCGAGCCGGGCGCCGAAGCCGCGGATGTAGCCGTCGCGGGTCAGGCGCTTGACCCGCTCATTGGTCGCCGTCGGCGACAGGCCGATGCGGTCGGCGAGATCGGCATTGGTGATCCGGCCCTCGTCCTGGAGAACGCCGAGAATGCGCCGGTCAATCCGGCCGATACCGTCCATTATCCCGAAAAATCCTCGATTGTAGTTTTTTCCACCATAACCCGAACTCTCTTTGGTGAAAATCCCCACAGATTTCCGGATATGATAGCAGGATAATCAATAAGGGAGGTTTGCCCGTGTCCGCCGAAACCGCTCCGGCCGCAACCGGCCCGGAACTGCCGCCCTTTTCCGCACCCTATGCCGCCGACGACGCCGAACTGGTCGCCGCACTGATCGGCGAGACCCGGCTCGATCCCGCTGCCGAGCGCCGCATCGACGAGACCGCGACGCTGTTGATCAAGGAAATCCGCGAACGGGCGGGCGCGATCGGCGGCGTTGAGGATTTCCTGCGCGAATACGGGCTCTCGACCAAAGAGGGGCTGGCGATGATGGTGCTGGCCGAGGCGCT
>JANQEG010000020.1 GCA_028278505.1 Rhodobiaceae bacterium
CTGTGGAGAACATCTGGCAATACATGCGCCAGAACTGGCTCTCAAATAGCGTCTTCGACACATACGACGACATCCTCGATGCCGGATGCACCGCCTGGAACAAACTCGTCGCACAACCAAACACAATCACCTCGATAGGAATGCGCGATTGGGCATGCACGGGTTAATCTTTAATGCGCTTGGTATTAACCGTCGATTTTGGCCGTGATTGGTGCTGATGATGGGATCGGCTGGATACGGGCCGAGGTTTCGCGGGTTCTCTCGGCCCGATTTGGCCGACGGTTTTGTCGGATATTGGCTGTTTTCCGTGCCTTGGGGCTCAAGCGGGCGCAGTTCGGCCCTCAAGCCAGAGGTAGCGCTTGAAGTTGTAGGCCAGGTTGGCCATGCCGATCTTGGTTCTCGCCCGCTCAATCCCGATGGTTCGCACGCAAAGCCCCATGCGGTGTTTCTGGGCGGCGAAGACATGCTCGATCTTCGCGCGCACCTTCGATCTCACCGCATTGGCGCGGGCGAGCTTGTCGGCAAGCGACTTGCCCTTCGGCTTCTTGAAGTGGACTTTGGAGAACAGTCCGGCTCTCGCGATGTGGCGCTCGTTCTTCTTGGAACGATAGGCGGTGTCCGCCCACACCGTCGAGGCAGTGTTTTCCTTGTCCAACAGCTCTTTGAGCCGGTGGCCGTCATGGGCGGCGGCATCGGACACCGTCCATTTGCGGATCAACCCGTGGCGGCGGTCGGTGTTGATGTGGTTTTTGTAGCCGAACTCCGCAATGGCGATCTCCACGGTCGAGCCCTCTTTCTTGCGGCCCCGCTTCAGGGTCCAGCGCGCATCAAGGTCCTTCTGGCGAAGCTTGGCCGGCTTGTCCTGCCACTCTTGAGGCACCCGGCCAGCCTTGATGTCCGCCTTCTCGCCGTCACTATTGCGCTGTTTCGGCGCTTGAACGATCGAGGCATCGACGATCTGCCCGCCCATGGCCAGATAACCCGCCTTGTTCAGATGCGTGTCGAAACGGGCAAACAGATTGTCGATGGCACGCGCCTCGCTCAGATGCTCGCGGAACAGCCAGATCGTCTTGGCGTCGGGCACCTTGTCGCCCAGTCCCAGGCCCAAGAACCGCATGAACGACAGCCGATCGTTGATCACATATTCCGCCTGATCGTCGGACAGATCATAGAGCGCCTGAAGCACCAGGATCTTGAACATCAGGACAGGATCGTAAGGCGGCCGGCCACCCTTGGCCCCATCAGACCGCTTCAAAGCCTTGGCCAGGGGTTTGCGGAATAGCTCCCAAGGGATCACGGCATCGAGCTTCTCCAAAGGATCGCCCGCCTCGGAAAGCTGCTGATAACGCTCATCAATATCCCAAAATCCGGCCTGTCCCGCCATCGTTCCTCTCCGCCGCTGCCAATCCCTGCAGTGAATCAGAAATCACCCGATTTGGGGAAGTTTTTAGAGGTGTCCGCTTGATGCGACCCACCGCTTGGCCACAGCTTTCTTTGCAATCTCCTGTGGCTGTTCGGCCGTCAGCTTTTCCGCTCGCGCCTTTCCACCCTCTTCCGATCGAGTGACTGCGCCGCCGGGTTTTTGCCTTCGTCCTCAGGCTTGTCGTCTTCGATTTCACCCGTCGCGATCTTAGCGACCTTGATGGCAGCGCCGATCACATCAGCAGCGCGTTTCTGGCCTTTAGGTCCGGTGGGCATCGGGCAATCGCTTAATCGTTAGAATCCACGAACTAGCGTCAGCAACGCGGTCGTCTTTCTCAAATAGCTCCAACACTCACCGGATCGCTTCATAGCCATCGGGGGCATCTATGGTTTGCCGCTCAATTAGACTACCCTCCTCGGTACTAAGAGCGATCTCAAAGTTTGGCAATCACGAACTCCCAATGCCCTTCGCAGAGCTTATAGGAGTTCGCGCGAGGATTCGACCGCCGTCAAAGGCAGGAGATTTCAAACTGAGACACTACCTTTCCCGTTCCCTTGTTGACATGAGAACAAAAAAAGAACATTATGGCAACAATTGAGGTCGGACAATGTCCGGAAAACGGGAGAAACATCAATGACGGCAAGGGTTCTGGTCGGATTTCTGTTGCGGGAGACAGCGGCGCTGGTGGCGGTCGGCCTGTTTGTCGCCAATGTCGGGCTTTGGCTGCAGCTTGCCGCCCGGCTCGGCTGAGCGCCGGGCGCTGGTTCGGGTCGCTGTAGAACGCAAGACCGCGTGCAAAACGGGCCACGCCGACGGTGAGACCTGCCGGCAGGGATTGCAGGCTACAGGAATCCGGGGCGTGCCGTGGCGCGGACAGGATGGCGGACTCGGCAGCCGGTTTTCGGGCGATCTACGGTGGGCGCCGGCGCGCTCTGAGGTCGGCACTGGTGCGGCTGAGGGGATGCTTTTCCACACCGGTTCTGCTTTTCGGGGACCGGCGCATGCGAACGGTGGACAGGGGCGTGGCGGGGCGGAACACTGCCGCGCCTGAGGAGGAGTGAATGAGCCGATTCGCGCGCCAACCAGGATTCGTCCATCTGCACGTCCACTGCGCCTATTCGCTGCTCGAAGGGGCGCTGCCGATCGCCCGGCTCGTCGACCTCGCGACCGCCGACGGGCAGCCGGCGCTGGGCCTGGCCGACAGCGGCAATCTTTTTGGCGCGCTGGAGTTCTCCGAAAAGTTCGCCAAGGCCGGGCTGCAGCCGATCATCGGCTGCACGCTTGCCGTCAGTTTCGGTGACGAGGCCGAGGAGCGGCGCGGCGCCGGCCGCATGCCGGGCATCGTGCTGATGGCGGCGAGCGAGGCCGGCTACCGCAATCTGATGGAGCTGGCGAGCCGCGCCTTTCTCGACACCGATCCGGGCGAAAGCCCGCACGTCACCCCGGCGATGATGGCGGCCGCCGCCGACGGGCTGATCGCGCTCTCCGGCGGCGCGGAAGGGCCGATCGACGGGGCGTTGCGCGCCGGCATGGCCGAGATCGCCGGGCGCCGGCTCGCCGGCCTCGCCGACATTTTTGGCGAGCGGCTCTATGTCGAGGTGCAGCGCCACGGGGTCGAGGAGGCGCGCCGGATCGAGGCCGGCCTTCTCGGGCTCGCCTATGACAAGGGGCTGCCGCTCGTCGCCACCAACGAACCGTTCTTCCCGGCCCGCGACGATTACGAGGCCCATGACGCGCTGATCGCCATCGCCGAAAGCCGGGTGATCGCCGATGAGGACCGGCGGCGGCTGACGCCGGAGCATTATTTCAAGACGCGGGGCGAGATGGCGGCGCTCTTTGCCGATCTGCCCGAGGCGCTCGACAACACCGTCGAGATCGCCCGCCGCTGCGCCTTCCGGCCGACGACGCGGGCGCCGATCCTGCCGCGCTTCGCCGGTGCGGCCGATGCCGAGGCGGCCGATGCTGCGGAAGCTGCGGAACTGCGCCGGCAGGCCGCCGACGGCCTCGCGGATCGGCTCGAGAGCCTCGGCACGGCAGAGGGATTTTCCGAAGACGACTATCGCGCGCGGCTCGAGTTCGAGCTCGACGTCATCGATCGCATGAAGTTTCCGGGCTATTTCCTGATCGTCGCCGACTTCATCAAATGGGCCAAGGCGCAAGGCATTCCGGTCGGCCCGGGGCGCGGCTCGGGCGCCGGCTCGGTGGTCGCCTGGGCTTTAACGATTACCGATCTCGATCCGCTCCGCTTCGGCCTGCTGTTCGAGCGCTTCCTCAATCCCGAACGGGTGTCGATGCCGGATTTCGACATCGATTTCTGCCAGGACCGCCGCGACGAGGTGATCCGCTACGTGCAGGAGCGCTACGGCCGCGATCAGGTGGCGCAGATCATCACTTTCGGAACGCTGCAGGCGCGCGCGGTGATGCGCGATGTCGGCCGCGTGCTGCAGATGCCCTACGGCCAGGTCGACCGGCTGGCGAAGATGGTGCCGAACAATCCCGCCGACCCGACGCCGCTCGGCCGCGCCATCGACGAGGAGCCGCGGCTGCAGGCCGAGCGCGACGGCGATCCGATCGTCGCCCGCCTGCTCGATTTCGCCCAGCGCCTGGAAGGGCTCTACCGTCACGCCTCGACCCACGCCGCCGGCATCGTCATCGGCGACCGGCCGCTGAAAGAGCTGGTGCCGCTCTACCGCGACCCGCGCTCCGACATGCCGGTGACCCAGTACAATATGAAATGGGTCGAGCCCGCCGGCCTCGTCAAATTCGACTTCCTCGGCCTGAAGACGCTGACGGTGCTGCAAAACGCGGTCGATCTCGTCGCCGCCGGCGGGGCGAGGATCGATCTCGCCCGCATCCCGCTTGACGATCCGACGACCTACGAGATGCTGCAGCGGGCCGAGACGGTCGGCGTCTTCCAGTTTGAAAGCGGCGGCATGCGCGACCTGATGCGCAAGGCCCGGCCCGATAATATCGAGGATTTGATCGCCATCGTCGCGCTTTTTCGCCCCGGGCCGATGGAGAACATTCCCAAATGGCTCGCCTGCAAGCACGGCCAGGAGCGGCCGGAATTCCTGCACGAGACGATCGAACCGGTGGTGCGCGACAGCTACGGCGTCATCATCTACCAGGAACAGGTGATGCAGATCGCCCAGGTGTTCTCCGGCTATACCCTCGGCGAGGCCGATCTTTTGCGCCGCGCCATGGGCAAGAAGATCAAGGCGGAGATGGACGCCCAGCGCTCGCGCTTCGTCGATGGCGCGGTCGAGCGCGGCGTCGACCGCGAGCGTGCCTCTTTCGTGTTCGACCTGGTCGACAAGTTCGCCGGCTACGGCTTCAACAAGAGCCATTCGGCCTGTTACGCGCTGGTCGCCTATCAGACCGCCTATCTGAAGGCCAATTATCCGGTCGAGTTCCTCGCCGCCTCGATGACGCTTGACATGGGCAACACCGAGAAGGTGGCGATGTTCCGGCGCGAGGCGATCCGGCTCGGCATCACGGTTGCGCCGCCTTCGATCAACGCCTCGGGCGTCGAGTTCGACGTGCGCGACGGCGTCATCCACTATTCGCTCGCCGCCATCAAGGGTGTCGGCCGCCAGGCGGTCGAGCACATCATCGCCGCGCGTGGGCAGGAGCCGTTCGCCGACATCGCCGATTTCGCCGGGCGCATCAATCCGCGCACCGTCAACAAGCGCACGCTGGAAAGCCTGATCGCCGCCGGCGCCTTCGACGAACTTGAGCCCGACCGGGCGCGGCTCACGGCCGGCATCGACCATATTCTCGGCAAGGCGGCGCGGCTCGCGGCCGACGCGGAGACGCGCCAGGGCGACATCTTCAGCGCGTTCGGCGGCGACGAGCCGATGACGCTGCCGCGCGCCGAGCCATGGCTGCTGGCCGAGCGGCTGCACCGGGAGCTCGGCGTCGTCGGCTTTTATCTGTCCGCCCATCCGCTCGACGAGTACGGGCCGATATTGGAGCGGCTGCGCGTGCAGCGCTGGGCGGAGTTCGCAGCCGCAATCAAGCGCGGCGAGGCTGCCGGCCGGCTCGCCGGCACCATCACCAGCAAGACCGAGCGCAAGACCCGGACCGGCGGCCGCATCGGCATTCTCGGCATCTCCGATCCGAGCGGCGAATATGAGGCGGTGATTTTCTCCGAAGGGCTCAACCAGTATCGCGAACTGCTAGAGCCGGGCCGCTCGATCGTCGCGCTCGTTGCCGCCGAGATGCGCGACGACGAGCCGCGCATCCGCCTGCAGAGCGTGGAGAATCTCGAGGCCGTCGCCGGCCGCGAGCCGCAGAGCCTGAAGGTCTTTCTGGCGGAATCCTCCGGGCTCGGCAGCATTGCCGGCCGGCTGAAACCGGGCGGGGAGGGCGAGGTCAGCTTCGTCGTCGCGCTCGACAGCGGCCGCCGCGAGGTCGAGATCCGGCTGCCCGGCCATTTCCACGTCTCGCCGCAGCTGGCCAGCGCGCTGAAGGCGGTGCCCGAGGTCGAGCGCGTCGACATCGTCTAGAGCGTATTCCCGAAAAAGCCTGCCCCGGGCCTGAACCGGGGTGGGAACCGGTTTTCGGATAAGAATACGCGACAAGAAAAAAAGAACGGGCGACTAAATTTGAGTCGATTCCAACGAAAGTCGCTCCGGGCCATTCAATAGCCGATGTTTAGGCGCCGCCGCGGCGCTTGCATTCGGCCTTGCGCGCGCCTATAAGGCCGCCATCCCACACGCGGGGTTTTCTAAAGGCTGCGGTGCTGCAGGCGAAGCCGGCTTGTTGCATCGACGGCCTTCCGGTGCCCGAAAGGGTCTTTGCTCCGCGCAGGTCGAACCGGAAAAGGAGTTGATGGTTATGGCCCTGCCAGATTTCACCATGCGCCAGCTTTTGGAAGCCGGCGTACACTTCGGCCACCAGACGCATCGCTGGAACCCGAAAATGGAGCAGTTCATTTTCGGCAGCCGCAACAATATCCACATCATCGATCTGGCCCAGACCGTGCCGCTGCTCTATCGGGCGCTGCAGGTGGTCAGCGACACGGTCGCCGGCGGCGGCCGGGTGCTCTTTGTCGGCACCAAGCGCCAGGCCTCGGATTCGATCGCCGATGCGGCGCGGCGCTCAGCCCAGTATTACGTCAATTCCCGCTGGCTCGGCGGCATGCTGACCAATTGGAAGACCATCTCGCGTTCGATCTCGCGGCTGCGCAAGGTCGAGGAGACGCTTCAGGGCGACGCCTCCGGCTTCACCAAGAAGGAGCGCCTGTCGATGACCCGCGAGCGCGACAAGCTGGAGCGCGCGCTCGGCGGCATCAAGGATATGGGCGGCATCCCCGACCTGCTGTTCGTGATCGACACCAACAAGGAGGCGATCGCGGTGCAGGAGGCGCGCCGGCTCGGCATTCCGGTGGTGGCGATCGTCGATTCCAACTGCGATCCGGACCCGATCACCTATCCGGTGCCGGGCAATGACGATGCGGGCCGGGCGATCAGCTTTTATTGCGACCTCGTCGCCAAGGCCGTCATCGACGGCATTTCGCGCGGCCAGGGCGATGTCGGCGTCGATCTCGGCGCGGCCGAGGAGCCGCCGATGGAGGAGGTCGCCGAGGAAGCACCGGCAGCGGTGACGGAAGCGGCGGCGGCCGCGGCCGAACAAGCGCCGGCCGAGGCGGCGGAAGAGGCGCCTGCCGAAGAGGCTGCCGCCGAAGAAGCACCTGCTGAGGAGGCCGCTGCTGAAGAGGCACCTGCCGAAGAGGCCGCTGCTGAAGAGGCACCTGCCGAGGAGGCCGCTGCTGAAGAGGTGCCTGCCGAGGAGGCTGCCGCTGAAGAGGTGCCTGCCGAGGAGGCTGCTGCCGAAGAAACGCCTGCCGAAGAGGCCACTGCCGAAGAAGCTGCTGCTGAAGAAGCTGCCGCTGAAGAACCGCCAGCCGAAGCCGCTGTTGCCGAAGAGGCTCCAGCCGAAGCTGTCGAAGAGGCGCCTGCTGAAGAAGCCCCGGCGGAAGACGCCGCAGCCGAAGACGCTCCGGCGGAAACCGAAGACGCCGTAGCTGAGGAGGCGCCGGCCGAGCCCGAGGCTGCGGCCGCCGAAGAGGCCCCGGTCGCCGCCTTCAAAGGATTGAAGGCGCCGCAGGGCGAGATTGATGCGCTGACCAGGATCACCGGCGTCGGCCGGGCGATCGAGCAGAAGCTGCACGGTCTCGGCATCTACCATTTCTGGCAGATCGCCGAATTCTCGCCCGAGGACGTCGCCGCCGTCGATGCCGAACTCAATTTCAAGGGCCGCATCGCGCGCGACGACTGGATCGGCCAGGCCAAGGCGTTCATCGGCGGATCGGCGTAGGCCTACGTCCGCAGACCGGCTGCGACACGCGCCTGGCGACGTCGTTTCCGCCGCCCGGCGCAAGTGCTCGAACACGACAGACCAAACGAGGCGACCATGACGATTACCGCCGCAATGGTGAAGGACCTGCGCGAGATGACCGGCGCGGGCATGATGGACTGCAAGAACGCGTTGAAGGAAAACGACGGCGATATCGAAGCCGCGGTCGACTGGCTGCGCACCAAGGGGCTCGCCAAGGCGGCCAAGAAATCGGGCCGCGTCGCCGCCGAAGGCCTGGTCGGGGTCGCGGTCGGCGACCGCAAGGCTGCAATCGTCGAGGTCAATTCGGAGACCGATTTCGTCGCCCGCAACGCCACCTTCCAGGACATGGTGCGGAACATCGCCGCGACGGCGCTCGACGTCGACGGCGATGTGGAAAGGCTCGCCGCGGCGCCCTATCCGGGTTCGGACAAGTCGGTCGCCGACTACGTGACCGAGATGGTGGGAACGATCGGCGAGAACATGTCGCTGCGCCGCTCGGCCGGGCTCGCGGTTTCCGAGGGCGTCGTCGCCTCCTACGTCCACAATGCCGCGGCCGAAGGGCTCGGCAAGATCGGCGTCATCGTCGCGCTCGAATCCGCCGGTGATCCGCAGGCGGTCGCCGCCTTCGGCAAGCAGATCGCCATGCACGTGGCGGCCGCCAATCCGCTCGCCGTCAGCGCCGATCAGGTCGACCGGGAAGTGGTCGAGCGCGAGCGCGCGATCTATGCGGAACAGGCCCGCGAAAGCGGCAAGCCGGAGAACATCATCGAAAAGATGGTCGAGGGGCGGGTGCGCAAATTCTTCCAGGAGTCCGTGCTGCTGCAGCAGGCCTTCGTGATCGACACCGACAAGACCGTGGAACAGGCGATCGCCGCGACCGCCGAGGAGATCGGTGCCGATCTCGCGGTCACCGCCTTCGTCCGCTTCGCGCTCGGCGAGGGGATCGACAAGGACGACGGCGATTTCGCCGCCGAGGTTGCCGCCGCGGTCGGCGGCTGAGCCGGGACGCGCAGCCGGCGAACGCGCTCTGCCGTGGCAGTGGGTAATTGACGGGCGCCGGCGTGACTCGCCGGCGCCCGTCGTGTATCGAACGTAGCCGCGGCGGCCGTTCCGGCCACACGCGATTCGGCCACCGGCCAGACCTTTGCGGAGCCTGCCCATGACGCGCCTGAGCCACCGCCGTGTTCTCTTAAAAGTTTCCGGCGAGGCCCTGATGGGCGATACGGGCTACGGCATCGACCCGGGCACGGTGGCGCGCATCGTCGACGATATCGCCGAAATCGTCCGCCTCGGGGTGACGGTCGCCATCGTCGTCGGCGGCGGCAACATCTTTCGCGGCGTGCAGGTGGCGGCAGACGGCGGCGACCGGGTGACCGGCGACCATATGGGCATGCTCGCGACCGTGATGAACGGGCTTTCGCTGCGCGAGGCGTTCGGCGCCGCCGGCATCGAGGCCCGCGTCGTCTCCGGCGTGCCGATGCCGACGGTGTGCGAGCCGTTCGTCCAGGCGCGGGCACGGCGCCATCTCGACAAGGGCCGGGTGGTGATCTTCGTCGGCGGCACCGGCAATCCGTTCTTCACCACCGACACCGCGGCCGCGCTGCGCGCCGCCGAGATGGGCTGCGACGCGCTGTTGAAAGCCACCCAGGTCGACGGCGTCTACTCCGCCGATCCGAAAAAGGACCCGACCGCAATCCGTTACGAACGTCTCAGCCATCAGGAGGTGCTTGCCCAGGGGCTTGCGGTCATGGATGCGACGGCAATTGCCCTTGCCCGCGATAGCGCAATCCCGATAATCGTGTTTTCGATTGCCGAGGCGGGGGGGTTGCGCGCAGTGGTCGAAGGTCGCGGCCACGCAACGATCGTCGAAGGTTAAGGAATTAGAGGGAAGGTCCGCGCCCACGGAGATTGGCCGCAGCGGCGCGGCGGCTGAAAACACAAAGAACGAGGCGAGAGTGTTATGGCGCAGGAAAAGCTGGACTTTGCCGATTTGAAACGGCGAATGGACGGTGCCGTATCGGTGCTGAAGAGCGAACTGGGGGGCTTGCGCACCGGCCGCGCCTCGATCAGCCTGCTTGATCCGATCCACGTCGACGCCTACGGGTCGACCATGCCGATCAACCAGGTGGCGACCGTCAGCGTGCCGGAGCCGCGGATGCTCTCGGTCCAGGTCTGGGACAAGTCGATGGTCGGGGCCGTCGACAAGGCCATCCGCGAAGCCAATCTCGGCCTCAATCCGGTGGTCGAGGGCACGCTGCTGCGCATTCCGATCCCGGAACTGAATGAGGAGCGTCGTCAGGATCTCGTCAAGATCGCGCATAAATATGCCGAACAGGCCCGTATCGCCGCCCGCCACGTTCGCCGCGACGGTATGGACAAGCTGAAGCATATGGAGAAAGACGGCGAGATCGGTCAGGATGAGCACCACAGGCTGCACGACAAGGTGCAGAAGCTCACCGACGAGACGATCGGTGAGATCGATGCGGCGCTCGCCACCAAAGAAACCGAGATCATGCAGGTCTGACCCCAATCCCGAGGGCGTACGAATGACCGGCAACGCGAAGCGCGCGGAAATTGAAGCCGTCGGTATTACCGGCGATGAGGTCATGCCGCGGCATATCGCGATCATCATGGACGGGAACGGACGCTGGGCCACCGCCCGCGGCCTGACCCGCACCCACGGTCATCGCAAGGGCGTGGACGCCCTGCGCAAGGCCGTCCGCCACGCCGCGGACATCGGCATCGACTATCTGACGCTGTTCAGCTTCTCCTCGGAAAACTGGACCCGGCCGCCGGACGAGGTCCGCGAGCTGATCGGGCTGTTGAAGCTTTTTCTGCGCAACGATCTGGCGAAGCTTCGGGCCGACAACGTCCGGGTCATGGTCATCGGCGAGCGCACCGACCTGCAGCGGGACATTCGCGACCTGCTCGACGAGGCCGAGGCGACGACCATCCTCAACACCGGCATGCGGCTCGTCATCGCCTTCAACTATGGCGGCCGGGACGAGATCGGCCGCGCGGTGCGGCGCATCGCCGACGCGGTCAAGGCCGGCCGGCTGTCACCCGAGGACGTCGATACCGCCATGATATCGACCCATCTCGACACCGCCGGCATTCCCGATCCCGATCTCATCATCCGCACCAGCGGCGAGCAGCGGCTGTCGAACTTCCTTTTGTGGCAGGCGGCCTATGCGGAATTCGTCTTCCTGCCCGTGTACTGGCCGGATTTCGCGACCGAGGATTTCGATCTGGCGATCGCCGAGTTCCGCAACCGCGACCGCCGCTATGGCGGGATCGCCGCGCGCCGGAGCCGCTGAGATGGCGGCATCCGCCCCGACAGAGACGCCGTCGCCGAAGGGCGGACCGCCGGCTGCGGCCGATCTGCTGCCGCGGGTCATGTCGGCGCTGATCATGATCCCGGTGGCGCTTGCCGCGACCTGGTATGGCGGCACGGTGTTCGCGCTGGGCGCGATCGTGCTCGGCATCGGCGTCTTCATCGAATGGCTCGGGATCGTCGAGACGCGGTCGAGCCCGCAGGCCATGGTGACCGGCGCGGTGATCATTGCCGGCGCCGGGCTGATGGTGATGCTCGGGCGAACCGACGCGGCGGCCGCCGTCGTCGGCCTTGCCGCGGTCGCCGCCGCCGCCTATTTCGCCCTCGGCGCGGCAAAGGCGTGGCCGACCGCCGGCCTTGCCTACAGCGCCGCGCTCGTCGTCGCGCTGATTGCGCTGCGCGGCGACGACTGGACCGGCTTTCTCGCCGTGCTGCTTCTTTTTGCCGCGACCTGGTCGACGGACATCTTCGCCTATTTCGTCGGCCGAGCGATCGGCGGGCCGAAGCTTGCGCCGCGCTATTCGCCGAAAAAGACCTGGTCGGGCGCGGTCGGCGGCCTTGTCGCGGCGGTCGCGGCCGGCGCGCTGTTCGCGCTGGTTGCCGGCATCGAGCAGGTCGGCGCCGTCATCGCCATCAGCGCGGCGCTGTCGATCGCCGGGCAGTTCGGCGATTTCATGGAATCCGGGCTCAAGCGCCGGTTCGGCGTAAAGGATTCAAGCCGCATCATTCCCGGCCATGGTGGCCTGATGGACCGCATCGATGCACTCACGGCCGCCGCCTTTGCGGCGGCGGTGATCGGTTTTTTGCGTGCCGGCTTCGACGCGCCGGCTGAAGGAGTACTGCAATGGTGACCGGAACGGCCACAAGGATGACAACGCAGCCGGCGCCCTCGGCCGGCGAAAGGCGGCTGACGCTGCTCGGCGCGACCGGATCGATCGGCGACAGCACGCTCGATCTGATCCGCCGCGAGCCCGAGCGGTTCCCGGTCGAGGCGGTCACGGCCAACCGCAATGTCGCGGGGCTGGCCGAGGCGGCACGGCGCGTCAATGCCCGGCTCGCGGTCATCGCCGAGCCGTCGCGCCACGGCGAACTTGAAGACGCGCTTTCCGGCACCGGGATCGAGACCGCCGCCGGTGCGGATGCGATTGCCGAAGCCGCCGCCCGCCCGGTCGACCTCGTCGTCGCCGGCATCGTCGGCGCCGCCGGGCTCGGCCCGACCATGGCCGCCATCCGCGCCGGCAACGATATCGCGCTCGCCAACAAGGAATGCCTGGTCTGCGCCGGACAGGCCTTCATTGCCGCCGCCGAAAAGGCGGAGATCACGATCCTGCCGCTCGATTCGGAGCACAACGCCGTCTTCCAGGTGTTCGACAGCGATCAGGCCGACGGCATCGAAAAGGTGACGCTGACCGCCTCGGGCGGTCCGTTCCGCACCTGGAGCCGGGCCGAAATGGCCGCGGCCGAGCCGGAACAGGCGCTGCGCCATCCCAATTGGGACATGGGCGCCAAGATCACCATCGATTCGGCGACGATGATGAACAAGGGCCTGGAAATCATCGAAGCCTTTCATCTGTTTCCGGTGACCACCGACCAGCTCGACGTGCTGATCCATCCGCAGTCGGTCGTGCACGGGCTCGTCGCCTATGCCGACGGCTCGATCCTGGCGCAGCTCGGCAGCCCGGACATGCGCACGCCGATCGCCCATTGCCTCAACTGGCCCGAGCGCGGCCCGGCGCCGAGCCGGCGCCTCGACCTCGCCGAACTCGGCACGCTGACGTTCGAGAAGCCCGATGACGGCCGCTTTCCGGCGCTGCGAATCGCCCGCGAGGCCCTTGCCAGGGGCACCGGGGCGACCAACATATTGAACGCGGCGAACGAGATCGCCGTCGCCGCGTTCCTCGACCGCAGCATCGGCTTTCTCGGCATTGCGGCGCTGGCCGAGGCGACGCTCGACCGCATGGAGCGGCAGGGCGACATCGTCAGCCCGGCAAGCGTCGAGGCGGCGATCGAACTCGATCACGCGGCGCGGGCCGTCGCCGAAGAGCTGCTGCCGGAAATCCGCGCGCAATCCTATGCGCTTTAGAGTTTGATAGCGTCCGTGCTCTAGGATGGACCGATGATCAAACCAACGATGAATCAGGGATCGGTGTCATATGGCTTTTGTTGACGGTCTCGCCGGGTTCGGATCATGGCTGGTGATCGGCGCGCCCGCCTTTCTGTTCGTTCTCACCGTCGTGGTCTTCTTCCACGAACTGGGCCATTTCTGGGTCGCCCGCCGCTGCGGCGTCACCGTTGACGTCTTTTCGGTCGGTTTCGGGCCTGAGCTGATCGGCCGCACCGATCGCCACGGCACCCGCTGGAAGCTCGCCGCGATCCCGCTCGGCGGTTTCGTCAAGTTCCACGGCGACGACAACGCCGCCAGCGTGCCCGACGCCGAGGCGATCGCGCAGATGTCGGAGGCGGAACGGAAGATCAGCCTTGCCGGGCAGTCGGTGTGGCGACGCATGGCGATCGTCGCCGCCGGGCCGGCGGCCAACATCATCCTGGCGATCGCCATTTTCACCGGCCTGTTTGCCATTTACGGCCAGAGTGTTACGGCGCCGCGGGTCGAATTGGTGCTGGAAGACAGCGCCGCCGAAGCCGCCGGGCTGGAGCCGGGCGATCTGATTCTGTCCATCAATGACCGCGACATCGAATCCTTTTCGGATATCCAGGCGATCGTCACCTTGAGCGCCGACACGCCGATCGAGATCGTCCTTGACCGCGGCGGCGACCGGATCGCGCTCACCGCAACGCCGAAGCGTCAGGAAATGACCGATCCCTTCGGCAACAGGCACCGGGTCGGCGTGCTCGGCATCTCCCGCAGCATTTCGCCCGACGACATCATCGTCCAACGCTATAGCGTGCCCGAAGCCTTCGTGCTCGGGATCGAGGAGACCTACAATGTGGTGGAGCGCAGCTTCACCTATCTCGGGCGGCTGATCAGCGGCCGCGAATCGACCGACCAGCTCGGCGGGCCGATCCGCATCGCCAAGGCTTCCGGGGACGTTGCTTCCATCAGTTTCGTCGCCCTGATCAATATGATGGCGATCATCTCGGTCAGCATCGGCGTCATCAACCTGTTTCCGATTCCGGTCCTGGACGGCGGCCATCTGCTGTTTTATGCGATTGAGGCGGTGCGCGGCCGGCCGCTGAGCGCGCGGGTTCAGGACTACGGATTCCGCATCGGTTTCGCGCTGATCGTGATGCTGATCCTGTTCGTGACCAGCAACGACATCATCAATCTGGTCGCCCAGCACACCTCCGGCTGACCGCCCCGGAACACCCGTCATTTGCCGGCTTTCCCGCGTTAACCATACGCCAGGCTAATCTTATTGCCGATGGACGGCGGCCGCCGGCCCGTTTATCGTCCGGGGCGTGGCGTCAGGGCAACTGTCGGAGCGAAAATCGATCGAAGCAGGCAGCGATGGCTTGCGCTAACCGCAAATTATTGTAAAAGCACGAGCTATGGGATTCAGCGTCGTTCGCTTACCGGGCGTCCGGGGGAACCGATTCAGAAGTAAGAAATAAGGTATTCGATCGGGATGAAAGCTTTAGGGATTGCGCTCCGGGGCGTCGCGCTGGCCTTGGTCTTTTCGTTCGTTGCGCCACTGATTGCCGCCGATTTCCCGGCAATCGGCTCGGCTGCGGAGGCCGCGACCGTCAGTCGCATCGATGTCGAGGGCAATCGGCGGGTCGAAAAAGAGACCGTCATTTCCTATGTCACGATCGTGCCCGGGCGCCCCTATACCACCGCCGATCTTGACGAATCCCTCAAGGCGCTGATCGCCACCGGCCTGTTTTCCGACGTCCGTATCGGCCGCCGCGCGGCGATTCTGGTGGTCACCGTCGTCGAGAACCGGCTGATCAACCGGGTCAGCTTCGAGGGCAACAAGAAGCTGAAGGACGATCAGCTTCTGACGATCGTCGAATCAAAGCCGCGCACGGTGCTGACGCGGGCCAAGGTGCAGTCCGATCTGCAGCGCATTCTGGAAGGGTACCGGCGCAGCGGCCGGTACGGCGCCAGTGTCGAGCCGAAGATCATCGAGCTCGACGAGAACCGCGCCAATCTGGTTTTCGAGATCGACGAAGGGGCGAAGACCAGCATCGCCCGCATCATGTTCATCGGCAATCACGCCTATTCCGACGCCAAACTGCGCGACGTCATCAAGACCTCGCAGAAGAACTGGCTGTCCTGGCTGAAGACCTCCGACGTCTACGATCCCGATCGGCTGCAGTCGGACCAGGAATTGCTGCGCCGCTTCTATCTCAATCACGGCTATGCCGACTTCCGCATCATTTCCGCCGTCGCCGATCTCGACCGCGAGCGGAACGTGTTTTTCGTCACCTTCACCATCGACGAGGGCGAGAAGTACCAGTTCGGCGAGAACGAAGTCGTCACCTCGCTGCGCGAGATTGACCCGGAACGGCTGCGCGACAAGGCACGGACCCGCACCGGCCGCACCTACAGCACCGAACTCGTCGAAAAGACGCTGGAAGACATCACCATCGCCGCGGCCTCTGCCGGCTATGCGTTCGTCCAGGTCCGTCCGAGCGCCGACCGCGACTACGAAACCCGCACCATCTCGATCACCTACTATGTCGACGAGGGACCGCGGGTCTATATCGAGCGCATCGAGATCCGCGGCAACAACCGGACCCGCGACTACGTCATCCGTCGCGAGTTCGACCTCGCCGAGGGCGACGCCTATAACCGCGTGCTGATCGACAAGGCCGAGCGGCGCCTGCGCAATCTCGGCTTCTTCAAGACCGTGCGGATCATCGCCCAGCAGGGCTCGGCACCCGATCGGGTCATCGTCATCGTCGAGGTCGAGGAGCAGGCGACCGGCGAAGTCAGCTTCGGCGTCGGCTATTCGACCGCCGACGGCTTCATTGCCGAGGTAACGCTGTCGGAGAAGAACTTCCTCGGACGCGGGCAGTTCGTGAGGATCGCCGTCGGCGGCGGCGAGAACAAGCGCACGGTCGATTTCTCCTTCACCGAGCCCTATTTCCTCGGTCAGCGGATTTCGGCCGGCGTCGACGCTTACAGGCGGGTCCAGGACAACAATTCCACCTATTCCTACGATTCGGAGACCATAGGCGGCGGGGTACGTTTCGGTTTCCCGATCACCGATGACCTCACCGTGCAGGTGCGCAACCATATCTACCAGGAAGACATCACCATTCCGGCCTCGCTGAAGAACGGCGCCACGGCGGATGGCGAAGCGTCGCTGGCGATCAGGCAGGCGGAAGGTGTGACGCTGGTGTCGACGGTCGGTTATTCGATCGTCTACGACACGCGCGACAACATCCGCGATCCGCGGATCGGCCATTACGTCAATTTCTCGCAGGACATTGCCGGCGTCGGCGGCGACGTTCGCTATATCCGCACGACAATCGAGGCGCGCGGCTATCGCGAGGTGATGCCGGATTGGGGCATGGTGTTCATGCTCAAGGCGACGGCCGGGCACATCACCGGCTTTGGCGGAGCCCAGGTCCGGATTCGCGACAGCTTCTTCAAGGGCGGCGAAACCATTCGCGGCTTCGCGCCGGCCGGTATCGGGCCGCGCGACCTGACCGTCGGCTCCAATAACGATGCGCTCGGCGGCACCGTGTTCTGGGCGGTGACGGCGGAACTGCAGTTCCCGTTCTGGGGGCTGCCGCCGGAACTCGGCCTGCGCGGCGCCATATTCGCCGATGCCGGCTCGCTCTACGATGTCGGCAATATCGGGATGCTGAGCCCGGCGCTTGTCGGCGACAGTTCCGCGATCCGGGCGTCGGTCGGCGGCAGCATCATCTGGGTTTCGCCGTTCGGCCCGCTGCGGGCGGATTTCGGCTATGCCATCGCCAAGGAACCCTACGACAGCACGCAGGTTTTCCGGTTCAGCGGCGGCACACAGTTCTAAGGCCGGCCCAGTCACCATCGCGGTTGCCGGAGGTTTGCCGACGGCCGACCGCGAATGCCTGGAATGTGGCATGTCAGATCCTGTCTTTTTCCAACCGGCATGCAGCTTGACGGTCGGCGAGATCGCCGACATGACCGGTGCTGCGCTGCTGCGCGGCGATTCCGGGCGGGTGATCGAAAATGTTGCGCCGCTGGACCTGGCCGGTCGCGGCGATCTGTCCTTTTTCGACAATCCGAAATATGCCTCGAAACTGCAGGCAACCGCCGCCGGCGCCTGCCTGTGTGCGTCGAAATATGCCGAGCGGGTGCCCGCCGGGACCGCCGTTCTCGTGGTCGATCAGCCGCAGCGCGCCCATGCCGTGGTGCTCGCGACCCTGTTTCCCGCGGCCATGCGCCTTGCCGGTCCCTATGGCGGTGCGGCCGGCGTCGCCGCCGGCGCCCATGTGCATGAGACGGCGCGAATCGAGGACGGGGCGACGGTGGAGCCCGGATCGGCGGTCGGGGCCGGCGCCGAGATCGGTAGCGGCACAGTGATCTCGGCGGGCGCCATTGTCGGCGCCGGCGTGCGGATCGGCCGCGACGGCTATGTCGGCCCCAATGCCACCGTCCTCAACGCGCTCGTCGGCGACCGCGTCATCATTCATTCCGGCGTGCGCATCGGCCAGGACGGTTTCGGTTTCTCAATGGGCCGGGACGGGCATCTCAAGGTGCCGCAAATCGGCCGCGTGATCATTCAGGACGATGTCGAAATCGGCGCCAACACGACGATTGACCGCGGCGCGACGCGGGATACGATTGTCGGGGAAGGCACCAAGATCGACAATCTCGTCCAGATCGGCCACAACGTGGAAATCGGCCGCCATTGCGTGATCGTCGCGATGACCGGCATCTCGGGCAGCGCGAAACTGGAGGATTTCGTCGTGCTCGGCGCCCGCGTCGGCACCATCGGCCATGTCACCATCGGCGCCGGTGCCCAGATCGCCGCCTCGGGCAACGTCATGGGCGACGTGCCGCCCGGCGTGACCTGGGGCGGAACGCCGGCGCGACCGATTCGCGAGTGGACGCGCGAATTGGTGATGAAAAAAAAGAGGATGATCCGCGACGGCGCCCGACCGAACAGGAAGGCGCCGCCGACGGAAGCGGAAGGAGAGGGAGAGCGCTAGCCATGTCCGATGCGCCGAAAACGATGTTGGATGCGGTCGACATCATGCAGCTGTTGAAGCTCATTCCGCATCGCTATCCCTTTCTCATGGTGGATCGCATCATCGACATCGAAGGCGATGAGTCCGGCGTCGGCATCAAGAACGTGTCGATCAACGAACCGCATTTTCAGGGGCATTTCCCGGAAAATCCGGTGATGCCGGGGGTTCTGCTGGTGGAAGGCATGGCCCAGACCGCCGGGGCGATGTGCGTGATCGCCAATTCCGAGATCGGACAGCCGAAGCTCGTCTACTTCATGACCATCGACAATGTGAAGTTCCGCAAGCCCGTAATTCCCGGCGACCAGGTGAAATATCACATGCGCAAGCTGAAAAAGCGGCGCAACATCTGGTGGTTCCGCGGCGAAGCCATGGTCGACGGCGCGCTGGTGGCCGAGGCCGAGGTCAGCGCGATGCTGATCGCCAGCAAGGACTGAACCGGGTGGCGGCCGATATCCATGCCTCCGCGCAGGTTGCCGACGGCGCCCGCCTCGGCGACGATGTCCGCATCGGGCCGTTCTGCGTGGTCGGGCCGGACGTGGTGCTCGGCGACGGCGTCGCCCTGGAATCCCATGTCGTCATTGCCGGCAAAACGACGATCGGACCGCAAACCCGCATCTATCCGTTCGCCAGCCTCGGCTACGAGCCGCAATATATCGGCTTTCACGGCGAAGACAGCCGGCTCGTCATCGGCGCCCGCAACACCATTCGCGAACATGTGACGATGAACCCCGGCACCGAGCGCGGCGGCCTCGTCACCAGCGTCGGCGACGACTGCCTGTTCATGGTCGGCTCCCATGTGGCGCATGACTGCCAGGTCGGCGACAATACGATCTTCGTCAACAATGCGACGCTCGGCGGGCACTGCACGATCGGCTCTTACGTGATGCTCGGCGGCCTGTCCGCCGTCCACCAGTTCGTCCGCATCGGCGACCACGCCTTTATCGGGGGCATGAGCGGCGTCGAGTACGACGTCATTCCGTTCGGCTCGGTGATCGGCAACCGCGCCCATCTCGCCGGGCTCAACATCGTCGGCATGAAGCGCCGCGGCTTCGACCGCGAACAGATCCACACGCTGAGGACCGCCTACCGCTTGCTGTTTTCCAACGAGGGCACGCTGCGCGAGCGGCTCGAGGACGTCGCCGAAATGTATGCGGCCGACGAGATGGTGATGAAGATCGTCGATTTCATTCGGATCGATTCGGCGCGCGCCCTGTGCACGCCCCGCAATGGTGGTTAGTCGATGGCGCCGACGAACGTGGATACCGACGCCGACATCCGCGACGGACAAGCCGCCGCCGTTGCGATCATCGCCGGCAGCGGCCCGATGCCGGCACGGGTGGCCGAGGCGGCGGAAAGGGCAGGGCGCCCGGTCATCGTCTTCGGCATTGCCGGCGTCGCCGACCCGGCGATCGAGCGCTTTCCGCATGCCTGGCTGAAATGGGGTCAGGTCGGGCGGCTGTTCAAGCTGATCGAAGCGCACAACGCCACCGAACTCGTCATGATCGGCGCCATCGACAAGCGCCCGGACTTCCGCGAAATCAGCCTCGACTTCGGCGCCGTCGGCAGCCTCCCGGAAATCCTGTCGCTAATTGTCGGCGGCGATGACAAGGTGTTGTCGGGTATCGTGAAATTCACCGAAAAGCGCGGCTTGAAGGTGGTCGGCGCCCATCAGATCGCGCCCGAACTCGTGGCGCCGATCGGCCCGCTCGGGCAGCGCGCCCCGCAGGCCGGCGAGACCCGCGACATCGCGCTTGCGGTCGATGCGGTCGCGACCCTCGGCCGGCTCGATATCGGCCAGGCGGCGGTTTCGGTCGACGGCCGGGTGATCGCGGTGGAGGGCGCCGAAGGCACCGATGCCATGCTCGATCGCGTCGCCGGATTGCGCAGCGCCGGCCGGGTGCGCTGGCGCGGGCGCGCCGGCGTCCTTGCCAAGTGTCCGAAACCGCAGCAGGATTTGCGGGTCGACATGCCGGCGATCGGGGTGCGGACGGTGGAAAAGGTCGCCGCCGCGGGCCTCGCCGGGATTGCCGTCGAGGCCGGCCGGGTGCTGGTCGGCGACCGCGCTGCCACGGTGGCGGCGGCCGATGCGGCCGGGATCTTCATCGTCGGCGTCGATCCGGCCGTCCAGGCGGAGCCCTGAACGTGGCCGGCGCCCTAAAGATGGCCGGCGCCGGGCCGAAGCATGTCTTCATCATTGTCGGCGAGGATTCGGGCGACCAGTTGGGCGCCGAACTGATGGCGGCGCTGCGCGGCCTGCATGGCGAGGCGGTGCGCTTTTCCGGGCTCGGCGGACCGCGCATGGAAGCGGCCGGGCTGCGCTCGATCTTCCCCGTAGCCGACATCACGGTCGCCGGGATCACCGCGGTCATCGCCCATTTCCCGCGGATCATGCGGCGCGCCTATCAGACCATCGACGCCGCGATCGCCACCGCTCCCGATGCGGTGGTGATCATCGACAGCCCCGACTTCACCCATCCGGTGGCGCGGCGGATCCGCCGCCGCAATGCCAACATTCCGATCATCGACTACGTGTCGCCCTCGGTCTGGGCGTGGCGGCCGGGGCGGGCGCGCAAGATGGCCGCCTATGTCGACCACGTGCTGGCGATCCTGCCGTTCGAGCCGAAGGCGCATGCCGAGCTCGCCGGGCCGCCCTGCAGCTTTGTCGGCCATCCGCTCGCCGGCCGCGTCGGCGATCTGCGGCCAGGCCCGGGAGAGCGGCCGGACCTCGCCGAGGCCAGGCGTCCGTCATTGCTCGTTTTGCCCGGCAGTCGCCGCAACGAGGTGCGGCGGCTGATGCAGCCTTTCGGCGAGGTCCTCGAACTGCTGCGTGCGGAAGGGATTGAATTCGACGCGGTCGTGCCTGCGGTCGACCACCTTGCCGGCGAGATCAAGGAACGGGCCGCCGAATGGCCGGTCGAGGCGCGCATTGTCCGCGGCGAGGCGGCCAAGTTCGCCGCGTTCCGCGGCGCCCATGCGGCGCTTGCGGCGTCCGGCACGGTCACCCTGGAGCTGGCGTTGTCCGAGGTGCCGATGGTCGTCGCCTACCGGCTCGACCCGATCGCGCGGCTGATGAAGGGGCTCGTCAAGGTCGAGACCATCGTGCTCGCCAATCTCGTGCTTGAGGAAAAGGTCGTGCCGGAGTTCATCGACGCCGATGCGCGGCCCGACATCCTGGCCGCTGCGCTCGGCCCGCTTCTTGCCGACACGACGGCGCGCCGCGCCCAGCTTGCGGCGTTCTCAGAGCTCGATGAGCGCATGCGCCTCGATGACGGCGAGCCGCCCGGCGCCCGCGCCGCGCGCATCGTCTCGGCGGTGATGGCGTCAGGCGCTCACCCCTCGGTGCGCTCGTCGAACGGCGGATAGGCGCGCTGCATGGCGCCGTTATAGAGCTGGCGCGGACGGCCGATCTTCTGATGCGGGTCCTCCACCATTTCCTTCCACTGGGCGATCCAGCCCACGGTGCGGGCCAGCGCGAACAGCACGGTGAACATGGTGGTCGGGAAACCCATCGCCTTGAGGGTGATTCCCGAGTAGAAATCGATATTCGGGTAAAGCTTCTTTTCGATGAAATAATCGTCGGATAGAGCTATTTTCTCAAGCTCCATGGCAACGGCCAGAAGCGGGTCGTTCGTATCCCCCACCGCGCTCAGCACCTCATGGCAGGTTTTCTGCATGATCTTGGCGCGCGGGTCGTAGTTCTTGTAGACCCGGTGGCCGAAACCCATCAGCCGGAACGGATCGTTCTTGTCCTTCGCCCGCTCCATGTATTCGGGAATGTTTTCCGGTTCGCCGATCTCGGCCAGCATGTTGAGCGCCGCCTCGTTGGCGCCGCCATGGGCGGGACCCCACAGGCAGGCAATGCCGGCGGCGATGCAGGCGAACGGATTGGCGCCGGACGATCCGGCGAGCCTTACCGTCGAGGTCGAGGCGTTCTGCTCGTGGTCGGCGTGCAGGATGAAGATCCGGTCCATTGCCCTCGCCAGTACCGGATTGACGTCATAGGTGGCGCACGGCACCGAGAAGCACATGTGCAGGAAGTCGGCCGAATAGTGCAGATCGTTGCGCGGATAGATGAAGGGCTGGCCGATCGAATATTTGTAGGCCATGGCCGCGATCGTCGGCATTTTGGCGATCATGCGCAGGCTCGCAATCATGCGCTGGTGCGGATCGGCGATGTCGGTGGAGTCGTGATAGAAGGCCGACAGCGCGCCGACGACGCCGGTCATGATCGCCATCGGATGGGCGTCGCGGCGGAAGCCGGAGAAGAACCGCGACATCTGTTCGTGGATCATCGTGTGATGGGTCACGCGATGGTCGAAATCCTCCTTCTGCTTCTTCGTCGGCAATTCGCCGTAGAGCAGCAGGTAGCAGGTCTCCAGAAAATCGCCGTGCTCGGCAAGCTCTTCGATCGGATAGCCGCGATAGAGCAGAATCCCTTCATCGCCGTCGATATAGGTGATTTTCGAGGCGCAGGATGCGGTCGACGTAAAGCCCG
>JANQEG010000125.1 GCA_028278505.1 Rhodobiaceae bacterium
TCGGCGGTCGGCGCGTTCATGCGCGCCTTCGGCATCGACGAGCCGATGGGCTGCTATGACGATCTGGAGCACGCCGACGCGTTCGTGCTCTGGGGCGCCAACATGGCCGAGATGCACCCGATATTGTGGTCGCGCCTGACCAACACCAGGCTGACCAAGCCCGGCTGCGAAGTGCACGTGCTGTCGACGTTCGAGAACCGCAATTTCGAGCTCGCCGACAACGCCATGGTGTTCGAGCCGCAGACCGATCTGGCGATCCTCAACTACATCGCCAACTACATCGTGCAGAACAAGGCCTACAATAAGGACTTCCTCGACAAGCACGTGAACTTCACGGTGACGCCGACGGATATCGGCTTCGGCCTGCGCGACAACGATCCGCGCGAAAAGGCGGCCAAGAACCGCGCCAAGGGCAAATTGTCGAAGATCACGTTTGAGGAATACGCCAAGCTGATCGAGCCCTATACGCTCGAATATGTCGCGGAGATGTCGAAGGTGCCGGCGGAGCAGCTCGAACGGCTCGCCAAGCTCTATGCGGATCCGACCAAGAAGATCGCGTCCTACTGGACGATGGGCTTCAACCAGCACGTCCGCGGCGTCTGGGTCAACGGCCTGCTCTACAACGTGCATCTGCTGACGGGCAAAATCTCCGAGCCGGGCAACAGCCCGTTCTCGCTGACCGGCCAACCCTCGGCCTGCGGCACGGCGCGCGAAGTGGGCACCTTCACCCACCGTCTGCCGGCCGATCTGGTCGTCGCCAACGAAAAGCACCGGGCGTTCTCGGAAAAGACCTGGAAACTGCCGGCCGGCACGATCCTCGGTCCGAAATCCGACGAGGGGCCGACGCTGATCCACGCGGTGGCCATGCACCGGGCGCTGAAGGACGGCAAGATGAACTGCTTCTGGGTGTTGTGTAACAACAACATGCAGGCAGCCGCCAACTTCAACGACGAATCGTTCCCCGGCTGGCGCAACCCGGACAATTTCGTCACCGTGTCGGATCCCTATCCGACGGTGTCGGCGATGGCCGCGGATCTGATCCTGCCGACGGCGATGTGGGCGGAGAAGGAAGGCGCCTATGGCAATGCCGAGCGGCGGACCCAGTTCTGGCGCCAGCAGGTCAAGGCGCCCGGCGAAGCCCGCTCCGACGTCTGGCAGATCATGGAGTTCTCGAAATACGTCAAGATCGAGGACGTCTGGCCGGCGGAACTGATCGCCCAGTCCGAATATGCCGGCAAGACGCTCTATGACGTGCTCTACGGCAATGGCGTCGTCGACAAGTTCCCGTATGACGGCAAGATCGTCGACGAGCGCGGCAATGAGTACGGCAACGACGAGTCGGAGTATTTCGGCTACTACGTCCAGAAGGGCCTGTTCGAGGAATACCGGCTGTTCAACTCGGTTCCGGGCATTCCGAAGAAGGGCCACGAGATGGCCGATTTCGACGCCTATCACAAGGTCCGCGGCATGCGCTGGCCGGTGATTGACGGCAAGGAGACGCTGTGGCGGTTCCGCGGCGGCTATGACCCGCATGTCGAGGGCGACGAGACGGTCGTCGAGTTCTACGGCAAGCCGGACGGCCGGGCGAACATCATCAGCGCGCCTTATGAGCCGGCGGCCGAAATTCCCAATGAGGAGTTCGATCTGTGGCTGTGCACCGGCCGCGTGCTCGAGCACTGGCACTCCGGTTCGATGACGCGCCGGGTTCCGGAACTGCACCGGGCGGTGCCGGAGGCGGTGCTCTACATGAACCAGAAGGACGCCCGCAAGCGCAAGCTGCGGGACGGCTCGAAGGTCAAGATCTCCACCATTCGCGGCGAACTCACCATGCGGGTCGAGACCCGCGGCCGCAACCGGCCGCCGGAAGGCCTGGTGTTCGCGCCGTGGTTCGATGCGGGCCGGCTGATCAACAAGCTGACGCTTGATGCGACCGATCCGCTGTCGAAGGAAACCGACTACAAGAAGTGCGCCTGCAAGGTGGAAAAAGCCTGAACGGGGGGCGCATGACCGTCCGCCCGGGCGCGTTCCGGGCGGGCGGCTCGCCGATCGGCACTCGGGATCTTAAGAAGGCAAGCGCGGACGCGGCTCAAGATGTCGGACTCGTCTGAAACGACATTTGCTGAAAAATGGACCGGCAATCGCCGCCGGCTGTTGGTCGACGGCGCCAAGACCGCTTGCGCGGTCGGCCTGTTCGGGCTGGCGCTCGGCGTGCATGCACGGTCGTCGTCGGCGCTGCCGTCGGCGGCGCTGCGGCCGCCCGGCGCGCTGCCGGAGGACGACTTCCTGGCGGCGTGTTCGCGCTGCGGCCTATGCATCCGCGACTGCCCCTACAATATCCTCAAACTCGCCGATCTCGGCGAGGACGTCGCCGTCGGCACGCCCTATTTCACGGCCCGCACGGGACCGTGCGAGATGTGCGAGGACATTCCGTGCGTGCCCGCCTGTCCGACCGGGGCGCTCGATCACGAACTCACTGACATCACAAGGGCGCGCATGGGCCTCGCCGTCGTCGTCGACCAGGAAAGCTGCATCGCCTTCCAGGGCCTGCGCTGCGAGGTCTGCTACAATATCTGCCCGGTCGGCGGCAAGGCGATCACGCTCGACTATTCGTCGAACCCGCGCTCGGGCAAGCACGCCCTGTTCGTGCCGGTGGTGCATTCCAGCGACTGCACTGGCTGCGGCCTGTGCGAGAAGGCCTGCATCCTGGAAGAGGCGGCGATCAAGGTGCTGCCGGTCAAGCTGGCCAAGGGCGAGCTCGGCCGCCATTACCGGCTCGGCTGGGAGAAGAAGAAAGAGGCCGGCGAGGCGCTGGTGACGCCGGACGTGGAGCACCGCTACAACCTTCCCGAAGGGGTGCGCTACGAGCATGAAGGCCGGGGCCTCATCTTCGATCGGCCGCCGGGTCAGCCGGCGGTCACGGCGCCGGGCGCGGGCGTCGACGATACGCCGTTCTCCTCCAATCCGCTCGACACTCTGAACCGTGGCATCGAGGGGGCGAAGTGATGCGCACCCCGATCGAACATCTCGGCCGCGATGCGCTGGAAGTGAAGGGCTGGTTCGGCGCCTATAAATGGCTGATCCTGCGCCGAGCGAGCCAGATCGGCATTCTCGGCCTCTTCCTGCTCGGACCGTTCGCCGGCCTGTGGCTGATCAAGGGCACGCTGGCGCAGAGCCTGCTGCTCGACGTGGTGCCGCTGACCGACCCGCTCTTGTTCGTGCAGATCCTCGCCTCCGGCTTTTTCGAGATCGGCACGACGACGGTGATCGGCGCGGCGATCGTTGCCGCATTCTATTTCCTGATCGGCGGGCGGGTGTTCTGCTCGTGGGCGTGCCCGGTCAACATCGTCGCCGACACGGCGCTGTGGGCCAGGCGCCGGCTCGGCATTCGCCAGTCGGCCAGGCTCAAGCCGTCGACCCGCTACTGGGTGCTCGGCCTGACCCTTATCGTTTCCGCGGTGACGGGTACGCTCGCCTACGAACTGGTCAACCCGGTGTCGCTCGCCCATCGCAGCCTGATCTTCGGTTTCGGCATCGGCTGGCTCGCGCTTGCCGCCGTGTTCCTGTTCGACCTTTTGGTCATGCGCCACGGCTGGTGCGGGCATCTGTGCCCGATGGGCGCGTTCTACGGCCTCATCGGCGCGCGGAGCCTGGTGCGGATACGGGCCGACAACCGCGCCGCGTGCGACGACTGCATGGAGTGCTACGAGGTGTGCCCGGAGCCGCAGGTGATCCCGCCGGCGGTCAAGAGCCTGGCGAGCGGCGGCAGCCCGGTCATCCTCGACGGCAACTGCACCAATTGTGCCCGCTGCATCGATATCTGTCCCAACCACGTCTTCGCCTTCGGCTTGCGTTTCGGATCGCAGGCCGAGGCGGAACCGAATGACACCGGTCACACCGGAATGGCGGCCTGGTCTCCGCCGCCGGCGCGGCCGGAACAGGAAAGACTGATTGCATGAGATCGAACCCATGGAGGACACCATGAAGACTCTGAAAACACTTGCGCTCGCCGCCGTTCTGGTTTCAGCCGCGATAGGATTTTCGGTCCCCGGCTCGGCCGAGGTGTTGTCGCTGCGCGGCGACAACAAGCTTGAGGCGGCTCCGGCGGAGCCGGCGCGCTTCAAGCAGGAGACGGTGAGCGGCGGCTTCAAGCGTTCATGGAAGACGCAGCCGCCGACGATCCCGCACAGCATCGACAACGACCGGGTCACGCTGACCGAGAACACCTGCCTCAACTGCCACAGCGAGGAAACCTACAAGAAGGAAAAGGCCCCGCGGATCGGCGACAGCCACTATGTTGACGCCAGCGGCCAGATGCTTAAGGAAATGAACATGCGCCGGTTCTTCTGCAGCCAGTGCCATGTGCCGCAACTGGCCACCCAGCCGCTGGTCGAGAACCTGTTCGAGGGCGCCAACTGAGGGATCGTCGGCGCGGCGTGCGTAGCGTGCGTGGCGCTGGAACCGCCGCCCGGCCGCACCCGGTACGCTGCCGGGATGCGGCGCGCGTTCGGCCGTATACGGGGTGAGCAAGATGGATGACAACGCAAAGACGGCGCGGCGACGCCCGTGGGTTCGGACGCTCGGGACATTGGTCGCCGGCGGCGTTATCGGCGTGATGTTCTGGGGCGCCTTCAACTGGACCGTGGAACTGACCAACACGGAAACCTTCTGCATCTCGTGTCACGAGATGCGGGACAATGTCTACGAGGAATATACCGAGACCGTCCACTACTATAACCGTTCGGGCGTGCGCGCAGTGTGCTCCGACTGCCACGTGCCGAAGGAGTGGTTCTACAAGATCAGGCGCAAGATCCAGGCCACCAACGAGCTCTACCACAAGATCCTCGGCTCGATTAACACGCGCGAGAAATTCGACGCCAAGCGGCTGCAATTGTCCGGCCATGTCTGGGAGACGATGAAGAAAACCGACTCCCGCGAATGCCGCAACTGCCATGACGACGACTCGATGGATTTCGGCGTTCAGGAACCGCGCAGCGCCGACCGCCACGAAGAAGGCTTCGACGACAACAAGACCTGTATCGACTGCCATCGCGGCGTCGCCCACAAACTCGCAGAGGGCGCCAACGAGGCCTATGAGGCGATCGCCAAGCGGATCGAAGCCGAGAACGCGAACTGACCGCCGGGGCGTGCTATAGTGCCGTTATGTCGCGGCGATTTTCTGAGATCCTTGGTGTTTTGAACGATCCGGACCGCCGGCGCGGCGGTCCGGTGGCGCTGGTTCTGGCGCTCGCCGTGCTCACCGCGCCGCAGGCGGCGGAGGCGTGGCGGCTGCCGAAAGGCGATTGCGACTATCCGGCGCCGCACACCGATCTCAAGCACTGCGACTTCGCCGGCCGGCAATTGCTGGCCGCCGATTTGCACGGCGCCGATCTGAGCCGGGTCGACTTGTCGACGGCGAACCTGGTCGGCTGCGATCTGACCGGCGCGGTGCTGCGCGGCGCTAACCTCAAATGGGCGAACATGTCGTCGTGCCGGCTGCGCCGGGCCGATTTGACTGGCGCCGATCTGTTCCACACCAATCTCACCGCCACCGACCTGACCGGGGCCGATCTCGTCAAGGCCTTCCTGTTCGGCACCGATCTGACCGAAACCCACGCCGACGATGCGGATTTCCGCGGTGCCTACATGAAGGACATCGTCATGGAGCGGGCGCGGTTCAGGCGCGCCGATTTCAGCGGCGTCTACATGCTGCGCGGCGTCATCGTCGGCTCCGACTTTCGCTGGGCGAAACTGAACGCGGTGGAACTGACCGGGGCGAGCGCCGAAGAGGTGAACTTCTCCGGCGCCGACCTCCATGGCGCCGTCCTGCGCGGGGCGACGCTGATCGATACCGCCTTCATCGGCGCCAATCTCGCCGGTGCCGATTTCGCCAACGCCTCGTTCGAGGACACCGATTTCCGCGGCGCCATCAATCTCCCCGAAACGGTCAAAACCCAGCTCGGCGAAAGCTGGCGGGCCAACTGATCCGCGCCGTTTTCGGCGCCGCGCCGCTTGACCAAGCGCCCGCTATGGCCTACGCGCCGCAACTGGCCTTGACGCGAACCTGAAGGGCTCCGGACAGCGACATGGATCATCTGACGCGCACATTCGGTCATGACACGGTCGACAGCGAGACCCGGCGCGCCCGCGTGCGGTCACTGTTCGATGCGATCGCCGGCCGCTACGACCTGATGAACGATCTGATGAGCGGCGGCATGCACCGGCGCTGGAAGTCGCACTTTGCCCGCGGCGTGGCGGGATCGCCAAACGGCCCGATCGTCGACCTGGCCGGCGGCACCGGCGACATCGCGGTGCGCCTCAAGCGGCTGATGCCGGAGATGGCGGTCGCCGTCGTCGATCCGAGCCGGGAGATGCTCGCCGTCTGCGCCAAACGCTTCGGCGACGGGGCGCTACTGGTCGCCGCGGAGGGCGAGAGCCTGCCCTTTGCCGATGCTTCGGTGGGGGCGGTGACGCTCTCCTTCGGGCTCCGGAATATGACCGATCCGCGCGCAGCACTTGCTGAAATCAACCGTGTGCTGATGCCGGGCGGCACCGTGAACATCCTTGAGTTTTCCGTGCCCGACCGCTGGTTCGCGCCGGGCTACGGCCTTTATTCGCGCTATGTCATCCCGGCGCTGGGGGCGCTGGTGACGGGCAATCGCGGCGCCTACCGCTATCTGGTGGAGTCGATTTCGGAATTTCCCGATGCCGATGCGGTGGCCGAAACGCTGCGCCAGAGCGGATTCACCGATATAAGCATCGCGCGACTGATGTTCGGCGTGGCGGCGATCCATCGCGGCAGGAAAGGCTGAGACGTGGACCAGCGGGTCTCTGAAGACATAGCGAAAAGCGCCGAGACCGGTGATCGGCCGCCGCCGGACCGGCGGCGGATCTGGCTGATGGCGATCCGCCCGAAGACGCTGGTTCTGTCCTTGGTGCCGGTTCTGACGGCGAGCTTCTGGGCCTGGCAGGACGAGGCGGTGCTGCGCCTCGACGTGCTGGTGCTGGCGCTGATGGTGGCGATCGCGATCCAGATCGGCACAAACTTATGGAACGATGCGGTCGACGGCGCCCGCGGCGATGACGACGGGCAGCGATTGGGGCCGCCGCGGATCACCGCGCTCGGCCTGGCGCCGGCAGCCTCGGTCAGGGCCTGGGCGTATGGCGCCTTCGGACTGGCGATCGCGTGCGGCGCCGCGCTCTCGGTGACCGGCGGCTGGTCGATGATGGTCATCGGCCTGCTTGCGGTCGGTGCCGGCCTGGCTTATTCGGCCGGGCCGCGGCCGATCGCCTTCACCCCGTTCGGCGAGCTCTTCGTGCTTGGCTTTTTCGGCGTCGTCGCCGTCACGGCGACCTATTACCTTCACGTCGGTTCGGTCTCGGCGAAGGTCCTGGGCCTCGGCGTGGTCATCGGCCTGCCGGCCGCCGCCGTGCTGCTCGTCAACAATCATCGCGACCGCGAAATCGACGCGGTCGCCGGGCGCCGGACGCTGGCGATCGTCGCCGGCAAAACCGTCACCACGGCGGTTTACGGCGCGCTGCTCTTGGCCGCGGTCGCCGGTGCCGCCTGGATCGTGCGCCCGGCCTGCGCGGCCGGCTGGCTCGGCTTTGTGCCGGCCGCGGGGCTGGCGATTGCGCTTGCGGCCGGCTTTGCGCGGACGCCGGTGTCGCCGGCCCTCAACGCCTATCTGGCACGCACCGGCCTGTTCCAGCTTCTGCTTGCGGCAACACTGGTTTTTGCAGCTTTGGTTTGTGATTGATCCGCCGTTTCCGATCCGCAGTTTTTGCCGGTCCGGGACGCTGCTGCGGCTTTTGGTCCCGCGCCGCTTGACCAACGACAAGTGAAACGCCTTATCCATCACCTAAGCCTGAATTCGCCTGTAGATCGTCATGCGCTCCCGGCGCAGTTCCGTTATGCCGGGAAACTCCGGAGAAGCATGGCGCTACGGATCAGAAGGGGCACCTGTCATGACACGACTCACCAAGCATCTGCTGACCCTATCGGCGGCCGCCGGTTTCGGGTTGGCGAGTATCGGGACGGCGTTTTCGGCCGAATCCCTCGAAGACGTAATGAAGCGTCGCGGCTTGACCGAGAAGGACATTCTCGCCGCGGCCAAGACCTACACGCCGACCGGCGGCCGCGACGAATTCGTCGTCTTCTCCTCCGGCGGCCAGAGCGGACAGCTCATCGTTTACGGCATCCCGTCGATGCGCATCCTGAAATATGTCGCCGTGTTCACGCCGGAACCGTGGCAGGGCTACGGCTTCGACGACGAATCGAAGGCGGTGCTGGCCCAGGGCAAGATCAACGGCACGGAAATCAACTACGGCGATACCCACCACCCGGCGATTTCCGAGACCAACGGCGAATATGACGGCGAATGGCTGTTCATCAACGACAAGGCCAATCCGCGCATTGCCGTCGTCGATCTGAAGGACTTCGAGACCAAGCAGATCGTCGTCAACCCGATCATGAAATCCGAGCACGGCGGCGCCTTCGTTACGCCGAACACGGAATATGTGATCGAGGCGACGCAATATGCGGGTCCGTTCAGCAATGATTTCGTGCCGCTGTCGAAGTTCAACGACGAATATCGCGGCGCGGTGACCTATTGGAAATTCGACCGCGAAGCCGGCCGCATCGATCCGGCGCAATCGTTCTCGGTCGAACTGCCGCCCTACAGCCAGGACCTTTCGGACGCCGGCAAGCTGGTCTCCGACGGCTGGTCGTTCACCAACTCGTTCTGCACGGAACGGTATGTCGGCGGCATCGAGCGCGGACGCCCGCCCTTCGAAGCCGGCTGCTCGCAGAAAGACACCGACTTCCTGCACATGATCAACTGGAAGAAGGCCGCGGAACTGGTCGCCGCCGGCAAGGCCACCAAGATCAATGATCACGACGTGATCATGATGGATACGGCGGTCGCCGAAGGCATCCTGTTCCTCATCCCGGAACCGAAGAGCCCGCATGGCGTCGACGTTTCCCCGGACGGCAAGTACATCATCGTCTCCGGCAAGCTCGACACCCACGCCTCGGTCTATTCGTTCGAGAAGATGAAGGCGCTGATCGATGCCAAGGATTTTGCCGGCACCGACCCGTACGGCATTCCGATCCTCGATCTGAAGAAGTCGCTGCACACCCAGCTTCAGGTCGGCCTCGGCCCGCTGCACACGCAATATGATTCCAAGCCCTGCGTCGTCTACACGTCGATCTACGTCGACAGCCAGGTGACCAAGTGGGACTATTGCGAAGGCAAGGTGCTCGACAAGATCTCGGTCCACTACAATATCGGCCACCTGATGAGCATGGAAGGCGACTCGGTCAGCCCGAAGGGCAAGTACCTGGTGTCGCTGAACAAGCTCGCCATCGACCGGTTCAACCCGGTGGGTCCGCTGCATCCGCAGAACCATCAGTTGATCGACATCTCCGGCGACAAGATGGAACTCCTGTACGACATGCCGCTGCCGCTCGGCGAGCCGCACTATGCGGTTGCGATCTCGGCCGACAAGCTGAAGCCGAAGGTGCGCTACAAGTCGGGTTGGGACAGCCGCACCGACCAGAGGTCGCCGCACCGGACGCTGCCGGGCCGCGAGCGCACCGAGGTGGTCGACGGCGTGACCCATATCTACGGCACGCTGATCCGGTCGCACATCACGCCGGAAATCATCGAGGTCGAGGAAGGCTCGACGGTGTCGCTGCACTTCACCAATGTGGAACGCGCCGAGGACGAGACCCACGGCTTTGCCATTCGCGGCTTCGACATCAACCTGTCGGCGGAACCGGGCAAGACCGTGTCGGCGACGTTCAAGGCCGAAAAGCCGGGCGTCTATCCGTACTACTGCACGGAATTCTGCTCGGCGCTGCATCTTGAGATGCAGGGCTATTTGCTGGTCACGCCGAAGGGCTACACGGCCGAAGGCGTTGCGCTGCAGGAAGGTCAGACCTACACGGAAGAGGACTACACCAAGCAGGTCGAGACCGTGAACGCCACCCAGGCCGTGATCGACAGCGTCGTGCAGTACATCACCGCCCGCAACTTCAAGGACTTCCCGCCGGTCGTCGCGATGGTCGAAGATGCCACCGACCAGCTCAACTTCGCGGAGGAGGCAAAGACGAAGACCGAAGAGTTTGCGGCGGCCAAGGACTGGCAGAACGCCACGCTGTGGGCGCAGCAATGGTTCCAGTATCAGGTCAAGGCGGCCGATATCGGCCTCCGCGCCAAGACCTATCTGGACCAGAACGGCGCCAAGGTCGTCAATCAGTGACGCCTTGAGCCCCGAACATGAGGGAGAAGGGGGCGGCAACCGCCCCCTTTTCCAAACTTAGGGCGTGCCAGGGCACGCTCTGGAACCGGTGAGGAAAAGCCGATGAGATATTTCGGAACGCAGCGCCTGATCTGGCTCGTCGCGGCCGCAATGTTCAGTTTTGCACTGCCGGCGACGACAGCTTTTGCGCAGACCGACAAGGCCGAGGGCGAAGAAGCGGCGGCGCCGAAGAAAGCCAAAAAGAAGAAAAAGCGCGATCCCGGCCAGAAGCTTTACATGCGGCGCACCTGCGTTGCCTGTCACGGGCGCAACGGCATCGGTGCGATCCAGGATTATCCGAACGTCGCGGCGCAGCCGGAAAAGTACATCATCCGCCAGGTCAACGACATCATCGATGGCAAACGGTCGGCCGGCCCGGACGAGACCGGCAATCCGCGCACCGAGGGCATGCGCGGCGCGCTCGTCACCAGTGCCGGCGAGCGGCGCATCACCAAGGACGAAGTCAAGCAGATCGCCGCCTGGCTCGCCAAGCAGCCCCCGGCGCCGCCGTTGACGCCCGAAGAGCCGATCGATCCGGCCCGCCTGGAACAGGGTGCGGCGGACTACAAGAAGGGCAAATGCCACACCTGCCACGGCCCCGACGGGCGCAAGCCGAAATCCAAGCTCTACCCGATTATCGCCGGGCAGAAGGCCGCCTATATTGTGGCGCAGATGACGGATATCCGGGACGGCGTGCGCAAGAACGCGCAATCGAAGCTGATGAAGCCGTTCTTGAAGAAGATCGACGACGACATGATCGGCCGCATCGCCGACTACCTTTCGCAGATCGACAGGACGCAGGACTGACGTACAGTCGACCTTGCGGTTTCGAGAAGGAACAGAAGTCATGAAACGAACCACGACGTTTGCAATCGCGCTGGCCGGCGCAATTGCCGTTTCGGCGGCCGCGTTCGCTGCCGGCGGCGAGAAGCCGGCCGACTGGAATGTGGGCGGCGGCGAACAGGACGAGGCGTTGAACCTGACGCCCGATCTGGAAAACGGGCTTGAGGTCTACGAGGTCTGCGCGGCCTGCCATTTGCCGGAGGGCTGGGGCTCCAGGGACGGCACCTTCCCGCAGATCGCCGGCCAGCATCCCAAGGTCACCATCAAGCAGCTCGCCGACATCCGCGCGCTCAACCGCGACAACCCGACCATGTATCCGTTCGCGCTCGAACGCGAGATCGGCGGCGCCCAGTCGATCGCCGACGTTGCCGCCTATATCCAGACGCTGAAGATGAACCCGGAGCCGGGCCTCGGCGCCGGCGACGATCTGGAGCACGGCGCGCAGCTTTACAAGGACAATTGCGTGCGCTGCCACGGCGAGAACGGCGAAGGCGACAACGACAAGTTCTATCCGCGCATCCAGGGCCAGCACTACGAATACCTGCTGCGCCAATATGTGTGGATCAAGGAGGGCAAACGCCGCAACGCCAATCCGGAGATGGTCGAGCAGATCAAGTTCTTCACCGACAAGGATACCACGGCGGTGCTCGATTACGTCTCGCGGCTGAAGCCGCCGGCCGAGGACACGGCGCCTCCGGGCTGGCTCAATCCGGACTTCGAGTAGGCATAAGTTTTACCCCTCACCCTAACCCTCTCCCCGGCGGGGAGAGGGGATCGGGCAGGCGGCGACGCGATACGTAGCCCTCTCCCTTGAGGGAGAGGGTGGCCCGCAAGGGCCGGGTGAGGGTGTTAAATGAGAAAAACGATTTGGCCGAGTGTCACGCCGCCATCTCGAGATCGAAAAGGCTGAGGTCAGCATGACCACCCAAACGAAACGCGAAATGGTTGTCCGGCTGCTGACGGCGGCGGCGATCGTCATCCTCGCGGTCATGTATCTGATGCCGATCTGGTGGGTGTCGTTGACGGCGCCGAACTACCCCAAGGAGGCGTTTCCCGACGGCGTGCGCATCCATTTCCACATGAACGGCGTCTTCAACGGCTGCGAGAAGGTCGAAAATCCCGAGATCGAGGAAGACGTCGCCCTCGACTGCGTCCACGAGATGGACACGATCAACCATTTCGTCGGCATGTATCCGATCGCCGCCGGCGGCGTCATCGAGCGCGCCTATTCGCCGTTCCTGATGTCGATGCTCGGGGTCATGCTGATCGGGTTCATGTTCGTCGACAGAAGGCTGCGCATCGGCGCAATGGCCGTCGGCTTCGCCGGCATCGCGGCATGGATGTATATGACCATGTATGGCGCCGACGGCCTGAAATACCAGAACGCGCCCTATCTGACCGGGCTGGTCACCGCGCTCGACCAGACCGAATTCGAAAAAGAGGCGGCCGAGGACGCCAAGCTGCACCCGATCGTGGCGGAACTGAAGAAGTCGCTGCGCGAGAGCGCTGAGGACGAGGAAGATAGGCCGGCACGGGAGATCGGCGGCGAGAAATCGAAGGCCGACAATATCGCCGCGCTGCGTTCGACCTTCGACAACGATCAGGGCAAGCGTCCGGCGGCGGAGCGTGCCGAGTGGACCGGCTCGACCCTGCAGATGCTGTCCTGGCACTATGAGCAGAGCCTCGGCCGCTGGTTCAACGTTCCGGCCGAGATCGGGCCGCTGGTCAAGACCATGACGACGGCGGCGCACGCGCTGTTCTGGGTGCTGGTCGCCGGCATGGTGTTCCTGGTCGTCGCCGCCTGGCGGACGGGCAGCCTGCTCTACTGGCTGATCGTGGTCATCCCGATATTGCTACCGGTGTTCTTCATCGTCGCCTATTCGGCGTGGCTGTGGTGGTACGGCCACAGCCTCAACGAACTCGGGGCGTTCACCCTGAAGCCGTTCATGCCGACCGTGTTCGGCCAGGGCAAGGTGGCGCAGTTCTCGACCCATTCCTATCCGCATATCGGTTTCGGCCTGATGGTCGCGTTCTCGCTGGTGCTGGCACTTGCGGCGCTGATCCGACGCAAATCCCTGCGCGAGGATCGCGAAGCCGGCGCATGAGGTCGCGGCGATGCAGCGTCTCGTCTTCTTCCTGCTGATCGCGGCGGCCGGCCTTGCGGCGGTTGCGGCCGAAGACCGGGTGGCGCCGGATCGCCTGCCGCTGCAGCCGCGGATCGACACGGCCGAAGAGAATTCGGTGCTGACGCTCGAACCCGGCCGCTATGCCGGTCCGGTCGTCATCGACAAGCCGCTTTTTCTGGACGGCGGCGGCAAGGCGATCATCGACGGCGGCGGCGAGGGGACGGTGATCACGATCGACGGCGACGGCGTCACCGTGCGCGGGCTCACCGTGGTCAATTCCGGCGAATCCCACAACGATCTCGACGCCGGCATCCGCGTCGCCGGCAATTTCAACGTCGTCAAGGACAATGTCATCGAGGAATGCCTGTTCGGCGTCGATCTGCAGCAGGCCGACGCCAATATCGTGCGGCGCAACCGCATCTCGTCGAAATCGGACGCCGGTCTCGGCGTCAAGGGCGATGCGGTTCGGCTCTGGTACAGCCGCGACAACCGCATCGAAGACAATGTGATCACCAAATCGCGCGATTTCGTCGTCTGGTACTCCGCCGACAACAGGATCACCGGCAACACGATCAGCGACGGCCGCTACGGCATCCATTTCATGTATGCCAAGTTCAACCTGATCGAGGGCAACGTGCTCGACCGCAATTCGGTCGGCATATTCCTGATGTATTCCGATGACGTGGTGGTGCGCGGCAACCGCATCTTCCAGGCGCTGGGCGCGACCGGCGTCGGGGTCGGCCTCAAAGAGACCAGCAATGTCGAGATCACCGACAACGAGATCCTCTATAACGCCACCGGCATCTATCTGGACCTGTCGCCGTTCGAGCCCGACACCACCAACCGCATCTACCGCAACCGCATCGCCTTCAACGAAAGCGGCATCCTGATGTTGAGCGACTGGGTTGGCAACATCGTCAAGGACAATATCTTCTCCGGCAACATCAGGCAGGTTTCCGTTTCCACATTCGCCAGCGCCGCGCGCAACGAATGGGAAGGCAATTTTTGGGACGACTACGAGGGCTTCGACCGCGACCGCGACGGCATCGGCGATGCCGCCTACCAGCCGATGGTCTACGCCGACCGGATCTGGATGGACGTGCCGAAGGCGTCCTTCTTCAAGGGCACGCCGATCCTGTCGGTGATCGACTTTCTGGAGCGGCTGGCGCCGTTTTCGGAGCCGCTGGTGATGCTGGCCGACAAGGCGCCGCGCACGCGACCGGATTTTGCGCCGGCGACCGAAAGCGAGGCTGCCGCGGAACCGGCCGCCAAACGGCTCGATCCGTTCGGCCTCGGCGGCGATTGACGATGGGCAGCGACCTGTAGGAAACCGATGGCGAAGAAGATCTCCCGCAAACAGCAAAAACAACGGCGGGCCTTGCTGATGTCGATCGCCGCCGGCGGCGCCACGGTGGCGCTGTCGCTGCTCGGCTTCGTGCCGGTCATCGGCCAGATGGTCAAGCGGCTGCGGCCGCCCGGCGCCCTCGACGAGAAGCCGTTCCTCGCCTCCTGCATCAAATGCGGCCAGTGCGTGCAGGTGTGCCCGGTCGAGGCGATCGTGCTCGCCGATGCCGGCGACGGCTTCGGCATCGGCACGCCCTATATCGACGCCCGCGCCCAGGCCTGCGATTTCTCCTGTGACGCGGTGCAGTGCGTGCTCGCCTGCCCGACCGGATCGCTCAGCCACGACATCGACAAGAAGGAACAGGTACGGATGGGCCTGGCCCGGCTCGACCGTCCCGACGCCTGCCTGGCGCGAAAAGGCGAGGGTTTCAGGGGGCTCGCCCGCGGCGCCGATTTCCCCGGCCTGCACCGCTACACCGAGGTCGACCGCTGGAACCCGATCAGGATCGCCGACCACCCTTACGATCTCGATCTTTGCGATTTGTGCGTGCGCGAATGCCCGATCGAGAACGCGATTGCGCTTGAGCCGATGAGCGGCGACCCGGCCGACAAGCGGCGCACCCCGGTGGTCAAGGAGCCCTGCGTCGGCTGCGGCATGTGCGAGATGATCTGCCCGGCGGAGCCGGCGGCGATCATCATCGACGAACGCAAGGTCTGGGGTACGGCATGAACCATTTCCTCGACACTGTGCGGCAGATGTTCGGCGGCGAGCCGAAACTGAAGCTTGCGCCGGAGGACTATTCGGATGCCGCCAAGGCCATGCACGCGGCCAAGAACGAGCCGGAGCAGCGCAAGGCGCGGGTGGCGGCGATCCGCGAGGAACTCGCTCACCACACGGAAAGCTACCGCTGGCGCAAATGGCGGTGGACGTCGATCATCGTCATCAATCTGCTGTTCGTGGTCTCCTATCATCTCGACGTCCAGCTCGTCGAAGGGGCGCTGACGGCATCGCGCTTCGTCGGGTTCCACATGGCCGACCTCAACGCGGCGCTGCAGGTGGTGCTGGCGCAGAAACAGATCCTGATCAATCTGGTGATCGGCGTCGTCACGGTGGCCATTCTGTGGTGGCTGGTCGGCGGCCGCACTTTCTGCTCCTGGGCCTGCCCCTATCATCTGGTCGCCGAGCTTGCCGAGAAGCTGCATCTGACGCTCGCGGCCAGGCGCATCGTCGAGGACCATCCCCTGCACCGCGGTACGCGCAGCGTGCTCTACGTGGTGTTCGTGGTGCTGGCGCTGGTTACCGGCTATACGGTTTTCGAGACGGTGTCGCCGGTCGGCATATTGAGCCGGGCGCTCATTTACGGCGCCGGCATCGCGCTCGTCTGGGTGGCGGTGCTGCTTTTGATCGAGATCTTCTATGTGCGGCGGCTGTGGTGCCGCTATCTCTGCCCGATCGGGCTGACCTACGGCTTCCTCGGCACCACTTCGCCGATCACCGTGCATTACCAACTGGACAATTGCCTGCATGAGGGCGAATGCCGCAAGGTGTGCCTGGTGCCGCACGTCATCGAGATCACCAAGAAGAACCGCGCGCACGACGTCAAGGTCGATATCGGCGCGGACTGCACCCGCTGCGGCATGTGCATCGAGGCCTGCCCGACCGGGGCGCTGTCGTTCCGGATCAAGGGACTTGGAGATCTGCTGTGATCCGCATCGACGCCGTCACCAAAACCTTCCGGCGCACGCCCGTCCTCGATCGGCTGTCACTGGAGATCGGTGCCGGCGACCGGGTGGCGCTGATCGGCGCCAACGGCGCCGGCAAGACGACGCTGATCCGCTGCCTGCTCGGCGAATACAGCCATGGCGGGACGATCGAGATCGACGGCAAGGCGCCGCGCAAGGCGCGGCGCGAGGTGCTGAAGCGGATCGGTTTCGTGCCGCAACTGCCGCCGCCCTTGAAGATGCCGGTCGGCGAGCTCATCCATTTCGCCGCGCAAGTCTGTGACAGCGCGCCGGAGCGCATGGTGGACCTCGCCGGCGCGCTCGGCCTTGAGCTTGCCGAAGTGTCCGGCCGGCCGTTCCACAAGCTGTCCGGCGGCCAGAAGCAGAAGATCCTGGTGGCGATCGCGCTCGGCCGCGATGTCGAACTCCTGATCCTCGACGAGCCGACCGCCAATCTCGACCCGGCGGCGCGGCGCGGGCTTTTCGACATGCTGGCCGAGCGGGCGCACCTGCCGATGATCGTCTCCTCGCACCGGCTCGACGAGATCGCCGGCCTCGTCAACCGGGTGGTCGAGCTCGACCGCGGCCGGGTGGTGCTCGACGATCGCGTCGAGGAAGCCGACGACACGGCCGCCGTTCAGGCCTGCCGGCTGGAGATCGCCCGGGTCGATTTAGCCTTCGAGAAGGCGGTCGGCGAATGGGGATTTACGAGCGACGCCGGCCGCCTCGTCTGGCATGGCCGGGTCGCCGGACCGGACCGGTTGCGCTTTCTCGGCATGCTCGCGCGCTATTCCGGGCTGTTGACGGTGATCGAACTCGGCGCGCGCGGCGCGGTGCCGGATTTGAGCGATGCCGGCAGGACAAGGAGGGCGGGGTGATGATCGATCGACGCAAGGTGGTGAAGACGATCTGCCTCGGCTGCGCGACGCTCGGTGCCGGCGCCCTTGGCGGCTGTTTCGGCGAGACGGAGACCGGGCCGGTGAAGATCGTTTACGGCCGCGACACCTGCGACTATTGCCGGATGATCATCTCCGATCCGCGCTTCGCCGCGCAGATCCGCCGCGGGCCCGGCGCGACGGCCTATAAGTTCGACGATATCGGCGACGCCGTCTTCTTCCTCGACGAGCAGGCTTGGAAGGCCGAAGACGCGGTCGAGTTCTGGGTCATGGACGTGGACAAGGGCAGGACCTGGCTCGACGCCCGCGCCGTCTACTATCTCACCGGGCTGCAGAGCCCGATGGCCTATGGCTTCGGGGCGGTGGAGGCGGCGGGGCCGGACCGTATCACCTTTCGGGCGATGACCGAGAAGGTGCTTGCCGGCGGCTCGCGCAGCCGCTGCGTGCCGGCGGTTCTGCGGACGGAGCCGACCTGATGGCCAATCTGATCGCCGCCGCCCGCCTCGACATCGCCGAATCCTTGCGCGCCCGCTGGTTCATCGTCTACGCGCTCGTCTTCGGCGGGCTCGTTGCTGCGCTCTTCGTCTTCGGGCTCACCGAATCGCGGGTGATGGGGTTCACCGGCCTCACGCGCCTGCTCGTCACCTATATCCAGCTTTCCATGGCGATCCTGCCGGTGTTCGTGCTGGTGACGACGGTGCGCTCGCTTGCCGGCGACCGCGAGAGCGGCAATTTCGAATATATGCTGGCGCTGCCGGTGCCGCTGTCGGCCTGGTATTGGGGCCGCTTTGTCGGCCGCTTCGTCATCGTCTTCCTGCCGGTCTTCCTCGCCATGATCGGCGCGGTCGCCTATGGCGGCGTAAAAGGCGCCGACGTGCCGTGGCTGCAGATCGCCTTCTACACGGCGCTGCTGGTCTCGCTGACCATCACCTTTCTCGGCATCGGCTTTTTGATTTCGAGCCTCGCCCGCTCGGTCGATATCGCGCAAGGCGCGGCCTTCGTCATCTGGCTGATGCTCTTGCTCTTCCTCGACCTCATCCTGCTCGGCGTCATGGTGCGCGAGCAGCTTCCCGCCGATTTCATCGTGACGCTGGCGCTGATCAATCCCCTGCAGGTGTTCCGCACCGGCGCGATGTTGCTGTTCGACCCGCAACTCGTGCTGCTCGGCCCCGCGGCCTATGTCATCCTCGATGCCTTCGGCCGCGCCGGCTATATCGCCTGGGCCTTCGCCTACCCGGCGGCGCTGGGGCTGGCTTTTGCGTGGCTGGGGTATTGGCGGTTTCAGCGCAGCGATTTGGTGTGAGGGGGGCTCTACGCGCACAATGGTGATTTCCCGGATCTAACCCTCCCCCTTGCGGGGAGAGTGGACGGCACGAAGTGCCGGCCGGGTGGGGGTAAGACAAAACCCTCGACGCACCGGCGGCATTTTATCCTTTCTTTCGACCCCCACCCCCGACCCCTCCCCGCAAGGGGGAGGGGAGTCGTTCCGCCTTGCGGCCAACGCCCCCTTTCGGTCTATTTGAAGTGCCATTCTCGCGGAGATTGATCAGACACCGACTCGTGAACGATGAAAACGATCATCAGCGCTTCGCGGAGAACCGATATTCCGCACTATTTCGCCGAATGGTTCGCGAACCGCCGGAGGGCCGGCCATGCGGACTTTCGAAATGCCTTTGGCGGCAAGGGATCGGTGTCGCTGAAACCGGCAGATGTCGCCGGCTATCTGTTCTGGACCAAATACGCCAAACCGTTTCATAACGAATTGAAATCGCTGCGCGCGGACGGCATTCCTTATGCCTTTCAATACACGATCACCGGGCTTGGCACCTCGCCGGTCGAGCCGCACATTCCGCGCACTTCAGCCGCTATCGACGATTTCCTGGGCGTCAGAAGCGGACTTCCGTCGTCGACATCGATTGAGTGGCGGTACGATCCGCTGGTGATATCGGACGACATCGACGAGGCGGTCCATGTCCGGAATTTCGCGATGATCGCAAAGGCGCTTCATGGCGCGACCGCGGTGGTCAACACGTCGTTCACCGAGCCCTATGCCAAATCCATCCGCCGCATGAAGGATCACGGCCGGTTCACCTATCGGGCCCTGGATCCGGCCCGGCACAGACAGGCATCGAAACGGCATCCGGATATCGGCCAGATGTCCAGACAGCGCGCGCTCACCCTGCTGAACGACTTGTCGGCGATCGCCGAAGATCACGGCATGCAGCTTCGTCTGTGCTGCAATCCCGAATTCGGTCTGCCCGGATCGCAATGCATCGGCGCCGAGATGTTCGCTGGTTATGGCGACGTGATCGAGGATGCCCGGTCCGGGCCGTCGCGTCCGGGGTGCCGATGCCTGAAGAGCGTCGATATCGGCATGGACAATACCTGCATCGGCGGCTGCACCTATTGCTATGTCGTCACCTCCCAAAACGCCGCGCTGCGGAATTTCGGCAATCACGACCCTCAAGCCGTCATGATGCGGTAGATCGCTTCCCGTTCGCTCGCGATGACGATTGTCTCGTTCCCCTCAATTCACCTTCGCGTCCGCCTCCAGCACCTCGATAACCCGCTCCACGATCGCTTCGGTCGTCTGGCCGTAGCCGAAGCGGGTGATCAGCCGCCCGTCCGGGGCGACGAAGGCGAGCGAGGCGGTGTGGTCGACCGTATAGTCTTCGGGCGAATTCGGGTCGGGCACGATCTTGTAATAGGCGTTATAGGCGGCGACCGCGGCGTCGACATATGCCTTCGGGCCGGTGAGGGCGACGATGCGCTCATCGAACGCCGAAGCGTATTCGGCGAGCACTTCAGGCGTGTCCCGGTCCGGGTCGACGGAGATGAAGACCGGCGTGATCGATGCGGCCCGGTCGCCGAGCGCCTCCATCACCTCGGAAACGGTGAGCAGCGAGGTCGGGCAGACATCGGGGCAGTAGGTGTAGCCGAAATAAACGAGCAGATAGCGGCCGAGGAAATGCTGGTCGGTCACCGCCCGGCCGGCGGTGTCGGTCAGCAGGAAGCGGCGCGGCTTGGCGCGTTCTTGTTTTGCTTCCGGGCCGGCGGTGATGATCTCGGTCCCGGCGCGGACCGGCGCGATCGCGGGCGGCGTGGCCATGAGGATTGCGGCAAGGACGAGCAGAATTCGGCTGATCGGCGGCATCTTTCGGTCTCCAATTCTCCGCTCTCAATATAGTACGGGCCGGCCGCAACGGCTTGACTTTCGTCCAGGGCTAGTCGGGGCGGGGCGACAGGCGTTCCCTCGCCCTTCTAGGGAGAGGGATACGGAGACCCGGTGAAGCGGAGCTGAACCGCTGGTCGAAGTCGGGTGAGGGTGAACATGATTCATCCCCCTCACCCAACCCTCTCCCCGGAGGGGAGAGGGCTATTTGCACCGTTCAGTTTGCGCCGTCGCCCGCAACCAGCACCTCGTAATCGTCGCTGCGCAGTTCGGAGACGTCGAAGCCGGCGCTGCAGGTGCCGTCGTCGACGGTGCCGACCAGCGTCCGGCCCCGATAGACGGTGCGGCAGGCGAAGCGGTCCGGGCCCCGGCCGGCATTGAGCGGGATCGCCGCGGCCGGGACTTCGCCGCCCGAAACTGTGGCCCAGCCGGCGCCGGGGGCCGCGACCAGCACCTCGTAGAGGCTGTAGGGCCGGTTCATGCCGTCGCCGCCGATGTGGCAGAAGGCCTCGCCGGCGCTGCCGATCTCGACGTCGCGATTGTGCCGGACCCGGCAGATGCGGACCGGCGCGGCGCCCGCCGGCGCAGCCGAATAGGCGTTCTCGGGAATGCTTGCGCCGGAGACCGGCGCCCAGACAAATCCGGCGGGCTCCGGCAATACGGGATCGGCCGCGACCATCATCGCCAGAACGACTGTGAGCCCTGCGATCGCCTGCGTCTTCATCCTGTGCCCCTTTGACCCGGCGCTCCTATCCGGCGCGTCCGCTTAATCGATAGGCAGGTTCGGGCCGTTGCGCTTTGATCGATGACAAATCAGCCTCGCCCGCGATGCGGTCCGTTCGATGGCTGCGGCATATTGCGCGCCATGGCTCGCCAGAGTGGATCGATAACGTTATAGTCGCGCCGCGCCCCGACCATGTGTCGGGGCGCAGTCGTGCAGGCGGCGACGCGATAGGGGGATTTTATGGCCAATGTGGTCGTGGTCGGCTCGCAATGGGGCGACGAAGGCAAGGGCAAGATCGTCGACTGGCTGTCGGAGCGCGCCGACATCGTGGTCCGCTTCCAGGGCGGCCACAATGCCGGCCACACGCTGGTGGTCGACGGCGTCAGCTATAAGCTCAGCCTGCTGCCGTCGGGCATCGTCCGCCCGGGCAAGCTGTCGGTGATCGGCAATGGCGTCGTGTTCGACCCGCACGCGCTCGTCGCCGAGATCGAGCGGCTCGGCGAACAGGGCGTGACGGTGACGCCGGACAATCTGCGGATCGCCGACAATGTGCCGCTGATCCTGTCGCTGCACCGCGATCTCGATGCCCTGCGGGAGACGGCGAAAACCGGGACCAAGATCGGCACGACGCGGCGCGGCATCGGTCCGGCCTATGAGGACAAGGTCGGGCGCCGCGCCATCCGGCTCAACGATCTGTCCAATCCCGACGGGCTCCGGCGAAAGATCGACGGCCTGCTCGATCATCACAACGCGCTTCGGCGCGGCTATGGCGAGCCGGAGATTTCGGCCGACGCGATCCATGACGAACTGATTTCGGTGGCGCCGCACGTGCTGCCCTATATGGACCGGGTCTGGAACCTCCTGGCGGAGGCGCGCAAAGGCGGCAAGCGTATTCTTTTCGAGGGCGCGCAAGGGGCGCTGCTCGACATCGATCACGGCACCTATCCGTTCGTCACCTCCTCGAACACGGTCGCCGGCCAGGCGGCGGCGGGGTCCGGCATCGGCCCGAGCGCCATCAACTACGTGCTCGGAATCACCAAGGCCTATACGACGCGGGTCGGCGAAGGCCCGTTCCCGGCCGAACTCCATGACGAAACCGGCAACCGGCTCGGCGAGCGCGGCCGCGAATTCGGCACCGTCACCGGGCGCAAGCGCCGCTGCGGCTGGTTCGATGCGGTGCTGGTCCGCCAGACCGTGAAAACCAGCGGCATTGACGGCATCGCCCTGACCAAGCTCGACGTGCTCGACGGCTTCGACGAATTGAAGGTCTGCGTCGGCTATCGCCTTGACGGCAAAGAGATCGACTATCTGCCGGCGGCGCAGGAGGAACAGGCGCGGCTGGAGCCGATCTACGAGTCGTTGGAAGGCTGGCACGACAGCACCGAAAGTGCGCGGACCTGGAACGACCTGCCCGCGCAGGCGGTAAAATATGTGCGGCACATCGAAGAGTTGATCGACGCGCCTGTTGCATTATTGTCAACAAGCCCGTCCCGTGACGACACGATCCTTGTACTGGACCCGTTTCGCGACTAAACGCATACGGTAACAGACAATTGATCGGCCGAATCACCGCTGATGATCGTGCCGAGGCTGCCGTAAGACGGTGAACGGCGGTTTTCTTCTGGGCGAGAGTGACCGGGATCAAGCATGGCGGACTATCACGCCGTTTTGAGGAAAGCGATTTCCGGCCTGGAAACGAATTCAGGCGAGGCGCGGCGAGCGATTTACGAGAAGGCGCGAAACGCCCTCGTCAATCAGCTCAAGGCGATTGATCCGCCATTGTCGCCCTCCGAGATCACCAAGCAGCGTCTCGGGCTGGAAGAGGCGATCCGCAAAATCGAGGCGGAAGCGGCGAGCGCCGCGCTCGCCGGCCGCAAGGTGACGGCCGAGCAGCAGGGCGGCGCGGCCGAGACGCCGGCCGAACCGGTCCCCGAAGTGGCGCCGGAACCGAAGATCGACGCCGGCGAGGCGCCGGCAGCAGCAGAGGAGGCCGAGCCGGCTCCTGCCATTGCCGATGAGGTGCCGATCGTCGCCGAGGACGAGGCCGCGGCGACGGCCGCGCCGGGATTGCCCAAGGTCGATGACGTGAAGCTCGGCACGGGTGCGGCGTCGAGCGCGGCGTCGAGCGCCGATTTCGACCGCGGCATGAGCGCGCTGCAGCAGGCGGCGCGTGACGCCGAAATCGGCGAAGCGGCGGCGCCTCCGCCCGACCGCGCCGCGGCCGGCGAAAGCCGGGCCGAACCGCGTTTCACCGCCGGCGCGGCCGCGCCGCCATCGCCCGGCAAGGGCGAGGACGGCCGCCACATACCCGTCGTCACCGGGGCGAGCGCCGAAGACCGGGCCGTTGCCGGCGAGGGCCGGCGGATCTCTATCGTGCTGGTCGTCATCCTCGTTCTCATCGGTGTGGGGCTTGGGGCGATGTGGTGGCAGAAGGATGCGCTGATCGCCGCCTTCAATCAGACCGTGAAGGGGAGCGAGGACACCGCCGAAACACCGCAGACCGCCGATCCCGACGCGCCGGCGCCGGACAAGATCACCGACCGGCTGCCGGTCGAGGGTGAACCCGCGGCCACCGAACCGCCGGCAACCGAACCGCCGGCCACCGAAACGGCCTCGTCGGAAGCGCCCGGCGAGCCGGCGACCGCCGCAACCGATGAGCCGGTGCCCTCGACGGGCGCGGCGCAGGACCCCCAGGCCGGAATGGAGGGGACCGCGGCCGACACGCCGCCGCCGGCCGCGACCGCGCCGGACCAGGCGACGATCGCCCAGCAGGCGATCCTCTATGAGGAAGGCGCCGCCGAAGATCCGAACAAGGGGCTGGCGTTTCCGGCGCGGGCGTTATGGGAACTCACCACCGAACCGGGCAGCGGACAATCGGACGACACCGTCATCCGCTGTACCGTCGAGGTGCCCGGCCGCGGGCTGAGGATGGCGATGACCATCCGCAAGAACACCGATACCGCCCTGCCGGCCAGCCACCTCGTCGAACTGCTGTTCGACTATCCCTCGGATTTCCCGGGCGGCGGCATTTCCTCGGTTCCGGGGATCATCCTGAAGACCACCGAACAGGAACGGGGCGAGGCGCTGCGCGGCGCCGCCGCCCGGGTGGCCAACGGCTTCTTCTGGATCGCGCTCGCCGACGGCGAGAAGGATATCGCCGCCAACCTCGCGCTCTTGAAGGAGCGGAGCTGGTTCGACATCCCGGCGCTCTATGACAATGGCAAGCGGGCGATCCTGACGATCGAAAAGGGCCCGCCGGGCGAACGGGTGTTCGCGGAAGCCTTCGCCGCCTGGTCGGGGTGAAACCACGCCCTATCGACATTTCCGTATTCTCCTGAAGCACCCTGCACACACCACGACGCTTTTGGGGCCATGGTCATTACCGCCCTGATTTACGGCCGAACAGAGAGCGCCAACGACCGCCCGATCCCCTAATACCAACCGTCGTGGAGTTTGACTCCTCTGATGGGCTCAAATCGGTTCACTCGGGCAGGCGCGGCGCGCAGCGCGATGTGGTGCATCGGGCAAGCGCCGCAACGCACCCGATGGGCCGATTTGGCCCACCGAAGGCCGGGTGCTTTTCCGCCGTGGCTTTGTCGCGCCTCGCTTATGATGTTGGGCATCACTGCGCTCGGACGCTTCGTGCCACGACGGAAAATCATCCCGGTCAGAGGGGTTAAACCCCATGACGGTTGGTATAATACCAGGGGCAGAAATTACCGACCCAATTTATACGGTCGGGAATCTATCGGTTCGTCATTGCGAGCGAACGCCAGTGAGCGCGGCAATCCTGTGTGTTCGGATTGTTCTATAGTGTGTTGGTGGGAAGGAGCTCGTGGCAATCCTGGTCGGC
>JANQEG010000079.1 GCA_028278505.1 Rhodobiaceae bacterium
GGTGCCGGGTAACGCCCGGCGGGGGCGACCCCAGGGAAAGTGCCACAGAAAGCAAACCGCCGCGGATGCGTCTGCGGCAAGGGTGAAAGGGTGGGGTAAGAGCCCACCGCGGACCCGGCAACGGGGACGGCATGGTAAACCCCACCGGGAGCAAGACCGAATAGGGACAGCGCGGGGCGAGCGCCCCAGCCGGTTTCCGGGCCAGCTGTCCGGGTAGGTTGCACGAGGCGTCCGGCAACGGGCGTCCCAGATGAATGGCCGTCACGCGGGCCGTCGCCCGCCGCACAGAACCCGGCTTACAGGCCGGCTGGCACATTTTTCCTGTTAGGCCGCAGCGGCAATGAGGTCCGTCCAGCCGTCGATCATTTCGGCGAAGCCTGTTTCGGTCATTGACTCCAGATAGGTTTCGCCGGCCGCGGTCAGGGCATGGATGTCATAGCTCACGCGCACGTTGGTGCCGCCCTCTGCCGGCGTGCACTGGACATCGACGAAGGCGACCCGCGAGCCCGGGTTTACGCGGAAATAGCGGACATGGCCGCGATCAGGCTGCCAGTCGAGGCAGGTCCATATAGTGTGCTCGCCACCATGATCGGTGGTGAAGACCATGTCCCGGCAGGTTTCGCCGGTTTCGGGCGCGACATAGACGGGATGCCAGCCGGGGACCCAGCGTTCCTCGCCCTTTGGCGTGAACAGCGGCATGGCGTCGTTCAGGGGCAGCGCGAGGGTGATTTCGTGGACGAGGCATTTGTGCATCAGGGCGCCGCGTCGGTGTCGGGGTGGGCGTGGCTGTCGGCGCTCGTCAGCTCGCATCCGTAGACGCCTTTCAGCGTGTCGATGACGGCGATGGTGTCGGGCCCGAACGGCGCCTTGCCTTCGAAGGCGTGCAGGACGATCCCCTCGATCAGATCGCCGAGGCTCATGTCCTTGTATTCGGCAAGCGCCTTCAGCACCTTCAAGAGCGGTGTCGACATGCGGACGCCGGTCTGGGTGCGATGGATCTGCGGTGCTGTTGTCATGTTACCATGGTAACATTTTTTCTGCTGGTGTCCATTCCGGTGCCAAACCGGTATGGCCATGTTGCCTCGTGTGCCCAAGGTGATGGCGTTGTGACATCTCCAGGATTCCGGTAAGCCAATAACAAACATGGTATTTCGGCAGCGCCAATGGTTCCCCGCTTTCGCGGGGAAGGTGGAGATTGGTGGTCTCTGAGGTTCCATGACACACCGTCCTCGCGGAAGCGAGGACCCATTGCCCCGCTCAACACGGTATGTCGGCGGCGGGCTTTTTCGACACAGCGAAGGCTGTCGTCCGCCTGACCCGGCAGCAGCGGGAAGTGCGGCCCGGCGACGGCCTGGGGCAGTTCGCGGGACGGAGGTTGCGGCGCGCCGACGGGGACGCCGAATGGCGTCGGCAACGCTCTGTTAAGCCTAAAATCGTCTAATGAAATATCGGCCCGGAGCAACGGTTTCCCGCCAGCAGAAACATTGACGACCCAAGTAATCCCATGGTATCCCATATCATCCCGATTCATCCCCGACACCGGATGAATGCGGCGATGCTTTTCACCGGGCCGTCGGCCCGCAGCACCAGGCGCAGGCGCGTCGCCAGATCAACCGTGATCGTTCCGCGTTCCGGGAAGTCCCGGATGGTCGAACCGGAGCAGGCGGATATGGGGAGCCATGGACGGCTTCGTCTCCACCTACACCAAGCAGATCGACGCCAAGGGCCGGATATCGGTGCCGGCGCCGTTCCGGCAGGTGCTGACGCGCGACGGTTTCGAAGGACTCTACTGCTATCCGGCGCCCGACATGGCCGCGCTCGATGCCGGCGGCAACCGGCTCCTGCAGACGATCGAGGGCCGGCTGACCGGCCACGATCCCTACACCGAGGCGCACGACCTCTTGTCGACCGCGTTCTACGGCGTGAGCGAAGTGCTGAAGATCGACGGCGAGGGCCGGGTCATCCTCAGCGATGCGCTGAAATCCCATGCCGGCATCGGCGATACGGTGGCGTTCGTCGGCCAGGGCTACAAATTCCAGATCTGGGAACCGGGGCAACTGGCGCGCTATCTGGAGGAGGCCCGGGCCAAGGCGCGCGAGGTGCTGCGCCGCCCGGTCGGCGGCGCGACGGAGCCGGCGCAATGATGACCAAGGACGGCCCGATCGCAAACCACATCGACGATGGACCAATCCGCCACGTCCCGGTGTTGCGCGATGAGGCGATCGCCAGTCTCGCGCCGGTGCCCGGCCGCCTTTACATCGACGGGACGTTCGGTGCCGGCGGCTATTCCCGCGTCCTATTGGAGGCCGGCGGCGAAGTGATCGCCATCGATCGCGATGCGACGGCGATTGCCATCGGTGCGGTATTGCAGGCCGAATTCGGCGCGCGGCTGCATCTCGTCAACGGCCGCTTCGGCGAGCTCGACCGCCACGCCGCCGGTCTCGGCCATGACCGGGTCGACGGCGTCGTGCTCGATCTGGGTGTGTCGTCGATGCAGCTCGACACCGCAGAACGCGGGTTTTCGTTCCGGCACGACGGCCCGCTCGACATGCGCATGGGGCGAGAGGGCCCGAGCGCCGCCGACATCGTCAACGGCATGGGCCAGCGCGACCTTGCGCGGATCATCGGCCTGCTCGGCGAGGAGCGCCATGCCGGCCGGGTGGCGCGGGCGATCTCTGCCGCGCGCAGCGAGGCGCCGATCGAGACCACGGCGCGGCTCGCCGACATCGTCGAGCGCGCGCTCGGCCATGGCGCCGACAAGATCCATCCGGCAACACGGACGTTCCAGGGGCTGCGGCTCTACGTCAATGGCGAGCTCGAAGAGCTGGTCGACGGCCTTGCCGCCGCCGAGCGGGTGCTGGCGCCGGAGGGGCGGCTCGTCGTCGTCGCCTTCCATTCCCTGGAAGACCGGATCGTCAAGCAGTTCCTCGCCGATCGCAGCGGCCGCACCGGCCACGGCTCCCGCCATCAGCCGGAAGCGGTCGTGCCGGACCCGACCTTCCGGCTGCCATCGGTCAAGCCGGTGCTGCCGAGCGAAGCCGAGCGCCTCGCCAATCCGCGGGCGCGCTCGGCCAGGCTGCGCGCAGGCCTCCGCACCGCCGCGCCGGCGCGCGCTGAGACGGCTGCGGCGATCCGTCTGCCGGCGCTGCCCGACTGGCCCCGCGGCGGAAGGGGGCGGCGATGACCCGCTATCTCAATTTGGCCCTGATCTGCACCATGATCCTGGTCGTCGCCGCGGTCTACCAGATCAAATACGACGCCGAGACGGCTGCTGAAACCGTGCGCGGGCTGAAGGCCGAGGTCGACAAGGAGCGCGAGGCGATCGCGCTTCTGAAAGCCGAATGGAGCCTCTTGAACCAGCCGGCGCGGCTGCAGGCGCTGGTCGAGCGGCATCCCGATTATCTGGAGCTGGTGCCGCTCGATCCGATCCAGATCGGCGAATTGTCGGAAATCCCGATGCGGCCGGAGCCCGTCGACGAGACGACGGCCTCCATCGAAGACGGACAATAGGAGCGGTAACGCGGATGACACGATTGCGCGCCCTTTTCGGACGGTCGAGGCCGGGCATTCAGCCCGGCGATGCCGGACCGTTCGTCTTCGAGGGGGCGCAGAAGCGCTCCGCGGCGGTGAGCCGCTTCCGTCTCGTCGTGACCATGGCCGGCTTTGCCGTCGTCTTCGGTGCCATCGCCGTCCGCCTCGTCATGCTCGGCTTCGCCGCCCAGCCGGAGGCGCGTTTCGGCACCACGGCGGCGGATTCGGTCGCCGCCGCGCGGCCGGAACTGCACGACCGCAACGGCGAATTGCTGGCCGCCGACATCAAGACCGCCTCGCTCTACGCCGAGCCGATCAAGCTGGTCGATCCCGACGAGGCGCTGGACAAGCTGGCCGGCGTGCTCACCGATCTCGACGTCGAGACCATGCGCAAGCGGTTTCGCAGCAATGCCGGCTTCGTCTGGGTGAAACGGGAAATCTCGCCGAAGCTTCAGGCCGAGATCCACCGGCTCGGCGTTCCCGGCATCGGCTTCGTCAACGAGAACCGGCGGGTCTATCCGGGTGGCCCGGCGGCGTCCCACATCATCGGCCATGTCGATATCGACAATAAGGGGATCGCGGGAATCGAGAAGTATATCGACGGGCAGGGGCTCGCCGATCTGCAGGCGCTCGGCTTTGCCACGGCGCGCACCACCGATCTGAAGCCGGTGCGGCTGTCGATCGATCTTCGCGTCCAGCACGTGGTGCGCGACGAACTCGAAAACGCGATGGAGAAGTATAAGGCGATCGCCGCTGCCGGCATCGTTCTCGACGTCGAAACCGGCGAGGTGGTCGGCATGAGTTCGCTGCCCGACTATGACCCCAACGAACCCGCCGGTGCGCTCAAGAAAGACCGGATAAACCGTTGCACCGCAGGCGTTTTCGAGCTCGGCTCGACGTTCAAGGTTTTCACCACCGCAATGGCGCTCGATTCCGGCAAGGTTGGGCTCGACAGCAAATTCGATGCGCGCAGCCCGATTCGCATCGGCCGCTATTCGATCGACGATTTCCACGGCAAGCGCCGGGTGCTGACCGTGCCCGAAGTGTTCATCTTCTCCTCCAATATCGGCACCGCGAAGATGGCGCAGGCGATCGGGATTGAGACCCAGCGCGCCTATTTCGGCCGCTTCGGCATGCTCGACCGGCTTCAGACCGAACTGCCGGAGATCGGCGCGCCGATCCTGCCGTCGCACTGGACCGAACTGGCGTCGATGACGATCTCGTTCGGCCACGGCATCTCGGTGACGCCGATGCAGGCGGCGGTCGCGGCCGCCGCGCTCGTCAATGGCGGCCGGCTGATCCCGCCGACCTTCTTCCGCCGCACCGCGGCCGAAGCCGACGTGCTTGCGACCGCCGTGATCGCGCCGGAAACGAGCGCGGCCATGCGCGAATTGCTGCGGCTCAACGTCATCAAGGGCTCGGGCAAGCGCGCCGCGGTCGACGGCTATCTGGTCGGCGGCAAGACCGGGACGGCGGAAAAGGTGGTCGACGGCCGCTACGCGCCGACCAAGCGGCTGAACACCTTCCTCGCCGCCTTCCCGATGGACGCGCCGCGCTACCTCGTGCTCGTGTTGCTCGACGAGCCGCAGCGCGCCGAGGGCGCCTATGGCGCCACGGCGGCGGTCAACGCGGCGCCGACCACGGGCGCCATCATCGGCCGGATCGCGCCGATGCTCGGAATTTCCCCGCGGCGTCCCGATGTGGACGACGCGGAAAAGCTCGCATCGAACTGAGGGTCAGACATGCGGTTCGATGCAGGCAACATGACGACGCAAACCAGGGTGCAGCAGCGCACATGCGATTGGGAGATCTGGTTGATGGCAGCCTGGACCTGACGCCGGACGAGGCCGGCATCGAGATCACCGGACTGACCGCCGACAGCCGTGCGGTCGCGCCGGGCATGCTCTTTGCCGCGCTGCCGGGAAGCAAGGTCGACGGTGCCCGTTTCGTGGCCGACGCGCTTCGCGCCGGGGCGGCGGCCATACTCGCCGGCACCGGCGCCGAGATCGCCGCCAACACCAACGCGCCGATCCTCCACGACGCCGATCCGCGCCGCCGGCTGGCGAAGATGGCGGCCCGTTTCTTCGGCCGCCAGCCGGCGACAATGGCGGCCGTGACCGGCACTGCCGGCAAGACCTCGGTCGCCGCCTTCACCCGCCAGATCTGGCAGCGCGCCGGATACCGCGCGGCGATGATCGGCACGATTGGCGTCGTCACCGACGAGGCCGCCCGTTACGGCAATTTGACGACCCCGGACCCGGTCGTCCTGCACCGGCTTCTCGCCGAACTCGCCGATGCCGGCATCGACCATGCGGTGATGGAGGCCTCCAGCCACGGCCTCGACCAGCGCCGGCTCGACGGCGTGCGCCTCTCTGCCGGTGCCTTCACCAATCTCGGCCGCGACCACATGGACTACCATCCGGACGTGGAACACTATCTCGCCGCCAAGATGCGGCTGTTCGAGGTGCTCTTGCCGGACCGGGCCCCGGTCGTCATCGACACGGACGGGGCTTACGCGGACCGGGCGATCGCCTGCGTCCGAGAACGCGGCCTGCCGCTTTTCACCGTCGGCACGCGCGGGGACGATCTGCGGCTTGACAGCGTATCGGCAAAGGGTTTCGGCCAGGACGTCAACGTCATCTGCGACGGGCAAAACCATGCCCTGCACGTGCCGCTGGTCGGCCGCTTCCAGATTTCCAATGCGCTCGTCGCCGCCGGTCTGGCGATCGTCACCGGGGTTGCGCCCGACACGGCGTTGCTTGCGCTTGAAAAGCTCGAAGGTGCGCCCGGCCGCCTCGACCATGTCGGCTCCACAGAAGACGGCGCGCTCGCCTTCGTCGACTACGCCCACAAGCCCGACGCCCTGGAGCACGCGCTGACGGCGCTGAAGGCGCATGCGGATGGCCGTCTCATCGTCGTGATCGGTGCCGGCGGCGACCGAGACCGGGGCAAGCGGCCGCTGATGGGCGAGATCGCCGCGCGCCTCGCCGACGCCGTCATCGTCACCGACGACAATCCGCGCAGCGAAGATCCGGCCGCGATTCGCGCCGCGATCCTGGCGGCGGCGCCGGGGGCGCAAGAGATCGGCGACCGTGCTGCGGCGATCCGCGCCGGCGTGGCGTTGCTTAGCGCCGGTGATGTGCTGCTCGTCGCCGGCAAGGGCCATGAGCCGGGCCAGATCGTCGGCGACGTCACCTTGCCGTTTTCCGATCACGATGAAGTGCGCGCCGCGCTCCGGGAAAGCGAGGGCCGATGACCGCCCCGCTCTGGCATCCGCAGGAATTCCTGACCGCGATCGACGGCCGGCTGATCGGCCGCGCGCCGGACGCGGTCACCGGGATTTCCATCGACAGCCGGACGGTTCAAAAGGGCGAGGCCTTCTTCGCGATCACGGGCGATCGTTTCGACGGCCACAATTTCGTCGCGGCGGCGCTTAAGGCCGGCGCCTCGGTGGCGATCGTCGCCGAAGACCGGCTCCAATCGATCGATCCCGGAACCGGATCGCTGATCGCCGTCGACGATCCGCTGGTGGCGCTGACCGGGCTTGCGGCCGCCGCAAGAGCACGCTCGCGGGCAAAGATCATCGCCATCACCGGCAGTGTCGGCAAGACCGGCACCAAGGAGATGCTGCGCCTTGCACTCTCGGCGAACGGCGCCACCCATGCCTCGCGCGCCTCCTTCAACAATCACTGGGGCGTGCCGCTGTCGCTGGCGCGGATGCCGCGCGACACCCGCTTCGGGATTTTCGAAGTCGGCATGAACCATGCCGGCGAGATCACGCCGCTGGCGCGGCTGGTGCGGCCGCACATAGCGATCGTCACCACCGTGGCGGCGGCGCATCTGGAAGCGTTCCGCGACATTTCCGAGATCGCCGAGGCGAAGGCCGAGATCTTCCTCGGGCTCGAGCCCGGCGGAACCGCCATCCTCAACCGCGACAACGGCCAGACCGACCTGCTCGTCGACCGCGCCCGTGCGGTCGGGGCGCGGCTCGTGTTTTTCGGCCGCGACGCGCGCGCCGATGCGCGGCTGGAGAAATCGATCATCCGCGATGATTGTTCCTGCATCACCGCGTCGATCGCCGGGCACGAAGTCGCCTGCAAGATCGGTGCGCCGGGCGAGCACTTGGTCGACAACGGCCTGGCGGTGCTCGCCGCCGCCGCCGAAGCGGGCGCCGATCTCGCCATCGCGGCGCTGGCGCTTGCCGAATTTGAGGCGCCGAAGGGGCGCGGCGAGCGCATTACGCTGAAGGCCGGCGACGGTCGCATCATGCTGATCGACGAAAGCTACAACGCCAATCCGGCATCGATGCGGGCGGCGATTGCGCTCTTGCGCGATTCCGCGGTCGAGAAGGGCGGGCGGCGCATCGCCGTCCTCGGCGACATGCTGGAGCTCGGCGACGACAGCGCCGCGCTGCATAGCGGCCTTGCCGAAGCATTGGACGCGGCGGCGATCGACCGCGTGTTCCTTGCCGGCGAGATGATGAAGGCGCTATGGGAGGCGCTGCCGCCTGCGCTTCGCGGCGCTTATGAAAACGATTCCGAGGCGTTGAAGCCGATCGTTCTGGGCGAGGTGCGGCCTGGCGATGCGGTCATGATCAAGGGGTCGCTGGGCAGTCGGATGGGATTGCTTGTGGATGCGCTGACGACGCGTTACGCGACAGCTCCGGCAAGCGCCGGACCGGCATAAAGGAGGATTCATGCTCTATCTTCTCGGCGAATTCTCCGACCAGCTTTCGGTGCTGAACGTGTTCCGCTACATCACCTTCCGCACCGGCGGCGCGGTCATCACCGCGCTTGCCTTCGTGTTCCTGTTCGGCCCGATGATCATCGACACGCTGCGGCTGCGCCAGGGCAAGGGCCAGCCGATCCGCGAGGACGGGCCGCAGGGGCATTTGAGCAAGAAGGGCACGCCGACCATGGGCGGGCTGATGGTGCTGTCCGGCCTCGTCGTGGCAACGCTGCTCTGGGCCGATCTGCGCAATTCCTATGTCTGGGTGGTGCTGTTCGTCACCGTCGCCTTCGGCCTGATCGGCTTTTACGACGACTATCTGAAGATCAAGCGGGCATCGCATAACGGCTTCAGCGGCAGGGCCCGGCTCCTTATCGAGGGGGTGGTCGCCGCCGCTGCGGTCTTCGCGATCATGAACTGGGGCGACGGGCGCGACTATTCCTCGGGGCTGGCGCTGCCTTTCGTCAAGGATTTCGTCATCGAGCTCGGCTGGTTCTTCGTGCCGTTCGGCGCCTTCATCATCGTCGGCGCCGGCAATGCGGTCAATCTGACCGACGGGCTCGACGGGCTCGCCATCGTCCCGGTGATGATCGCCGCCGGCACGTTCGGGCTGATCGCCTATCTCGTCGGCAACGCAAATTTCGCCGACTATCTGCAGGTCCATTTCGTTCCCGGCACCGGCGAGATCGCCGTCATCTGCGGCGGCCTGCTCGGCGCCGGCTTAGGGTTTTTATGGTTCAACGCGCCACCGGCCTCGATCTTCATGGGCGATACGGGGTCGCTGTCGCTCGGCGGCATGCTCGGCGCCACCGCAGTCGCCATCAAGCACGAGATCGTGCTCGCCATCGTCGGCGGACTTTTCGTGCTGGAAGCGGTGTCGGTCATCATCCAGGTGGCCTCCTACAAGCTGACCGGCAAGCGCGTGTTCAAGATGGCGCCAATCCATCACCATTTCGAACAACTCGGCTGGACCGAGCCGCAGATCGTGATCCGGTTCTGGATCATTGCCTTCGTGCTGGCGCTGATCGGCCTGTCGACCCTGAAGCTGAGGTGAGGCGATGATTCCGGTCACGGTCTTCCGCAACAGGCGCGTCGCCGTCTTCGGGCTCGGCGGCAGCGGCATGGTTACGGCCGAGGCGCTCGCCGCCGGCGGCGCCGACGTGGTCGGCTGCGACGACAATCCGGGGCGCATGGAGGATGCCGCACGGGCCGGGATCGAAATTGTCGATCTGCGCGGCGCCGACTGGTCGGGCTTTGCCGCTCTGGTGCTTTCGCCGGGCGTGCCGCTGACCCATCCGGAGCCGCACTGGACCGTCGATCTGGCGCGGGCGGCCGGTGTCGAGATCATCGGCGACATCGAACTGTTCTGCCGCGAGCGGCGGGCGCATGCGCCGGATGCGCCGTTCGTCGCCATTACCGGCACCAACGGCAAGTCGACGACGACGGCGCTGATCGGCCATCTCCTGTCGGCCGCCGGGCTCAACGTTTCGGTCGGCGGCAATATCGGCACCGCGATACTGGCGCTCGATCCGCCGGGTGCCGGCCGCATCCACGTCATCGAGTGCTCGTCGTACCAGATCGATCTGGCGCCGAGCCTCGATCCGAGCATCGGCGTCCTGATCAACCTTTCTGCCGATCACCTCGACCGGCACGGCACAATGGCCAATTACGGGGCGATCAAGGCGCGGCTGGTGACGGCCGCTACCGATACCGCGGTGATCGGCGTCGACGACAATGACAGTGCGGCGATCGCCGACCATCTGGACCAGGCCGGGCATATTGTCTGCCGCATATCCAACCGCCGGCCGCTCGCCGCCGGCGTCTTCGTCGCCGACGGCAAGGTCATGGCCGCCGACAACGGCGCCAGCCGCACGCTCGCCGAAATCGCCGGCATCAACAGTTTGCGCGGCGTCCACAACGCCCAGAACGCTGTTGCCGCGGTCGCCGTGGCGATGGCGCTCGGCCTTTCGCCGCGGGACATCGCCCGGGGCCTTTTGAGCTTTCCCGGGCTGCCGCACCGCATGGAGACGGTCGGCCGGCGCGGCAATGTGCTCTTCGTCAACGATTCCAAGGCGACCAACGCCGATGCCGCGGCCTGGGCGCTGGCCGCCTATGACAGCATCTACTGGATCGCCGGCGGCAAGCCGAAGAGTGGCGGCATTGCCGGCCTTGCCGGCTACTTCCCGAAGATCCGCAAAGCCTATCTGATCGGCCAGGCGGCGGATGGCTTCGCCGCGACGCTCGATGAGCAGGTGCCGTACACGATCACCGGCGATCTTGCCGGCGCGGTTGCGGCCGCCGCAGCCGACGCCCGCCGCGACAGCGCCGCCGAGCCGGTGGTGCTCTTGTCGCCGGCCTGCGCCTCGTTCGACCAGTTTCCCAATTTCGAGGCGCGCGGCGAGGCGTTCCGCGCCTTCGTGCTCGCTCTTGACGGCGTCGTCACAGCCAATGAGGAGGCCGCCTGATGGTCAGCCGCGCCGATCGCAGCGCGTTCGCGGAATGGTGGTGGACGGTCGACCGGCTGATGGTCGCCGCCCTGATCGTGCTTATCGTCGGCGGCATCGTGCTGTCGTTTGCGGCAAGCCCCGCGGTCGCCGAACGCTACGACCTCGATCCCTACCATTTCGTCAAGCGCCAGGCGTTCTTCGTCCTCCCCGCGCTTATCGTTCTGTTCGCGGTGTCGTTGCTTAAGCCGCGAGAGGTGCGCCGGGTGGCGTTGATCGTCTTTGTGGTCGGGCTGGTGCTCCTGCTGCTCACGCTGGTCTTCGGCAGCGAGGTCAAGGGCTCGCGGCGCTGGATCAGCCTCGGCTTGATCTCGCTGCAGCCCTCGGAAATCGTCAAGCCCGCCTTCGTCGTGCTGACCGCCTGGCTGTTTTCCGAAAGCATGCGGCGCAGCGACATTCCCGGCAATCTGCTGGCGACCGGGCTGCTGGTGCTGTTCGTGGTGCCGCTGCTGCTGCAGCCGGATTTCGGCCAGACGCTGCTGGTCGTCACCGTCTGGGGGGTGATGTTCTTCATGGCCGGCCTGACCTGGCCGTGGATCGCCGCGCTCGCCGGCCTCGGTGCTGCCGGCCTTGTTGCCGCCTATTCCCGCAATGCGCATTTCGCCGACCGCATCGACCGTTTCCTCAATCCCGAAATCAGCGATACCTATCAGGTCGACCGGGCGATCAGATCGTTCATCGACGGCGGCTGGCTCGGCAAGGGGCCGGGCGAGGGCACGGTGAAGCGCGGGCTGCCCGACTCGCACACCGACTTCATTTTTGCCGTCGCCGGCGAGGAATTCGGCATCTTCCTGTGCCTGATCCTCTTGGCCGTGTTCAGCTTCATTGTCTTTCGCGGCCTCGTCCACGCCTATCGCGAGGATAACGCCTTCATCCGTCTGGCGAGCGCCGGGCTGGTCGGGCTGTTCGGCGTCCAGGCGGCGATCAACATGGCCGTCAATGTCCACCTCATTCCCGCCAAGGGCATGACGCTGCCCTTCGTCTCCTATGGCGGCTCGTCGCTGGTCTCGGTGGCGTTCGGCATGGGCCTTCTCGTCGCGCTGACACGAAAAAGGCTGCGCGTCGCCCACGAATCGCGGCAGATGCTCGGCCGGCCGGCAATCGGCGGCGGGATATAGAAGCGGGGACGGAAGGCGGGAATGGCCGGGACGATACTCATTGCGGCAGGCGGAACCGGGGGACATCTGTTTCCCGCCCACGCGCTCAGCGCCGAACTCGGCCGGCGCGGCTGGTCCGTGCAGCTCGCCACCGATGAGCGCATCGACCGCTACGGCACCAATTTCCCGGCCGAGCAGGTCCATATCATCGCCTCGGCAACCGTCAGCGGCGCCTCGCCGGTGGCGATCGCGCGGGCGGGCAGCGAGATCGTCCGCGGCATCCTGCAGTCGTTCCGGCTGATCATGAAGGAGCAGCCCCGTGTCGTGGTCGGCTTCGGCGGCTATCCGTCGGTGCCGCCGCTGTTTGCCGGCTGGCTGAAGCGGATCCCGATCATCATCCACGAGCAGAATGCGGTGCTCGGCCGCGCCAACCGGCTGCTGGTGAAGCAGGCCGCGGCCGTCGCCACGAGTTTTCCGAAAGTGCAACATCTGGACGTTGCCGCAGCAAGGATCGAGCGCACCGGCAATCCGGTGCGCGATGCGGTCGCCGCGGCCTCGCGAAAACCCTATGCGCTGCCCGAGCGGACCGGCGAGTTCCGCATCCTGGTGTTCGGCGGCAGCCAGGGCGCGCGCTATTTCAGCGACATCGTGCCGGCGGCGATCGGGCTCCTGAGCGAAGCCGAGCGCGCCCGCATCCGGCTCACCCAGCAATGCCGGCCCGAAGACATGGCGCGGGTTCGCGACGCCTATGACCGGCTGGCGGTCGAGGCCGATCTCGGCACGTTTTTCGTCGACGTGCCCGAACGCATGGGCGCGGCGCAGCTTGTCATTTCACGCTCCGGCGCCTCGACCGTGGCCGAACTCGCCGTCATCGGCCGGCCGGCGATCCTGGTGCCGTTCCCGCACGCGCTCGACCAGGACCAGGCGACCAATGCCGGCGTGCTCGCCGATGAGGGCGCGGCGATCGTCGCCGAGCAGGCGAAATTCGGCCCCGAACGGCTTGCCGACGAATTGCGCGGGCTGATGTCGGACCCGATGCGGCTGGCGCCGATGGCCGCGGCGGCGCGGCGGATCGGCCGGCCCGACGCGGTCTATCGGCTGGCCGATCTGGTGGAGCGGGTGGCAAGGGAAGCGGGTGGACAATCGACTGAGAGCAGGACAGACAATGAAGATGCCGCGTGACATAGGGCCGATCCACTTCATCGGCATCGGCGGCATCGGCATGAGCGGCATTGCCGAGGTGCTGCACAATCTCGGCTATACGGTGCAGGGCAGCGACGTTGCCGAGAACGCCAATGTCCAGCGCCTGAAGGGCAAGGGCGTCGCCGTTTCGATCGGCCACCGGGCGGAGAATCTCGGCGATGCCCAGGTGGTCGTCGTTTCCTCGGCGATCAGGCCCGACAATGCGGAGATGCAGGCGGCGCGGACCCAGCTTCTGCCGGTCGTCCGGCGCGCCGAAATGCTCGCCGAACTGATGCGGCTGCAATCGTCGATCGCCATCGCCGGCACCCACGGCAAGACCACGACCACGTCGATGGTCGCCGCCCTGCTCGATGCCGGCGGCTACGATCCGACCGTCATCAATGGCGGCATCATCAACGCCTACGGCACCAATGCGCGGCTCGGCGGTGGCGAGTGGATGGTGGTCGAGGCGGATGAATCCGACGGCAGCTTCGTGCGGCTGCCGGCCGATATCGCCGTCATCACCAATATCGATCCCGAGCATCTCGACCACTACGGCACCTTCGACCGGGTCCGCGAGGGATTCGAGGCCTTTGTCGAGAACGTGCCGTTCTACGGTTTCGCGGTGATGTGCAGCGACCATGCGGAGGTGCAGTCGCTGATCGGCCGCATCGGCGACCGCCGCATCATCACCTATGGCGAGAACCCGCAGGCCGATGTGCGCTATGTCGATCTCGAGCTCGACGGGCCGGTGTCGCGTTTCGCCGTCGACATCCGCGACCGGCGCGGCGGCGCGGCGCGGCGCATTGACGGGCTGGGCCTGCCGATGCCCGGCCGCCACAACGTCTCCAACGCCACCGCGGCGATCGCCGTTGCCGATGAACTCGGCATACCGGCGGACGCAATCCGCGCCGGGCTCTCCGGCTTCGGCGGCGTAAAACGCCGCTTCACCCACACCGGCAATTGGGACGGCGTCGACATCTTCGACGATTACGGCCATCACCCGGTGGAGATCGCCGCCGTGCTGAGCGCGGCGCGGACCGCCGCCAATGGCAGTGTCGTCGCCGTGGTGCAGCCGCACCGCTACACGCGGCTGCGCGACCATTTCGACGAGTTCTGCTCCTGCTTCAACGACGCAGACACGGTGATCGTCGCCGATGTCTATCCGGCCGGCGAGGCGCCGATCGAGGGCGTCGACCGGGCCGCGTTCGTGGCCGGCCTGAAGGCCCGCGGCCATCGCCACGTGCTGCCGCTGGAGGGGGCGCACCAACTCGCCTCGCTGATCGCTGGCATCGCCCGGCCGGGCGATTTCGTCGTCTGCCTCGGCGCCGGCAACATCACCGCCTGGGCCAACGCGCTGCCCGGCGAGCTTGCGGCCTATACGCCCGGCGGCGGGGAGGGCGAATGACCGTCGGCGCGGCGCATTTCGACATCGAGGCCCTCAGGGCAAGTGTCCGCGGTCGGTTCGAGGCCGCCGCGCCGCTGGCGCCGATCACCTGGTTCCGGGTCGGCGGGCCGGCCGAATGGCTGTTTTCGCCGGCTGATGAGGAAGATCTGGCGGCGCTGCTTGCCGCACTGCCGGCCTCGGTGCCGGTGACGGTGATCGGGCTCGCCTCGAACCTGCTCGTCCGCGACGGCGGCATTCCCGGCCTCGTCGTCAAGCTCGGCCGCGGCTTCAACGCGATTTCGGTCGAACCGGACCATCGGATCCGGGTCGGCGCAGGCGTGCCCGATGCCCGGCTTGCGACCGCGGCAGCGGAGGCCGGTATTGCCGGGCTTGCCTTCTATCGCGGTATTCCGGGCGGCATCGGCGGAGCGCTCAAGATGAATGCCGGCTGCTATGGCAGCGAGACCAGGGACCGGCTCATCGAAGCGCGGGCGGTCGATCGCCGCGGCAACACGCATCTCTTGAAGACCGCCGATTTCGGCTATGGCTACCGCCATTCCGCGGTACCCGACGACCTGATCTTCACCGAAGCGCTGTTTCAGGGCGAGCCCGGCGATCCGGACCGGCTGCGCGCCGAAATGGCCGAAATCACCGAGGCCCGCGAGGCGAGCCAGCCGGTCAAGAGCCGCACCGGCGGCTCCACCTTCAAGAACCCGCCGGGCGGCAAAGCGTGGCAGTTGATCGACGCGGCGGGCTGCCGCGGCCTTGCCGTCGGCGGTGCCCAAATCTCCGAAAAGCACTGCAATTTCCTGATCAACACCGGCGCGGCGACGGCCTACGACCTGGAACGGCTCGGCGAGACGGTGCGGCAGCGTGTGCGCGAGACGAGCGGGGTTGCGCTCGACTGGGAAATCAAGCGGGTCGGCCGCTTCGCCGAAGGCCGCGCCGTCGACGAATTCCTCGGGGGATGACGATGGGCCGGCGATATGAACATATTGCGGTGCTGATGGGCGGCTGGTCGTCGGAGCGCGAGGTGAGCCTTGATACCGGCGAGGCGTGCGCCGATGCGGCCGAGCGCGCCGGCTACCGCGTCAGCCGCGTCGATGTCGACCGCGACATCGCCAGCACGCTGTCGGAATTGCGGCCCGATGCGGCGTTCAATGCGCTCCATGGTCCCTTCGGCGAGGACGGCACGATCCAGGGCGTGCTCGAAATCCTCGATATCCCCTATACCCATTCCGGCGTGCTCGCCTCGGCGCTGGCCATGGACAAGGAGAAGGCGAAGACGATCTTCCGCGCCGCCCACATTCCGGTGGCGGAATCGCGGATCGTCAGCCGCGCGGAGGCGGCCCGCGGCCACGCCATGACACCGCCCTATGTGATCAAGCCGGTGGCGGAGGGATCGAGCTGCGGCGTCTTCATCGTCGGCGAGGACATGGAGCATCCGCCCCAGGAACTGCACGCCGCCGCGTGGCCCTACGGCGACCGGCTGATGGTCGAGCGCTATATCGCCGGGCGCGAACTGACCTGCGCGGTTATGGGCGACGTGGCGCTCGGCGTCATCGATATCGTGTCGGAGGGACACAGATTCTACAATTACGAATCAAAATACCTTCCCGGCGGCTCGCGGCACATCCTGCCGGCCGAAATTTCACCGAATATTTACCAAGATGTACAGAAGCTAACCCTTAAGGCGCATACGGCGCTTGGCTGTCGTGGCGTGACGCGGGCGGATTTTCGTTATGACGACCGGTTGCACGGAACCGGCGAACTGATCTGTCTGGAAGTCAACACGCAGCCGGGAATGACGGCGACCTCGCTCGTGCCCGAGCTGGCGGCGCATGCCGGGCACGATTTCGAGGAGCTGGTGAGCTGGATCGTGGAGGACGCATCTTGCGGCCGGTGACGCAAGTACCGAAAGGACCGGAGGTGCCGATGCACCTGCCGGCGACCGCGGAAGCGCAGCTTCCCGCGGAACGCCCGCGCGATCTGCGCGCCCGCGCCATCGATCTGGTGCCGATGCCGGTCCGCGCCCGCGCGCGCCGCTTCTCCGCCGACCGCCTCAGCGCACCGCGCGGCCTCGGGACGGTGCTGGCGGCGGCGCTGTTCGCGGCCGCCGGTGTCTATGGAACAACGCTGAGCGGGGCGGGCGAGAGCATCTCCGGCAAGATCGTCAGGGCCGCCGAAGCGGTGACCGCCAGTCTCGGCTTCGGCATCGACACGATCCGGATTACCGGCCAGCGCCAGGCCGATGAAGAGACCATTCTCTCCTATCTCGGCGTCCATGAAGGATCGTCGATGATCTTCTTCGACGCCGCGGCGGCGCGCGACCGGGTCGCCCAGGCGCCGTGGATCGCTACCGCCTCGGTCCTGAAACTCTTCCCCCATACGCTCGAAGTTGCGGTCACCGAACACGCCGCCTTTGCCCGCTGGCAGCACGACCTTGCCGTATCGGTGATCGATCGCAGCGGCCGCATCATCGCGCCGGTCGTGCCGTCTTCAGTTGCCGAACTGCCGCTCGTCGTCGGTCCGGGTGCGGCCGCGCGCGCCGCCGCGCTGTTCGATGTCCTCGACCGCTTCCCGTTCATCGCCGCCAGGGTGCGCGTCGCCTCGCTGATCGCCGAACGCCGCTGGAACCTGGTGGTCGACAACGGCGTCGAGGTGCGGCTGCCCGAGGGCGACATCACCGCTGCCGTTGCGGAACTCGCCGTGCTCGATCGCGACCAGGCGATCCTCGACCGCGACATCGTCGCCATCGATCTGCGCTTTGCCGACCGGCTCTACGTGCGGCTGGCGCCGGAGGCGGCGGCCAAGCGCAGCAAGACGCTGAAGGAGAACGCCAAAAAGGCGCGGAAAAAGGCGGGGGCGCGGATATGAGCCAGCACCACGACCGCCGCTACTCCCGCCTGCGCCCGCTGCCGAGCCGGCGCTCGGTCATCGTGTCCGTGCTCGATGTCGGCTCCAGCAAGATCGCCTGCCTGATCGCCCGGCTCAACCGCGCCGAGGCGAGCGAGGTGTTGCGCGGCCGCACCCACACCATCGAGGTCATCGGCATCGGCCACCACCGCTCGGCCGGCATCAAGTCCGGCGTCGTCGTCGATCTCGACCAGGCGGAGCGGACGATCCGGCAGACCGTCGATGCGGCCGAACGCATGGCCGGGGTGACGATCGAATCGCTGATCGTGTCGATTTCCTGCGGCCGCATCGGCAGCGAGAATTTCTCCGCCAGCGTCTCGCTCGCCGGCCACGAGGTCGAAGAGGCCGATATCCACCGCGTGCTCGCCGCCGGCAGTTCTCATTCGGTGCGCGACGGCCGCCGCGTCGTCCATTCGCTGCCGATCGGCTATGCGCTCGACGGCAATCGCGGCATCTGCGATCCGCGCGGCATGCTCGGCGACCGGCTCGGCGTCGACATGCACGTGCTCACCGCCGATGCGGCGCCGCTCGCCAATCTGGAACTGTGCATCAACCGCTGCCATCTGCAGGTCGAGGCGATGGTGGCGACGCCCTATGCCAGCGGCCTGTCGACGCTGGTCGACGACGAGGCCGAACTGGGCGTGGCCTGCGTCGACATGGGCGGCGGCACCACGACGGTCGCCGTGTTCATGGACGGCCAGTTCGTCCATGCCGATGCGATCGCGCTCGGCGGCCATCACGTCACCACCGATATCGCCCGCGGGCTGTCGACGCGGCTGGCCGATGCGGAGCGGATCAAGACGCTTTACGGATCGGCGCTGCCGAGCGCCGCCGATGAGCGCGATATCCTGACCGTGCCGCCGGTCGGCGAGGACGACCGCGACGTGCCCAACCACGTGCCGCGAACGACGCTGACACGGATCATCCGGCCGCGGGTCGAGGAAATCCTCGAACTGGTGCGCGACCGGCTGTCGGCGAGCGGATTTGCCTCCCTGGTCGGCCGCCGGCTGGTGCTGACGGGCGGCGCCAGCCAGCTCAGCGGCCTGTCGGAGGTGGCGCGGCGGATCGTTGCGCGCAATGTGCGGCTGGGGCGGCCGCTCGGGGTTACCGGGCTGCCGGAGGCGGCCAAGGGACCCGCTTTCGGGGGGGTGGTCGGCCTGTTGATCTATCCGCAGGTCGCCCAGATCGAGCACTTCGAGATGAAACGGCCGCGCCGGCTTTTGACCGGCACCGGCAGCTATCTGGCAAGGGTCGGACAATGGATAAGAGAAAGTTTCTGATCCGAACGAATAGACGAGGCGTCTGTAATACCGCGGACCGCATCCCGGCGGTCGTGAAACGACAATCGATGCCGGACCTTCAATGCGGTCGGCACAGGAACTCATGAGGGTGCCAATGACCATCAACCTGCAGATGCCCGACGTCAAGGAGCTGAAGCCGCGGATTACCGTCTTCGGCGTCGGCGGAGCCGGCGGCAACGCCGTCAACAACATGATCGAAACCGGTCTCGACGGAGTCGACTTCGTCGTCGCCAATACCGATGCGCAGGCGCTTCTGATGTCCAAGAGCGAGCGCGTCGTGCAGATGGGTATCGCGGTCACCGAAGGGCTCGGCGCCGGTTCGCAGCCGGAGGTCGGCTGCGCGGCCGCCGAGGAGGTGATCGACGAGATCAACGACCATCTGAGCGGCGCTCACATGGTGTTCATCACCGCCGGCATGGGCGGCGGCACCGGCACCGGTGCGGCGCCGGTGATCGCCAAGGCGGCGCGGGAACTCGGCATTCTCACCGTCGGCGTGGTGACCAAACCGTTCCACTTCGAGGGCGCAAGGCGCATGCGGGTGGCCGATTCCGGCATTATCGAACTGCAGAAAACGGTCGATACGCTGATCGTCATTCCCAACCAGAACCTGTTTCGCGTGGCCAATGAGAAGACCACCTTCGCCGACGCCTTCGCGCTCGCCGACCAGGTGCTCTATTCGGGCGTTGCCTGCATCACCGATCTGATGGTCAAGGAAGGGCTGATCAATCTCGACTTCGCCGATGTCCGCTCGATCATGCGCGGCATGGGCAAGGCGATGATGGGCACCGGCGAGGCGTCCGGCGAGAAGCGGGCGATCCAGGCGGCCGAGGCGGCGATCGCCAATCCGCTGCTCGACGAGGTGTCGATGCGCGGCGCCCGCGGCCTCTTGATCTCGATCACCGGCGGCAATGATCTGACGCTGTTCGAGGTCGACGAGTCGGCGACCCGGATCCGCGAGGAGGTCGATCCGGATGCCAATATCATCCTCGGTGCGACCTTCGATGATTCACTCGACGGCATCGTCCGCGTCTCGGTGGTGGCCACCGGCATCGACGCTGAAGTCGAGATCGACGGCGAGACCGTGGCGGCGCGCACCAGCGCGCTGGCCGACCGGCTGAACGCGATCTCGGCGAGCCGCAACAAGCCGGCCGAACCGGTCGCGCCGGCGGTACCTGCGGCGGAGACCGCGGAAGCGGAAATCGAGGCGGAACTGAAGATCCCGGAACCGGCGATCGAGCACGTCGCCGAGGACCCGGAGGTGACGATCGAGCGCTACGTGCCCGATGCGGCCGCGTTTGCCGGGCCGGAGCCGGAAATCGAGGACGAACCGGTCGCGCCGGCCGCAGCCGACGCGGAACCGGCGCCGAAAGTGTTCATCCCGCCGGAGGTGGTCACCGCCGAACGGGCGGCGCCGCGCATGCCGCAGGTCGATGATTTCCCGGCGGTCGCCCAGCGCGAATTGCGCCGCAAGACCGAGGCGGGGGCGGGCGACGATCGCCCCGGCCGCGACGCGCACGACGAGATCGACGACCGCGGGCCGATCGGCATCCTGCGGCGGCTGGCGCATGTCGGCCTCGGGCGTCGCGAGGAGCCGGCCGAGGAACGGCAGCAGCACCGGGAGCCGGTGAAGCGGCCGCGTCCCGCCGCCCGCGAAGCGGCGCCGGCAGCCGCGCAAAGGCGCCCGGAGGCGGCGGCGCGACCCGCCGAGGCGAGGGCGGCGCCCGAGCCGGACCGTCAGGCCGAGAAGCCGCGCCTGCCGAAGCGGCCGCCGGCACCGAGCCAGGCCGGCAATGAAGCGCTCTATCAACCGCGCAAGGGCGATCTCGACCCGCACGGCCGCGCCGTGCCGAAACGTCCCGCGCTCGACGAGGACCAGCTTGAAATCCCGGCCTTCCTGCGCCGCCAGGTGAACTGACCGCGGTTTCCGGCACCGGCCATGAAAGCCCCGGACCGGCGCACCCGGCCCGGGGCTTTCGCATTTTCGTAAGATCCTTATGCTGCGCTGCGGTAATCGGGCGATCCTTCGGTAACAGTTCGTAAAAAAGCGTGATTTGGCATTGAAGGTGCGGGCGCATAATGTTGCCGCGATTGGGGCTGCGCGCCACAATACAACCGATTCGCGGCGGACCGATGAGTAGACCGGTTCTGCGGCGCTGTTGAAAAGTAAGAATGCGCAGTCTTCCGGGGGTAGTGTCTTAACAATAGGGATCGCGCATGATCGGCTACAAGACCGGTTTCCAGACGACGATTCGCGATTGCATCACGCTTTCGGGAATCGGTGTGCATAGTGGCAGACCGGCCGAGATGACGATCTCACCCGGCGATCCCAATACCGGTATCGTCTTCATCGTTTCCGATCCCGATACGGGGCGCGAGACGGAACTCCGCGCCGACCACATGAGCGTCTCGCCGACGGCGCTGGCGACCGTGCTCGGCGACATGTCCGGGATCTGCGTGGCCACCGTCGAGCATCTGCTTGCCGCCTTTGCTGGACTTGGCATCGACAACGCGATCGTCGAAATCGACGGCCGGGAAGTGCCGGTGCTCGACGGCAGCGCGGCCGGCTTCGTCGAGGCGATCGACGGGGTGCGGCTGACGACGTCGCGCGCGCCCAGGCGGTTCATCAAGATCCTCAAGCCCGTCCGTGTCGAAGAGGATTTGGCGTTTGGCGAGTTGCGGCCCTATGACGGCTTCCGCCTCGAGGTCGAGATCGATTTCACCAGCAAGTCCATCGGCCGCCAGCGCTATGTCGGCGATCTCTCGCCGGCGAACTTCCGGCGCGACCTCGCCCGGGCGCGCACTTTCGGTTTCTTAAGCGAAGTGGAGAAGCTCTGGGCCGCGGGCTATGCGCTCGGCTCGTCGCTGGAAAACACGGTGGTGCTTGCCGAAGACCGCATCCTCAACCCGGAAGGCCTGCGCTGGCCGGACGAGTTCGTCCGCCACAAGGCGCTCGACGCGGTCGGCGATCTGTCGCTGCTCGGGGCGCCGATCCTCGGCTGCTACCGCTCCTATCGCGGCGGCCACCGGTTGAACTTCGCGATGGTCAAGGCGCTCGTCGCCGATCCGGAGGCCTGGACCTACGTCACCCCGGCCGCGCGCCGCGAAGTCGGCCATGCCGACCTTTCGATCGGCCTAGGCGCGCCGGCGTTTGCCGCCGACGTTTCCTGATCTCTTCCGATCCCGGTTTTCCGGCAATCCTCAGACATCGTTAACGGTGCGCCACAAAAAAGCCGAATGAATCGGTCACGAGAGTGGCGGCAGCGTGTTGTTTAGGTTAAAAAACGGCTACTTCGGCGGCATGTCGGGACGCATGCGGCCGCCAGCGAATTCGTTCAACGCTTCGGACCTTCCTGATGACGGACAGTGTGTATCTGCGTAAGTCGAGCCTTGCCGACAATGGTTCCTTGCTTCGTGGCCTTCGGATGATCGGCGCCGCCGTCGGGCTGGCGCTCGCGCTCGGGGTCGCCGGTTGCGCATCGAAGGATGACGACGACGATACGATCAGCGTCGAGCCGGCGGACAAGCTCTATAATGATGGCCTCGCGCTGGCCAATCGCGGCCGCTACAGCGCCGCGTCGTCGAAGTTCGAGGAGGTCGACCGCAGTCACCCCTATTCGAAATGGGCGAAGAAATCGCTGGTGATGATCACCTTCACCAGCTACGAGGCCGGCGACTACGACACCGCCATCCAGGCCGGCCGGCGCTTCGTCACCCTGCATCCCTCGAGCCCCGATGCGGCCTATGCCTATTACCTGATCGGCCAGTCCTATCTGAACCAGATGCAGGACGTGTCGCGCGACCAGGAACGCACGGAGCGGGCGCTGGCGGCGTTCAACGAGGTGGTGACGCAGTTTCCGGAATCGGAATACGCCGAAGATTCGCGGCTGAAGATCCGGGTGACCCGCGACCAGCTCGCCGGCAAGGTGATGCAGATCGGCCGCTACTATCTGGAACGGCGCAACTATGTCGGCGCCATCAACAGGTTCCGCGAAGTCATTACCGAACACCAGACGACCCGGCACGTGGAAGAGGCGCTGATGCGCCTGACGGAAGCCTATATGGCGCTCGGCGTCGTCAACGAGGCGCAGACCGCAGCGGCGGTTCTGGGCCACAATTTCCCGGACAGCAAATGGTATCGGGACGCCTACGTGCTGTTGCAGACCGGCGGGCTTGAGCCGCGCGAAGACAAGAGTTCCTGGATTTCGCGGGCGCTGCGCAAGACCGGCCTTACCAGGCTGTAACGGGGGGCGCATGCTCGCCGCCCTGTCGATCCGCGACATCGTTCTGATCGAGCGGCTCGATCTGGACTTTTCCACAGGGCTGACGGTGCTTACCGGCGAGACCGGCGCCGGCAAATCGATCCTGCTCGATGCGCTGGCGCTGGCGCTGGGTGCGCGCGGCGATGCGGCGCTGGTGCGCCATGGCGCCGAGCGCGGCCAGGTCACGGCCGAATTCCATCTCGATGCCAACCACCCGGTCGCGGCGCTGCTTGCGGACAATGACATCGATGCCGGCGACACGCTGATCCTGCGCCGGGTGCAGGCCGCCGACGGCCGCAGCCGCGCCTTCATCAACGACCAGCCGGTCGGCGTCAACCTTCTGCACGCGGTCGGCGCCGGCCTCGTCGAAATCCACGGCCAGCACGCGGACCGGGCGCTGATCGATGCCGCCGCCCATCGCCGCCTGCTCGACGCGTTCGGCGGCCTTGAGGCGCAGGTCGCTTCTGTCGGCGCGGCCTGGCGGGCGGAACGCGACGCGGCCGAACAGTGTGCGGCGTATCGCCGGCGCATGGCGGAGGCGGCGCGGGAAACGGAATTCTTGCGCGACGCGCTCGACGAGCTCGACCGGCTCGAGCCGGTGGCCGGCGAGGAGGTGGCGCTGGCCGACCGCCGGCAATTGATGATGAATGCGGAAAAGATCGTTGGCGATCTCGACGATGCGTTCGAGACCCTGAACGGGTCGGCGTCGCCGATCCCGACGCTGGCCGGGGTTTTGCGCCGGCTGGAGCGGAAATCCGGCGAGGCGCCGGAACTGACCGAGGCGGCGATTGCCGCGCTCGACCGCGGCCTTGAGGGGCTTGAAGAGGCGCGCACGGCGCTCGAAGAGGCGCTGCGCCGGGCGGCGTTCGACCCGACCGAGTTGGAGCGCACCGAGGAGCGGCTCTTTGCCCTGCGCGCCGCGGCGCGCAAGCACAAGGTTGCGGTCGACGACCTCCCGGATCTGCGGGAAAAGTTCCGCACCGCGCTTGCCGATATCGATGCCGGCGAAACACATCTGAAGGCGCTGGAGACGGCGCTCGAAGCGGCGCGCGCCGACTACAGGCAAAAGGCGGCGGCGCTCAGCCAGGAGCGCAGGGCGGTGGCGCGAGCGCTGCGCGCTATTGTCAACGGCGAACTGCCGGCGTTGAAACTCGACCGGGCCGAATTCACCGTCGACATCGAACCGGCGGCGACAAACACTTCTGAAGGAATAGATGCGGTCGAATTCTGGGTGCGGACAAATCCCGGCACCCGGCCGGGGCCGATCGTCAAGGTCGCGTCGGGCGGCGAACTCGCCCGCTTCCTGCTGGCGTTGAAGGTGGCGCTGGCCGACAAGGGCTCGGCGCCGACGCTGGTGTTCGACGAAATCGACACCGGGATCGGCGGCGCCGTCGCCGCGGCGATCGGCCGGCGGCTTCAGCGGTTGTCGGAGACGGTGCAGGTGCTGTCGGTGACCCACGCGCCGCAGGTGGCGGCCCGCGCCGACCATCATCTGTGCATTGCCAAGGTGGACCACCGCGACGGCGACCGGGTCGAGACCGCCGTCGAGACGGTCGCCGGCGACCACCGGCGTGAGGAAATCGCCCGCATGCTGGCCGGGGCGACGATCACCGAGGAAGCGCGCGCCGCCGCCGCACGCCTGATCGCCGGGGAGGGGTGAGGCGCGGGCGGGCGTGGAAAACGTAGCCGTGGGCTTTCCCGAACCGAAACCTTCCGGCATCATCCGGTTTTCGCGTGGGAAAGAATCGGGCCGCCATGTTGTTTTCATCGAGCGATGACTTCCGCGACTGGGACCGCAAGGCGGTCACCGTGTTCGGCATGTCCGGTGTCGGCAAGACCACGGTTGCCTCGATCCTGCAGCACGAAGGGTGGTTCCACTATTCGGTCGATTACCGCATCGGCACCCGCTATATGGGCGAGCACATCGTCGACAATTTCAAGCGCGAGGCGATGAAGAATCCGTTCCTGCGCGACCTTCTTATTTCGGATTCGATCTACATCTGTTCCAACATCACCTTCGACAATCTCGAACCGCTGTCGACCTATCTCGGCAAGCCGGGAAATCCGGAGAAGGGTGGGCTGCCGTTTGCGGAGTATTGCCGGCGCCAGGAGCAGCACCGCAGCGCCGAGATCGCAGCGCTCACGGATGTGCCCGAGTTCATCGCCAAGGCCAACGACATCTACGGCTATCGCCATTTCGTCTGCGATTCCGGCGGCTCGCTGTGCGAGATCGTCAATCCGCACGATCCGGGCGACCCGGTGCTTTCGGTGCTCGCCGAAACAACGCTGATCCTCTATCTGCGCGGCACCGCCGAACATGCGGCCGAACTCGTCGAGCGTTTCAAGGCCGACCCGAAGCCGATCTACTACCAGCCGCAATTCCTGGCCGAGAGCTGGGCCGCGTTCAAGCGGCAGGCGGCGATCCTCGACGATGCGGCAGTCGACCCGGATGCGTTCGCGGTGTGGGCGTTCGAGCGGCTCGTCCACCACCGGATACCGCTCTATGAGGAAATCGCCGCCCGTTACGGCTATGTCGTCGACGCCGACGAGATCGAGGCGGTGCGCGATGAGCGCGATTTCCTCGACCTCATCGACCTGGCGATCGCCCGGCGCGGCAGCGCACCGGTTGCCGTCGCGGCGGCGGGCGATTAATCAATAGCGGAATGTTCAGTATCGTCACGCAACCGCGGACGCGGTGCGTCAGGAGTCATCGCCATGCCGATCAAGATCCCCAATAACCTTCCGGCCCACAAAACGCTGGTCCAGGAAGGCGTCATGGTGATGACAGAGGACACTGCCATCCACCAGGACATAAGGCCGCTGCAGATCGCGCTTTTGAACCTGATGCCGAACAAGGTGCGCACCGAGACCCAGTTCGCCCGGCTGGTCGGGGCGACGCCGCTGCAGGTGGAGTTCACCCTGGTCAAGATCACCGGGCATACGCCGAAAAACACGCCGGCGTCGCATATGCTCGCCTTTTACCAGGACTGGGAGGAGATCAAGGACCGCAAGTTCGACGGCTTCATCGTCACCGGCGCGCCGATCGAACTGCTCGACTTCGAAGAGGTCAACTATTGGGAGGAGCTGGCGGCGATCTTCGAGTGGACCCAGAGCCACATCCATTCGAGCTTCGGCATCTGCTGGGGGGCACAGGCGGCGCTGCACCATTTCCACGGGGTGCCGAAATACCCGCTGCCGAAAAAGGCGTTCGGCGTCTACCGGCACCGCAACCTCAATCCCTCGTCACCCTATCTGCGCGGGTTTTCCGACGATTTCTCGGTGCCGGTGTCGCGCTGGACCGAGGTTCGGGTCGCCGATATGCCGGAGCATGCCGGGCTCGAATTGCTGATGGAGGCGGACGAGACCGGACCCTGCCTGATCAACGATCCGGCGCACAATTTCCTCTATATGTTCAATCACATCGAATATGATTCCAGCTCGCTCGCCGAGGAGTATTGGCGCGATGTCGAGGCCGAAATCGAAATCGACGTGCCGCACCATTATTTCCCGCAGGACAATCCGCACCTGACGCCGGAGAACCGCTGGCGCAGCCACGCCCACCTGCTGTTCGGCAACTGGATCAACGAGGTCTACCAGACGACGCCCTACCGTCTCGACGAGATCGGCAGCTAGGTGCCGAAACAGGGCGAGGGATGGCGGCCGGGCAATGGCCCGCAAGGGCGCCGCGAGGCACGAGCCGGGCCGAATCCACACCGCCCCCGCCGACCGGTCCGATACACCGCCTAACCCCTTGCCACGTCCGGCGTGCTGGGCTAAGCCTCACTGTGGCTGGGCGCCGCGCCGTTTGCGCACGTCCCGCGGCGGGGCGAAAGGCCCGATCATCGGGTGCTCGACAGGGGCGTTTCCGGCGCCGGCAGGGTCGCCCGATCCGAATCGCCGGCCGCCACGCCGGGGCTGGAGGATCGCAGAGCGTAATGACCGAACTCCTTGCAGACTATCTCCCGGTCGTCATCTTCATCGCGATTTCGGCAGTGATTGCCGTCGTGTTGCTGGTGGCGCCGTTCCTCGTCGCCTATTCCAAGCCCGACCCGGAAAAGCTGTCGGCCTATGAATGCGGCTTCAACGCCTTCGACGACGCGCGCATGACATTCGACGTGCGCTTCTACCTTGTCGCCATCCTGTTCATCATCTTCGACCTCGAAGTGGCGTTCCTGTTTCCATGGGCCGTCGCCTTCGGCGATCTCGGCTGGTTCGGCTTCTGGTCGATGATGGTCTTCCTTGCCATTCTGACGATCGGCTTCATCTATGAATGGAAGAAGGGAGCGCTTGAATGGGATTGAGCGACCGCACCGGCACGCTCGTCGCGCCCACGCCGAAGGGCCTCATCGATCCCGCGACCGGCCGACCCGCCGGCGCCGACGATCCGTACTTCCTGGAGGTCAACGACCAGCTCGCCGACAAGGGTTTCGTCGTCACCGCCACCGATGAGCTGATCAACTGGGCGCGCACCGGCTCGCTGATGTGGATGACGTTCGGGCTCGCCTGCTGTGCGGTCGAGATGATCCAGGGGGCGATGCCGCGCTACGACTTCGAGCGCTTCGGTTTTGCCCCGCGCGCCAGTCCGCGCCAGTCCGACGTGATCATCGTCGCCGGTACGCTGACCAACAAGATGGCGCCGGCCTTCCGCAAGGTCTACGACCAGATGCCGGAGCCGCGCTACGTGATCTCGATGGGCTCTTGCGCCAATGGCGGCGGCTATTACCACTATTCCTATTCGGTGGTGCGCGGCTGCGACCGGGTGGTGCCGGTCGACATCTACGTTCCGGGCTGTCCGCCGACGGCCGAGGCGCTGCTCTACGGCGTCCTCCTGCTGCAACAGAAAATCCGCCGCACCGGCACGATCGAGCGGTAGGCGAGGGAGTGTCAGCGTATGGATGAGGCGCTCAACGACCTCGGCGATCACATCGCAGCGCGGCTCGGCGACAAGATCGACGGCTGGAGCGTCGATTTCGGCCAGCTGACCGTCACCGTGCCGGCGGCCGAGATCGTTCCGGTGGTCCGCTTCCTGCGCGATGACGCCAATTGCCTGTTCATCTGCTTCACCGACCTTTCCGGCGCCGACTATCCGGGCCGCGAGCGGCGCTTCGAGATCGTCTACCATTTGCTGTCGCCGCAGCAGAACCAGCGGATACGCCTCAAGGTGGCGACCGACGAGGAGACGCCGGTGCCCTCGATCACGCCGATCTTTCCGGGCGCCCATTGGTTCGAGCGCGAGGCCTACGATCTCTACGGCGTGCTCTTCACCGGCCATCCCGATCTGCGCCGCCTGCTCACCGATTACGGCTTCGAGGGGCATCCGTTGCGCAAGGACTTCCCGCTTACCGGCTTCGTCGAGGTGCGCTACGACGACGAGCTGAAGCGGGTCGTCTACGAGCCGGTGCGGCTGACCCAGGAATTCCGCAATTTCGACTTCCTGTCGCCCTGGGAAGGGCCCGACTACGTCCTGCCCGGCGACGAGAAGGCGGGAGGCTGACAAATGGCGGAGCGGATGAACGGCAGTTGTCTGTGCGGCGCCGTGCGGTTCACCGCCGTGCCTGAGCGGCCGAAATTCAACGTTTGCCATTGCGGCATGTGCCGGCGTTGGACGGGCGGGCCGTTCTTCGGGGTCCACTGCGGCACCGATGTCCGTTTCGAGAACGAGGACCAGGTCGGCGTGATCCAGACCTCGGAATGGGCCGAACGCGGATTTTGCACATCCTGCGGCAGTGCGCTGTTCTACCGGCTGCGCGAAGCGGGAACCTACGAAATCGCGATGGGGACGCTCGACGGCGCCGAGGCCTTCGATTTCGGCCTGCAGGTCTTTGTCGACAAGAAGCCGGAGAATTACGCGTTTGCCAACGAGACGCGGATGATGACCGAGCAGCAGGTCATCGACTATTTCGTCAAGAGCAACACAGGCGAGGCGGACGCCACATGAGCGCGCCGTTGCGGCCGGGAACAGTTTCGACGCCCGTGTGGCGGACAGGCAGCGTCGGCGCGACGCCGGCACTTGAGGGATGAGGCAGGGACGTGGCTGAGGCGGAGCTTCGCAATTTTCAGGTCAATTTCGGCCCGCAGCATCCGTCCGCGCACGGCGTGCTGCGGCTGATCCTGGAACTCGACGGCGAGGTGGTGGAGCGCGCCGACCCGCATATCGGGCTCTTGCACCGCGGCACCGAGAAGCTGATCGAGCACAAGACCTATCTGCAGGCGATCCCCTATTTCGACCGCCTCGACTACGTCGCGCCGATGAACCAGGAGCACGCCTTCTGCCTGGCGGTCGAAAGGCTCGCCGGCATCGCGGTGCCGCGCCGCGGACAACTGGTCCGGGTGCTTTTCTGCGAGATCGGCCGTATCCTGAACCACCTTCTCAACGTTACATCACAAGCCCTCGATGTTGGTGCATTAACGCCGCCGCTCTGGGGCTATGAGGAACGCGAGAAGCTGATGGTCTTCTATGAGCGGGCCTCAGGCGCGCGCATGCATGCGGCGTTCTTCCGCCCCGGCGGTGTGCACCAGGACCTGCCCGACGATCTGATCGACGACATCTCAGATTTCTGCGATCCGTTCCTCAAGGTCTGCGATGACATCGAGGGGCTGTTGACCGAAAACCGCATCTTCAAGCAGCGCAACGTCGATATCGGCGTGGTCAGTCTCGACGACGCCTGGGCCTGGGGCTTTTCCGGGGTCATGGTGCGCGGCTCCGGCGCGCCGTGGGATCTGCGCAAGAGCCAGCCCTATGAATGCTATGACGAAATGGATTTCGACATTCCGATCGGCAAGAACGGCGACTGCTACGACCGCTATCTGATCCGCATGGAGGAGATGCGCCAGTCGGTGCGGATCATGCGCCAGTGCATCGAGAAACTCCGCGCCGATGACGGCGGCGGGCCGGTGATGTCCACCGACGCCAAGGTGGCGCCGCCGCGCCGCGGCGAGATGAAGCGCTCGATGGAGGCGCACATCCACCACTTCAAGCTCTACACCGAGGGGCTGCACGTGCCCGCCGGCGAGGTCTATGCCGCCGTTGAGGCGCCGAAGGGCGAGTTCGGCGTCTATCTGGTCTCCGACGGCACCAACAAGCCCTATCGCTGCAAGATCCGTGCGCCGGGATTTGTGCATTTGTCGGCGATGGACTTCCTCAGCAAGGGCCACATGCTGGCCGACGTCGCCGCCATTCTCGGCTCGCTCGATGTCGTGTTCGGGGAGGTCGACCGGTAGGATGGGCGCGCTGCCGAAAAAACGCTTGTCTGTCGACGAATTTATCCGCTGGTGGGGCGCGGAAGGTGACGATGCGCGGTTCGAACTGATCGATGGCATGGTGGTCGCCATGGGCCGCGACACTATTCGACATAACCTCGCCAAGCTGCGCGCGGTCAACGCCTTGCGCGATGCTATCCGCAGGGCCGGTGTGAATTGTACCGCGTTGACGGACGGTGTCGGTGTTTATTGCGATGCGACGAACTTTCGACTTCCCGATGCCCTGGTCGATTGCGGAACGCTCGATCCCGAGTCCAGCATGGCGGACAAGCCGGTCATTATCGTGGAGATCGTTTCGCCGTCGAGCGAAAATCGGGATGTCCACGAGAAGATGCGTGACTATTTCGCGATCGATTCGGTGGTGCACTATCTCATCGTTTATGAGAGCCGGGACTATCTCGTGCATCACCGGCGTACCGATGCCGGACCGATCGAAACGACATTTGTAACCTCGGGCGATATTCGACTTTCCCCGCCGGGGATCACGATAAACGCTCAAGATGTTTTCACGGAGGCGGAGTGATGGCAGCACTCTATGTGCCTTTTCGGAGAGTTTTGAATATCAAGAACAAAGCGGGTCGCATTCGATGAGTGTCCGCCGCCTCCACGACGAGCAGCCCGAAAGCTTCGCCTTTACCGCGGAGAACTTGGCATGGGCCGAGCAGCAGCTTCTGAAATATCCGGCCGACCGGCGCCAGAGCGCGGTGATCCCGCTGCTGTGGCGGGCCCAGGAGCAGGAAGGCTGGGTGAGCAGGGCGGCGATCGAACACGTCGCCGAATTCCTGTCGATGCCGCCGATCCGGGTGCTGGAGGTCGCCACCTTCTACACCATGTTCCAGCTTCGCCCGGTCGGCGCCAAGGCCCATGTCCAGGTCTGCGGCACCACGCCGTGCATGCTGCGTGGCGCCGAGGAGATCATCAAGATCTGCAGGAAGCGGATCGCCGAACACGCCCATGAGCTGTCCGGCAACGGCGATTTCTCCTGGGAGGAGGTCGAATGTCTGGGCGCCTGCGTCAATGCGCCGATGGTGCAGGTCGGCAAGGACACCTATGAGGATCTGACGCCGGACAGTTTCAGGGCAGTGCTCGATGCGTTCGCGGCGGGCAAGACACCCAAACCCGGCCCGCAGATCGACCGCCAGTTCGCCTGTCCGGAAGGCGGGCCGACGTCGCTGACCGATCCGGCACTCTATGACGGCAGCATGGCGGCGGCCGTAATGTCCGAAAAGGCGGCCGAGCCTGCACCGGCCGAGGCGAAGGCGCCGGCGCCGGCAGAAGACGCCGAGCTTTCGCCGGAAGAGCGCGCCGACGCCGCCGGCACCAAGCCCGACATGCTGTCCGAGCCGGCCGGCGGCATCGCCGACGATTTGAAGTGCATCGGCGGGGTCGGGCCGAAGATCGAAGACATTTTGAACGGCCTCGGCATCTTCCATTTCGGCCAGATCGCGGCGTGGACCGAGGAAAACAAGGCCTGGATCGACGGCTATTTGAAGTTCAAGGGTCGGATTGACCGGGAAAAATGGGTCGATCAGGCGAAGGTGCTCGCCGAGGGCGGCGATACCGATTTCTCCAGGCGCGTCGATGCCGGCGACGTGCCGTCGAGCCAGGAATGAGGAGCGGGGTCTGACGCATGCTTTCCGACAAAGACCGCATCTTCACCAATCTCTACGGCTTTCACGATTGGGGCCTGGAAGGCGCGCGCCGGCGCGGGTCGTGGTCCGGCACCAAGGAGCTGATCGACAAGGGGCGCGACTGGATCGTCAATGAGGTCAAGGAATCGGGCCTGCGCGGGCGCGGCGGCGCGGGCTTCCCGACCGGCCTCAAATGGTCGTTCATGCCCAAGCAGTCCGACGGCCGGCCCCATTACCTCGTCGTCAATGCCGATGAATCCGAGCCCGGCACCTGCAAGGACCGGGAGATCATGCGCCACGATCCGCATCATCTGGTCGAGGGCGCGCTGCTCGCCTCCTTCGCCATGGGGGCGCACACCAGCTACATCTATGTCCGCGGCGAGTTCATCCGCGAGCGCGAGCGGCTGCAGGCGGCGATCGACGAGGCCTATGAGGCGCGGCTCGTCGGCAAGGACAATGTTCACGGCTGGGATTTCGACCTCTACGTCCACCACGGCGCCGGCGCCTATATCTGCGGCGAAGAGTCGGCGATGCTGGAAAGCCTGGAGGGCAAGAAGGGCCAGCCGCGGCTGAAGCCGCCATTCCCGGCCTCGGTCGGTCTATTCGGCTGCCCGACCACCGTCAACAACGTTGAATCCATTGCGGTAATCCCAGAGATCCTGCGCCGCGGCGGAAGCTGGTTCGCCGGCCTCGGCAGGCCCAACAACACCGGAACAAAACTCTTTTGCGTCTCCGGCCACGTCAACCGGCCGTGCACGGTGGAAGAGGAGATGGGCATTCCCTTCCGCGAACTGATCGACAAGCATTGCGGCGGCATTCGCGGCGGCTGGGACAATCTGCTCGCCGTCATCCCCGGCGGCTCGTCGGTGCCGTGCGTGCCGGCGACCGGCTGCGACGAGATGACGATGGATTTCGACTGCCTGCGCGGGCTGCAGTCGGGGCTCGGCACCGCAGCCGTCATCGTCATGGACAAGTCGACCGACATCATCCGGGCGATCGCGCGGCTCGCCTATTTCTATAAGCACGAAAGCTGCGGCCAGTGCACGCCATGCCGCGAGGGCACCGGCTGGATGTGGCGGGTGGTGACGCGGATGGCCGAAGGCCGCGCCAGCAAGAGCGAGATCGACCTCCTGTTCGAGGTCTCCAAGCAGATCGAAGGACACACGATCTGCGCGCTCGGCGATGCGGCGGCGTGGCCGGTTCAGGGGCTGATCCGGCATTTCCGCCCCGTCATCGAGGAGCGCATCGACGACTATTCCCGCAACAGTTCCGGCGGCCGGCTGGTGGCGGCGGAGTGATCATTATGGATTTGCGTTCACAGAATGCATCGGGTCGGCGGAAAACTAAGCAGCGCAAGGTTGCAAATGGCGTTGCAACAAATAATCTAATTTATAGTGCATATGCCGAGCGTAATGATAGCATTTTCCCGCGTATCCTCGATTTATATGTTAAAAAGGATAGTATTGTTGCAGATGTTACATTTGGAAAAGGGGTATTCTGGCGAAAAATACCAGATGGTTATTATAATGTTCTTGCAACTGACATTGCTGAGGGAATCGATGCTCGGGATCTCCCTTATGGCGATAGTGAAATAGATTGTGTAGTCTTTGACCCGCCGTATATGCATACGCCGGGCGGCAGTGCCCATTCGGTACATCATCCTTTTGAGTCCTACTACAGAAATAATGTAACCGGAAACCGAACCGGGAACAAATATCACGAAGCGGTTGTTGAGCTGTATATTGATTCGGCCGCCGAAGCTTACAGAGTTCTTAGATTTGGTGGCGTTTATATCGTGAAATGCCAGGATGAAGTCTGCTCAAATCGGCAACGTTTAACACATGTCGAGATCATCAATTCTTGTGAAAAAATTGGTTTCAATACAGAAGATTTATTTGTGGTGATGCGAAACAACAAGCCAGGCGTTAGCAGGGTTGTCCGACAGGTCCATGCCAGAAAAAACCATTCTTACTTCATTGTTTTCTGGAAACCGAGATCGAAATCTCAAATCTGGAAAAAAACATGAGTAATAGAGATCCGGTTCAGATCATGCTTGAAGTGATTAGGGAAAATTCGCCATCGTCGAAATGGATCGGGGCACCGTTGGAACCGTTTAGAAATGTTGCCAATACAAATCGAGGAGATATTGGCGAAGAATTTGTCGCTCGATATGTTCGCGTAAATGGGATAGATGTAATCAAAGCTCCGTCCAGAAATTGCGAATGGGATATTGAAATTTTTGGGAATAAACTCGAAGTAAAGACTGCCTCGGAAGACAAAGGCGGAGCATTTCAATTCAATCACATACGCCTGGATAGAAAATATAGTTTTCTTCTATGTCTCGGCGTGCAGCCGGCATCGTTGATATTTGGCCTTTGGTCAAAAGGGCAAGTCGCGGAGGGTGAGGCTGGAACATTGGTACGAATGGCTGAGGGACAAAGTATCACTTTTAAATTGACCAAACGGCTGGAAGACTTGGAGCCGATACAGAACCTGAATAGGACTCTCAAAGAGAAGCTTGGGCAGGTGCCAAAGTGATGTCAAGGATATCTCGATGAGCGACGAACCGGAAAATGTGATCCTGAAACTGCTGCGGGAAATCCGGGCGAACCAGCAAGAACAGGGCGTTACCCTTCGTGAGCATGTCGAGTGGTTAAAGAGTATCGATAAGCGCATGGATGAGGTGCACGAAACCTTGTATGCCGCCTCCGGTATCGCGATGCACGCCAATGTCCGCCACGACACGGTGAGCGAGGAAATTGCGGAATTGCGGCGGCGCATCGAGCGGCTGGAAGAGAAGGTCTGAGACCAGATGATCAAGGTCAACGTCGACGGCAAGGAAGTCGAGGTCCCGCCGGACTACACGCTCCTGCAGGCGTGTGAGGAGGCCGGCGGCGAGATCCCGCGCTTCTGCTTCCATGAGCGGCTGTCGATCGCCGGCAATTGCCGCATGTGCCTGGTCGAGGTGAAGGGCATCCCGAAGCCGATGACCTCGTGCGCAATGGCGGTCAGAGACCTTCGCCCCGGACCGGAGGGCGAGCCGCCCGAAGTGTCGACGAAATCGCCGATGGTCAAGCACGCCCGCGAAGGGGCGATGGAATTCCTCTTGATCAACCATCCGCTCGACTGTCCGATCTGCGACCAGGGCGGCGAGTGCGACCTGCAGGACCAGGCCATGGCCTACGGCATTGACGGCTCGCGCTATGCGGAGAACAAGCGCGCCGTCGAAGACAAGAATATGGGGCCGCTGGTCAAGACGGTGATGACCCGGTGCATCCACTGCACCCGCTGCATGCGGTTCATCACCGAAGTCGCCGGCATTCCCGAGATCGGCATGACCGGCCGCGGCGAGGACGCCGAGATCACCACCTATCTGGAGGCGGCGCTGACCTCGGAACTGCAGGGCAACATCATCGATCTGTGCCCGGTCGGCGCTCTGACCTCGAAGCCCTACGCCTTCTCCGCACGGCCCTGGGAACTGGCCAAGACCGAGACCGTCGATGTCATGGATGCGGTCGGCTCCTCGATCCGCGTCGATGCCCGCGGCCGCGAAGTCATGCGGATCATGCCGCGGCTGAACGAGTTCGTGAACGAGGAGTGGATCTCCGACAAGAGCCGGTTCATCTGGGACGGGCTTCGGACCCAGCGCCTCGACCGGCCCTATGTCAGGATCGACGGCAAACTGACCGCCGCCTCCTGGCCGCAGGCGTTCGCAGCGGTCGCCGAAAAGGTCAAGGCGGCAGGCGGCGACAGCGTCGGCGCGATCGCCGGCGATCTGGCCAGCGTCGAGGAGATGTTCGCCTTAAAAGGGCTTGTCGAGAAGCTCGGCTCGGCCAGTCTCGACTGCCGCCAGGACGGCGCGAAACTCGATCCGGCCGACGGCCGCGCGAGCACTATCTTCAACCCGACGATTGCCGGCATCGAGGATGCCGACGCGGTGCTGCTCGTCGGCGCCAATCCCCGGCTCGACGCCTCGGTCATCAACACGCGGCTGCGCAAGCGCTGGCGCATGCTCGACTTTCGCCTCGGCCTCGTCGGCGCCCCGGCCGAACTCACCTATACCCACGACTATCTCGGCGCCGGCCCGGAGACGCTGAAGGACATCGCCGAGGGGCGTAACGCTTTCGCCGACGTGCTCAAGAAAGCCGAAAGGCCGATCGTCATGGTCGGGCAGGGGGCGCTCTGCCGGCCCGACGGCGCGGCAATCGCCTCGCTTGCCGCCAAGATCGCCGTTGATTGCGGCGCCGTCGCCGACGACTGGAACGGCTATGCCGTGCTGCACACGGCAGCAAGCCGGGTCGGCGGGCTCGACATCGGCTTCGTGCCGAGCGAGGGCGGCAAGGACGCCGCGGCGATGGCGGCGGGCGGCGTCGACGTGCTCATCCTGCTCGGTGCCGACGAATTCGACGTCGCCGCGATCCCGGCCTCGACCTTCGTCGTCTATGTCGGCAGCCATGGCGACCGCGGCGCCCACCGCGCCGACGTCATCCTGCCCGGCGCCGCCTATACCGAAAAAAGCGGGCTTTACGTCAACACCGAAGGGCGGCCGCAGATCGGCCTGCGCGCGACCTTCCCGCCGGGCGAGGCGCGCGAGGATTGGGCGATCCTGCGCGCGTTGTCGGATGCACTCGGCGCGACGTTGCCCTTCGACACGCTCGGCGAATTGCGCCGTGCGCTGATCGATGCGCACCCACATCTGGGCGAGATCGATCGCCCGGCGGCGGGCAACCCGCAAGATGTGCACCGGCTGGCGCAAAAGGACGGCGATATCGATACAGCGCCGTTCGCGGCCGCGGTCGAGGATTTCTACATGACCAATCCGATCGCGCGCGCCTCGGCGATTATGGCCGAATGCGCGAGCGATGCGGCGGCGCGGTCGCGCGAAGCGGCGGAGTGACGGGGCGGGGCGATGAACTGGATGGATGTGCTCTACTATCTCGTCGGCGTAGGTGTTTCGCCGTTCTATCTGGGCGTCGTCTGGAAGACGGTGATCCTGCTTGCCGCGCTGCTGTTGTTCATCGCCTACGTGCTCTATGCCGACCGCAAGATCTGGGCGGCGGTGCAGATCCGCCGCGGCCCCAACATCGTCGGCCCCTGGGGGCTGTTCCAATCCTTCGCCGACATGCTGAAATTCGTCTTCAAGGAACCGACGATCCCGGACGGCGCCAATAAGGGCGTGTTCCTGCTGGCGCCGCTCGTCTCCACGACGCTGGCGCTCGCCGCCTGGGCCGTCGTGCCGGTCGACGAGGGCTGGGCGATCGCCGACCTCAATGTCGGCATCCTCTATCTCTTTGCGATCTCCTCGCTCAGCGTCTACGGCATCATCATGGGCGGCTGGGCGTCGAACTCGAAATATCCCTTCCTCGGCGCCCTGCGCTCGGCCGCGCAGATGGTCTCGTATGAAGTCTCGATCGGCTTCGTCATCATCACCGTGCTGTTGTGCGTCGGCTCGCTCAACCTGACCGAGATCGTCAAGGCACAGGAAGAGGGGCTGGCAACCGGCGCCGGCTTCGGCTGGGCCGCCTTCCTCGACTGGTTCTGGCTGCCGCTGTTTCCGATGTTCGTCGTCTTCTTCATCTCGGCGCTGGCCGAGACCAACCGGCCGCCCTTCGACCTTCCGGAAGCCGAATCCGAACTCGTCGCCGGCTTCATGGTCGAATACGGCTCGACCCCGTACATGATGTTCATGCTCGGCGAGTACGTCGCGATCATGCTGATGTGCTCGCTGACGACGATCCTGTTTCTCGGCGGCTGGCTGCCGCCTTTCGACGTCCCGCCCTTTACCTGGGTGCCGGGCGTCGTCTGGTTCGTGCTCAAGGTCAGCCTCGTCTTCTTCATGTTCGCCATGGTCAAGGCCATGGTTCCGCGCTACCGCTACGACCAGCTTATGCGGCTCGGCTGGAAGGTTTTTCTGCCGTTGTCGCTCGCCATGGTGGCCGTGGTGGCCGGTGTGCTCCAGATAATGGGTTGGGCCCCGTGAGGTTGGCATGGACCAGTTGTCGCTTGCCGGCATCGTCGGCGCCCTTGTCGGGCTCGTCATCGGGCTGATCGACTACCGAATTGTCGCCGGCATCGTCCGGGCGAAACTGAGAGAAAGGAGAACGTTCGCGACCGCCGAAGAAGACCGCGCCGCCGAAAGACGGCTCGACCGTTTGTTCCAGGTCGTCTTTGCCGTCACCATCGCCGTCTTTGCGGCGCTGGGATACTGGTTCGGCGCCGTCATCGCCGGCTCAGGCTCCATGTAAGCGGGATGCGAACGTAGCTATTGGACGCGCCATGAAACTCGACCAGGCAGCCAAATCGATCTTTCTCATGGAATTCGTATCGGCCTTCTTTCTGGCCATGCGCTATTTCTTCAAGCCGAAGCCGACCATCAACTATCCCTTCGAGAAGGGCCATGTCAGCCCGCGCTTCCGCGGCGAGCACGCGCTCAGGCGCTATCCGAACGGCGAGGAACGCTGCATCGCCTGCAAGCTGTGCGAGGCGATCTGCCCGGCCCAGGCGATCACGATCGAGGCCGGTCCGCGCCGCAATGACGGGACACGGCGGACGACGCGCTACGACATCGACATGGTGAAATGCATCTATTGCGGCTTCTGCCAGGAGGCGTGCCCGGTCGACGCCATCGTCGAGGGGCCGAATTTCGAGTTCGCCACCGAGACCCGGGAGGAACTCTACTACACCAAGGACAAGCTCCTGGAGAACGGCGATCGCTGGGAAAGGGAGATTGCCCGCAACATCGAGATCGACGCGCCTTACCGTTAGGGGTAAACGGGGGCAGGCGTTTTCGGACACCGGACGGTGACGGGGAAGGGGCGAACATGACGGGGGTATCGGCGCCATGATTCTTCAGGCAGCCTTTTTCTATCTTTTCGCCGCCGTGATGATCGCCGCGGCGTTCATGGTGATCGCGGCGAAGAACCCGGTCCATTCGGTGCTCTACCTGATCCTCACCTTCTTCAATGCGGCGGGGCTGTTCGTGCTGCTCGGCGCCGAATTCCTGGCGATGATCCTGATCGTCGTCTATGTCGGCGCGGTCGCGGTGCTGTTTCTGTTCGTCGTCATGATGCTCGACATCGACTTCGTCGAACTGCGCCAGGGCTTTCTGCACTATCTGCCGATCGGGGCGCTGATCGGCATCATCCTGCTCGCCGAGCTGGCGATGGTGGTCGGCGTCTGGATCGTCTCGCCGGAGGTCGCCGCCGAGCCGGTGGCGCCGATCCCGCCGCTCGACATCGCCTCCAATACCGAGGCGCTCGGCCGGCTTCTCTACACCCGCTACGTCTATTTCTTCCAGGCCGCCGGCATGGTGCTCCTGGTCGCCATGGTTGGCGCCATCGTGTTGACCCTGCGCCACAAGGAAAACGTCAAGCGGCAGGTGATCGCCGAGCAGAACGCGCGCGGGCCGGCGACCGCGATCGAAGTCGTCAAGGTGGATTCGGGCAAGGGCATCTGAACCCGCCGGCACAAGGCGAGGGATGGGGGATCAATGGCAATCGGACTTGGACATTATCTGACGGTGGCGGCGATCCTGTTCACGCTCGGGGTCTTCGGCATCTTCCTCAACCGCAAGAACGTCATCGTCATCCTGATGTCGATCGAACTGATCCTGTTGTCCGTCAACATCAATCTCGTCGCCTTTTCCGCCTTCCTCGGCGATCTGGTCGGTCAGGTGTTCGCGCTCCTGGTGCTGACGGTGGCCGCCGCCGAGGCGGCGATCGGCCTGGCCATCCTCGTCGTCTTCTTCCGCAATCGCGGCACGATCGCGGTCGAAGACATCAACATGATGAAGGGCTGATCCGACCATGTATTCGGCGATCGTCTTCCTTCCGCTGATCGGCTTCCTGATCGCCGGCATTTTCGGCCGCGCGATCGGCGCAAAGGCCAGCGAATACATCACCTCGGGCCTGCTCGTCGTCTCGGCGGTGCTGTCCTGGATCGCCTTCTTCTCGGTCGGCTACACCGATGTCGAGCCGTTCCGGGTCGAGGTCATGCGCTGGATGTCGTCGGGCGCGCTTCAGGTCGACTGGGCGTTCCGCATCGACACGCTGACCGTGGTCATGCTGGTGGTGGTGACCACGATCTCGGCGCTCGTGCATATCTATTCGATCGGCTACATGCACCACGATCCGCACCGGCCGCGCTTCTTCGCCTATCTGTCGCTGTTCACCTTTGCCATGCTGATGCTGGTGACGGCGGACAATCTGGTGCAGATGTTCTTCGGCTGGGAGGGCGTCGGCCTCGCGAGCTACCTTCTGATCGGCTTCTGGTATCTGCGGCCCTCGGCCAATGCCGCGGCGATCAAGGCGTTCATCGTCAACCGGATCGGCGATTTCGGCTTCGCGCTCGGCATTTTCGGCGTCTTCGTGATGTTCAATTCGGTCGACTTCGAGACCATATTCGCCAACGCGCCGTCCATGGTCGACACCAAGATCCAGTTCCTGTCCTGGGAATTCGACGCGCTGACCACGATCTCGCTCTTGCTCTTCCTCGGCGCCATGGGCAAGTCGGCGCAGTTCCTCTTGCACACCTGGCTGCCCGACGCGATGGAGGGCCCGACGCCGGTCTCCGCTTTGATCCACGCCGCGACCATGGTGACGGCCGGGGTCTTCATGGTGGCGCGGCTGTCGCCGGTCTTTGAACTGTCGCCGACGGCGCTCGACGTCGTCACCTTCGTCGGCGCGACGACGGCGTTCTTCGCCGCCACCGTCGGCCTCGTGCAGAACGACATCAAGCGGGTGATCGCCTATTCGACCTGCTCGCAGCTCGGCTACATGTTCGTCGCCATCGGCGTCGGCGCCTATGCCGCGGGCATCTTCCACCTCTTTACCCACGCCTTCTTCAAGGCGCTCCTGTTCCTCGGCTCCGGCTCGGTCATCCACGCCATGTCCGACGAGCAGGACATGCGCAAGATGGGCGGGCTTAGGACCCACATCCCGACCACCTATTGGATGATGGTGATCGGCACGCTGGCGCTGACCGGCTTCCCGCTGACGGCCGGTTATTTCTCCAAGGACGCGATCATCGAATCCGCCTTCGCCGGCCACAATTATTTCGCCTTCTACGCCTTCGTCCTGACGGTGACGGCGGCGCTGCTGACGTCGTTCTATTCCTGGCGGCTGATCTTCATGACCTTCCACGGCAAGCCGCGGGCCCATGCCGACGTGATGAGCCATGTGCATGAATCGCCGATGGTGATGCTGGCGCCGCTGGCGGTGCTGGCGCTCGGCGCGCTCGTCAGCGGTTTCGTGTTCTCCGGTGTCTTCATCGGCCACGATTTCGAGCAGTTCTGGCGCACCGCGCTCTACCTCTCCGAGGACAACCACATCCTGCACGAGATCCACGAGGTGCCGCTCCTGGTCAAGCTCGCGCCGTTCGTCATGATGCTGATCGGGTTTGCGGTCGCCTGGGCCTTCTACATCGCCTCGCCGGAGACGCCGAAGCGGCTCGCGGCGCGCCACGACCTCGCCTACAAATTCCTCCTCAACAAGTGGTATTTCGACGAGATCTACGACTTCCTGCTGGTCAATCCGGCCAAGTGGCTCGGCCGCTTCCTGTGGAAGAAGGGTGACGGCTGGCTGATCGACGGCTTCGGCCCCGACGGCGTCGCCGCCCGGGTGCAGGACATGACCGCGCGGATCGTCAAGCTGCAGACCGGCTACATCTACCACTACGCCTTCGCCATGCTGATCGGCGTGGCGGCGCTCGCCACCTGGTTCACCTTTGCCGGGGGAGGGCAGTGATGACCGATTGGCCGATCCTCTCCACCGTCACCTTCCTGCCGCTCGTCGGCGCCATCCTGATCCTGCTCATCCGCGGCGACGACGCGATCGCAAAGCGCAACATTCGCAATGTCGCGCTGTGGACGACGACGGTGACGTTCATCGTCTCCTTGTTCATCTGGGCCCGCTTCGATCCTTCCGACCCCGGCTTCCAGATGGTCGAGAAGGCGGCCTGGTTCGGGCCGTTCACCTACCATATGGGCGTCGACGGCATCTCCATGCTGTTCGTCATCCTGACCACCTTCCTGATGCCGCCCTGCATCCTGGCGAGCTGGGAATCGATCGACAGTCGCGTCAAGGAATACATGATCGCCTTCCTGGTGCTGGAGACGCTGATGATCGGCGTCTTCACCGCGCTCGATCTGGTGCTGTTCTACGTGTTCTTCGAAGGCGGCCTCATTCCGATGTTCCTGATCATCGGCGTCTGGGGCGGCAAGCGGCGCGTCTATGCGAGCTACAAATTCTTCCTCTACACGCTGCTCGGCTCGGTGCTGATGCTGATCGCCATGATGGCGATGTACTGGCACGCCGGCACCACCGACATCCCGACGCTGCTGGCCCGGAGTGACTTCTCCGCCGACATGCAGTTCTGGCTGTGGCTCGCCTTCTTCGCCTCGTTTGCAGTGAAGCTGCCGATGTGGCCGGTGCACACCTGGCTGCCGGACGCCCATGTCGAGGCGCCGACGGCCGGCTCGGTCATCCTCGCCGGCATCCTGTTGAAGATGGGCGGTTACGGCTTCCTGCGCTTCTCGCTGCCGATGTTCCCGCTGGCGAGCCACGATCTGGCGCCCTTCGTCTTTGCGCTGTCGGTGATCGCCATCATCTACACCTCGCTCGTCGCCTTGATGCAGGAGGACGTGAAGAAGCTGATCGCCTATTCCTCCGTCGCCCATATGGGCTTCGTGACCATGGGCATCTTCACCATGACCGCGCAAGGGGTGCAGGGCGGCATCTTCCAGATGCTCTCGCACGGCATCGTCTCGGGCGCGCTCTTTCTCTGCGTCGGCATCATCTACGACCGCATGCGCACTCGCGAGATCGCCGCCTATGGCGGCCTCGTCAACCGCATGCCGATCTACGCCTTCACCTTCATGATTTTTACCCTTGCCAATGTCGGGCTGCCCGGCACCAGCGGCTTCGTCGGTGAATTCCTGACCCTTGTCGCCGCCTTCAAGGTCAACACCTGGGTGGCGTTCCTGGCGACGACCGGCGTCGTGCTTTCCGCCGGCTATGCGCTGTGGCTCTACCGCCGCGTCGTCTTCGGGGCGATCACCAAGGAGAGCCTGAAGCCGATCCTCGACATGAACCGGCGCGAGATCGCGATCATGATGCCGCTTGTCGCGCTGACCATCCTGTTCGGCATCTATCCCGCGCCGATCCTCGATGCCACGGCGACCTCGGTCGATCACCTGATCACCCGGTACAACGCGGCGCTGGAGGCAGCCGGCGCCGTCAAGCTGGCCGGATTCTGAAAAAGGCAGTCCCGCAATGCAGGCCGACCTGACCCTTCCCAACTTCCTGCCGGCGCTGCCGGAGATGGTGCTCGCCGTCGGCGCACTGTTTCTGTTGATGCTCGGCGTCTTTCGCGGCGAGCGCTCGACGCCGGTCGTCACCGGCATTGCGATTGCGCTGATCATCGCCACCGCGATCCTCGCCGGCTGGCTCGTCGAAGGCGGGACGACGTTCGGCGGCGCCTTCGTGCTCGATCCCTTCGCCCGGTTCATGAAGGTGCTGACGCTGATCGGCTCCGGCGTCGCCATTGCCATGTCGGTCGGCTTTGCCCGGGCCGAGCGATTCGAACGCTTCGAATACCCGATACTGATCATGCTGGCGACGCTCGGCATGCTGATGATGATCTCGGCGAACGACCTCATTGCGCTCTATCTCGGCGTCGAACTGCAGTCGCTGTCGCTCTACGTGGTCGCGGCGATCAACCGGGATTCGCCGCGCGCCACCGAGGCCGGCCTCAAATATTTCGTCCTCGGCGCCCTGTCGTCCGGCATGCTGCTCTACGGCGCCTCGCTGATCTACGGCTTCACCGGCCACACCGGCTTCGCCGATATCGCCGACGCCATCGGCCATGACGGCGCCTCGCTCGGCCTCGTCTTCGGCCTGGTCTTCTTCCTCGCCGGCCTCGCCTTCAAGATCTCGGCCGTGCCGTTCCACATGTGGACGCCCGATGTCTATGAGGGGGCGCCGACGCCGGTCACCCCATTTTTCGCCGCCGCGCCCAAGGTCGCGGCGATGGCGATGTTCGTGCGCGCAGTAATCTCCGGTTTCGAGCCGGCCGGCGATCAATGGCAGCAGATCCTCATCTTCGTCGCCATCGCCTCGATGACGCTGGGCGCGTTCGCCGCGATCGGCCAGAACAACATCAAGCGGCTGATGGCCTATTCCTCGATCGGCCATATGGGCTACGCGCTGGTCGGGCTTGCGGCGGACTCGGAATCCGGCGTGCAGGGCGTGGTGCTCTACATGACCATCTATCTGGCGATGACCCTCGGCGCGTTCGCCTGCATCCTGGCGATGCGCCGCCAGGAGGGCATGGTCGAGGAGATTTCCGAACTCTCCGGCCTGTCGCGGACCAATCCGGCGATGGCCTATGCGCTGGCGATCATCCTGTTGTCGCTCGCCGGCATTCCGCCGCTCGCCGGCTTCTTTGCCAAGTTCTACGTCTTCCTCGCCGCGGTCGAGGCCAAGCTCTACGTGCTGGCGGTCATCGGCATCGTCACCAGCGTCGTCGGCGCCTATTATTACCTGCGCATCGTCAAGATCATGTTCTTCGATGAGCCGATCGGCGCCTTCGAGCCGATGCCCGGCGAGATCAAGGTGGTGATGGGGCTGTCCGGCGCGTTCATGCTGTTTTTCGTGCTCTTTGCCGGCCCGCTCGCCGGCATCGCCGAAACGGCGGCGAAGACCTTCTTCCCGACCCAATGACGGCGATCGATCGAGGACGCTGGCGAAGGCTCGCCTATGGCGATATCGGCTCGACCAATGACGAGGCGCTGCGGCTTGCCGGCGAAGGCGAGGCGGGGGATTTGTGGATCACCGCCAGGCGGCAGCTTGCCGGACGCGGACGCCGCGGCCGCGCCTGGGTCTCCGAGCCCGGCAATCTCTACGCCACGCTCTTGATGATCGCACCGGCGCCGGCGGCCAATCTCGGCCAGCTTCCGTTCGTCGCCGCGCTCGGCGTCCACCGCGCCGTTGCCGCGCTGTTGCCGGGCGCCGATGCCGGCCGGCTCACCGTCAAATGGCCGAACGATCTGCTCTACGACGGAGCGAAAATCGCCGGCATCCTGATCGAGAGCGGCGAGACCGGTTTCGGAAAAAGCGCCGTGGCGATCGGCTGCGGCGTCAACTGCGCCCATTGTCCCGGCGACGACGCAGCCGGCGCGACCAGCCTTGCGCGCGCCGGCCATGACATCGGACCGGAGGATGTGTTTGCGGCGCTGACGGAGGCCTTTGGCAACGTGCTCGATCTGTGGCGGCAGGGCGAGGGTTTTGCGGCGGTGCGCCGGGCCTGGCTCGATGTCGCCAGCGGCATTGGCGGTCCGATCGTCGTGCGCCTCGCCGACCGGACGCTTAAGGGTGTTTTCGAGGGGCTCGACGAGGCCGGCCGGCTCAATTTGCGCCAGGCCGACGGCACAAGGCAGACAATCGCCGCCGGCGATGTGTTCCTGCTGCCAGGGTGCGCGGCGGAGGCGGGCTCGTGACGGCGCCCGAATTCGTGTTCCTGCCGCTCGGCGGCGTCGGCGAGATCGGTATGAATCTGGCGCTCTACGGCTTTGGGCCGCCGCGCGACCGCCAATGGCTGATGGTCGATTGCGGGGTGGCGTTCGGCGACGAATCGGTGCCCGGCATCGACCTCGTCATGGCCGATATCCGCTTCATCGAAGAGGAGCGCGGCAGCCTTGCCGGCATCGTGCTGACCCACGCCCATGAGGACCATTACGGTGCCGTCGGCTATCTTTGGCCGCGCCTGCGCGCGCCGGTCTATGCGACCGCGTTCACCGCCGCACTGATGCAGGCCAAGCAGCTCTCCGAGCCGGGCGCGCCGCCGGTTCCGGTCGAGACGGTAGAGCCGGGCAGGGCGCTCTCCATCGGCCCGTTCACGGTCGAATACGTGCCCGTCGCCCATTCGATCCCCGAGGCGCATTCGCTGGTGATTTCGACCGAGGCCGGCACCGCCCTTCATACCGGCGACTGGAAGATCGACGACGATCCGGTCGTCGGCGCCGTCACCGATGCGGACAAGTTCCGGGCGATCGGCCGAGAGGGCGTCGATGCGCTCATCTGCGACTCCACCAACGTTCTGCGCGAGGGCTTCAGCGCCAGCGAGGGCGAGGTCGGCAAAACCCTCGAAACACTGATCGCCAAAGCCCCGGCGCGGGTCGCCCTCACGACGTTCTCGTCGAATGTCGCGCGCATCCGCAGCGGGGCCGTTGCGGCCGCCAAGGCCGGGCGCGAGGTCGTCGTCGTCGGCCGGGCGATCGCCCGCGTCGTCGGCGTTGCCCGTGAACTCGGCCTGCTTGACGGCATCGCGCCGTTCCACGACGAGGAGGCGTTTGCCACTCTGCCGCGCAACAAGGTCGTGGCGCTGTGCACCGGCAGCCAGGGCGAGGCGCGGGCGGCGCTGGCGCGCATCGCCAGCGGCGATCATCCGCGCGTGGGGCTTACCGGGGGCGATCAGGTGATCTTTTCCTCGCGGACGATCCCCGGCAATGAGCGCGCCGTCAACGGGGTGATCAACGGGCTCATCACCCAAGGCATCGGGGTGATCACCGATCGCGATCATCTGGTCCACGCCTCCGGCCATCCGCGAAGGGGCGAGGTCGAGCAGATGTATGACTGGGTGCAGCCGCGCGCGCTCGTGCCCGTCCACGGCTATCCGGTCCACATGGCCGCCCAGGCCGAGCTTGCGCGCCGCTTCGGCATCGGCCAGGTCGTGACGATCCGGAACGGCGAGATGGTGCGGCTTGCGCCGGGGCCGGCCGAGGTGATCGACGAGGCCTTCGCCGGCCGCCTCCTAAAGGACGGGCGGATCGTGCTGACGCCGGAGGAAAGCGGTGTGGCCGAGCGCCGGCGGCTCGCCTTTGCCGGTGTCGTCCTGGTCTCCGTCGCCCTCACGCGCAAGGGCGACATCGCCGAAGACCCGCAATGCGCGCTGGCCGGGCTGCCGGAGGCGGACGAGACCGGCACGCCGCTCGGCGTGATTGTCGAGGATGCGGCGATCGGGGCGCTGGAGAGCATTCCGCGGCCGCGCCGGCGCGATGCCGAGCTCGTCGCCGAGGCGCTGCGCCGCGCCGTGCGGGCGGAAGTCAATCGCGCCTGGGGCAAGAAACCGGTGTGCAAAGTGCTGGTGACGGTTCTCTGAGCGCCCTATATCTGGCAATTGTGCGCCCAGTTCTGCGCGGCGGTGCCGCGGCGGCCGAAGCAAAGGAAAGCGAAGATGATCGGAAAACTGAACCATGTCGCCATCGCCGTTCCCGATATCGAGAAGGCGTCGGCCGTCTACCGCAACACGCTGGGCGCCCTGGTGTCCGACAAGGTGCCGCAGCCCGATCACGGGGTGACCACCGTCTTCATCGAACTGCCGAACACCAAGGTCGAGCTCTTGGAGCCGCTCGGCGACAATTCGCCGATCCGCGCCTTTCTCGACCGCAATCCGGGCGGCGGCATCCACCATCTCTGCTACGAGGTCGACGATGTCGAAGAAGCCGCGACCAAGCTCGCTGGCGACGGCGCCCGCGTGCTCGGCGCGCCCAAGATCGGCGCCCACGGAAAGCCGGTGATCTTCCTGCATCCGAAGGATTTCTGCGGCACGCTGGTCGAGCTGGAAGAGGCGTGAGACCGGACCGCGTCGACATGGACATGATCGGAGATGCGTTTGTGCAAGGATGCCGCCCCGCTCATGGGGTCATTGCCGGGCTTGTCCCGGCAATCCACACTGACTTCGTTGTCAAGCTGTTAGGCCCTATGGATCACCGGAACAAGTCCGGTGATGAGGCTGAGAATGGCTGCAAATCGGAGCGTAGAAGCTTCAGCCGGGAGGCCGTGGACCGATGTCGCTGGTGACGGGGCTTGCGGTCTACTTCATCATCTGGTGGGCGACGCTTTTTGCGGTGCTGCCGTGGAAGGTGCGCACCCAGGCCGAGGCCGGCCACATCGAGCCCGGAACCAATCCCAGTTCGCCGGCGCGGGCGCTGATCGCCCGCAAGCTGCTCGCCAACACGGTGCTCGCCGCGGTGTTCTTTTCGATCTTCTACTATCTGAAGGTCGTCGCCGGGTGGACGCTTGACGACATCCCGCTGCTGCCGCGGTTCTGACCGGGCGAGAGCATTATGTTCCGGGACTGAAGCGGCGAGCGACGTCTGACGACGGCAACCTTCCGATTATGCCCGGGCGTATCACATCGTTGTCCGGTACGATACGGCACCGCCAATGGTTCCCCGCTTCCGCGGGGAAGGTGTGATTGGTGACCTCTGGGATTCCCTGATACACCGTCCCCGCGGAAGCGGGGACCCATTGCCCATATCGCCACGGTATGTCGGTGGCGGGCCTTGTCGCGACGGCAAAGTCTGCGGACTGCAAGGCCCGACGTGTTGGCCAAGAGCAGATCGCCGGGACCAGCCAGCAAAACAAGAGATGCGCCCAGACGCTTCGATCCGGGCGCAAGGGGCTCCAAACAGGCAGCGCCCGTATTTTTTGCCTTTTGGTATACGAAAGCCGCCGGGCGGGGCGCAAAAACACAAAAAAAAGCAAGGCTTGCGCCTTGCTGAACAGTTACGCGTCCTTAACCCCTTTTCCGACCACCATCGTCGAGCAACGATTGTTTTCGAACGACAACACCCGTAGTGCTGCTGGGGCAATCCTCCCAAGACTCAGACCGCGACAAACTTCCCCGGCCGAGAAAAAAATGCCGGATGTCATTATGAGCCGTATTTTAACGGCTTATCGGTCGATTGTCATCAATTTGTGCAGCAACCGACCATTTCTTGGGCATTTTCTCGGGAAAGGACGGAAGGGCGGTTTCGGGCTTGTGTTTTGATCGGCTTTACGGTTTGACTGCCCCGCGGCTCTGAACGGGCCGCGTTTGCCGATCACCGAAGAGCGTCCACCCATGCGATTGTCCCGATATTTCCTGCCGATACTGAAGGAAACGCCGAAAGAGGCCGAGATCGTCTCGCACCGGCTGATGCTGCGCGCCGGCATGGTGCGGCAGGAATCCGCCGGCATCTATGCCTGGCTGCCGCTCGGCTTCAAGGTGCTGAAGAAGATCGAGCAGATCGTCCGCGAGGAGCAGGATCGCGCCGGCGCGATCGAAATCCTGATGCCGACCATCCAGCCCGCCGACCTTTGGCTCGAGAGCGGCCGCTACAACGATTACGGCAAGGAGATGCTGCGCATAGAGGACCGGCACGAGCGCGCCATGCTGTTCGGGCCGACCAATGAGGAGATGATCACCGAGATTTTCCGCGCCTCGGTGAAATCGTACCGGGACCTGCCGCTCAACCTCTATCACATCCAATGGAAGTTCCGCGACGAGGTGCGGCCGCGCTTCGGCACCATGCGCTCGCGCGAATTCCTGATGAAGGACGCCTATTCCTTCGACCTCGACGAGGCCGGCGCCAGGGCCGCCTATAACAGGATGTTCGTCGCTTACTTACGCACCTTCTCGCGCCTCGGGTTGACCGCGATCCCGATGCGCGCCGAGACCGGCCCGATCGGCGGCGACATGAGCCACGAATTCATCATCCTCGCCTCCACCGGCGAGAGCGAAGTGTTCTGCGACAAGGGGCTGCTCGACCTGCCGATCCCCGGCGAAGACGTCGATTTCGCGGGCGACCTGTCGCCGATCGTCGAGGCCTATACGTCGATGTACGCCGCCACCGACGAGATGCACGACGCGGCCGCCTATGCCGCGGTTCCCGAAGACCGGCGGGTGTCGGCGCGCGGCATCGAGGTCGGCCACATCTTCTATTTCGGCACCAAATATTCCGAGCCGATGGGCGCCCGGGTCGCCGGCCCGGACGGCAGCGAGCATTTCGTCCATATGGGCTCCTACGGCATCGGGCCGTCGCGGCTGGTGCCGGCGATCATCGAGGCGAGCCATGACGATGACGGCATCGTCTGGCCCGACGCGGTGGCGCCGTTCACGGTCGGCCTGATCAATCTGAAGCCGGGCGATGCGGCGACCGACGGCATCTGCGAAACGCTCTACGGCAAGCTTAGTGCCGCCGGCGTCGACGTGCTCTACGACGATGTCGACCAGCGCGCCGGCGCCAAGTTCGCGACCATGGATTTGATCGGCCTGCCGTGGCAGCTCATCGTCGGGCCGAAGGGCGTCGCCGCCGGCGAGGTCGAGCTTAAGCGGCGGGCGAGCGGCGAACGCCAGACGCTGTCGCCGGATTCGGCGATTGCCGCGCTGACCGGCTGATCCCGGCGCGGCCCAAGACGGCCACAATTCTCCCCTCAAGTGCCGGGGACTTGATCCGCTTGAGGGAATCGGCACTGTGATCGGCAGTTCTTTTCCCGTGCGCCGCACGGGCGGCACGGAAGGTGCGGCAATGGACGAGCCGTCCGACACGCGACCCTTTGCCCGGTTCGAATGGATGCTCGCCGGGCGCTATCTGCGCTCGCGCCGCCGCGAGACCTTCGTGTCGATCATCGCCGGCTTCTCCTTCCTCGGCATCATGCTCGGCGTGGCGACGCTGATCGTGGTGATGGCGGTGATGAACGGCTTTCGCGACGAACTGATCACCAAAATGCTCGGCTTCAACGGCCACATGCTGTTGCGGGCAATGGATGCGCCGCTCACCGATTACCGCGACCTCAGCGAGCGGGTCGGCGCGGTTCCGGGCGTCACCCGCGTCATCCCGTTCGTCGAGGGCCAGGTGCTCGCCTCCGGGCCGACGCTCGCCTCGGGCGCCATGGTGCGCGGCGTCCGGCCCGAAGACCTTAAACGCCTGACCATTGTCAGCGACAACATCCGGCTCGGTTCGCTGGAGAAGTTCGGCCAGGAGGACGGCGTGCTCATCGGCCGCCGGCTCGCCAATTCGCTGGGCATCCGGGTCCATGACCAGGTGATGCTGACGGCGCCGCGCGGTGCCGTCACCCCGTTCGGCGTGACGCCGCGGATCAAGGCCTATCCGGTGCTCGGCATTTTCGAGATCGGCATGTCGATCTTCGATTCCGGCTTCATCTTCATGCCGCTCGACGAGGCGCAGCTCTATTTCAACCTGGGCGGCGAGGTCACCGGCATCGACGTCTACACCAGGGATCCGGACACGATTGCCGAATATTGGGGGCCGGTCGAGGCGGCGGCCGAGCGCAGCCTGCTGATTTCCGACTGGCGCATGCGCGACGTCACCTTCTTTTCCGCGCTCGAGGTGGAACGCAACATGATGTTCCTGATCGTCGCGCTGATCGTCTTCGTCGCCGCGCTCAACATCGTCTCGGGGCTGACCATGCTGGTCAAGGACAAGGGCCGCGATATCGCGATTTTGCGCACCATGGGCGCAACCAGGGGCGCAGTCATGCGGGTGTTCTTCATCACCGGCGCCAGCATCGGCACGCTCGGCACGCTCGCCGGCCTGCTGCTCGGCACGGTGATCTGCATCAACGTGGAGTCGATCCGCCAGTTCATCGCCTGGCTGACGCGGACCGAGTTGTTTTCGGCCGAGCTTTACTATCTGAGCCGGCTGCCGGCCGACATGGACGCGCTCGAAGTGTCGGCGATCGTCGCCATGGCTTTGCTGCTGTCGTTTTTGGCCACCGTCTATCCGGCATGGCGGGCGGCGCGGCTCGATCCGGTCGAGGCGCTCAGATACGAATGACCGAGGACGCGACCATCCCGGCCGCCGCCGACGGCCCTTCGGAACTGCCGGAAAAACCGTCGCCGGTGCTGGCGCTCGAAGGCATCGAACGCTGGTTTCCGCAAGGCAGCGACCGCCGCCTCGACGTATTGATGGGCGCCGACCTTGCCGTCTATCCGGGCGAGATGGTGGCGCTGGTGGCGCCGTCGGGGGCGGGAAAGTCGACGCTGCTCCACATTGCCGGGCTGCTGGAGCGGCCGAATGCCGGAGAGGTGCGGATCGCCGGGACCGCGGCGGCGGCCATGACCGATATCGAGCGCACCAGGGTGCGCCGGCTCGAAATCGGTTTCGTCTACCAGTTTCACCATTTGCTGCCGGAGTTCACCGCGCTGGAAAACGTGATGATGCCGCAGCTTATCCGCGGGCTCGACAAGGTCGAGGCGCGGCGGCGGGCCGAAGAGCTCCTGACCTATATCCAGCTTCCCGATCGCGGCGACCATCGCCCGGCGCAGCTTTCCGGCGGCGAGCAGCAGCGGGTGGCGATCGCCCGGGCGGTCGCCAATGCGCCGCAGCTTCTCCTGGCCGACGAGCCGACCGGCAATCTCGACCCGCACACCTCGGCCCGCGTGTTCGCTTCGCTCGAACGGTTGGTCCACGCCTCGGGTGTCGCGGCGCTCATCGGCACCCACAATCTCGACCTGGCCCGGCGCATGGATCGGGTGATCACGTTGAAGGAAGGCCGGATCGTCGAGATCGCGCGTTGACGCCCGGTCGCAATCTGGAAAAGATGCGCTGCGCCGCCGTGTATTCCCCGGTGCGTTTCTTGGAGTCCGGCCATGATCATGTATTCGCGTGAACTCACCGTCCCCTGGGGCGAGTCCGATCCCTTCGGCCTGGTCTATTTCCCGCGCATGCTGGCCTGGTTCAACGACACCGAGCACGAATTGCTGCGGGCGCTCGGCTTTCCCACCAACAAGCTGATCACCGAGCGCCGTACCGCCTTCGTGATGGGCGACATCCATTTCCGCTTCATCGGCCCGGCCGCCTATGGCGACCGCATCCGCACCATCATTCAACTGGCCAAGATCGGCAAGTCGACGCTGCACTGGGACTGCAAGGCGGTGATCACCAATTCCGGCGCGACCGTGACCGAAGGCCGGGCGATCCGCATCCACGCCCAGATCCAGGAGGACGGCAATCTGAAGTCCGTCGATATCCCGGAGGATTTGCGCAAGGTGCTGACGCAATCCGGCTCGCTGATCGAGACCGAGGTCAAGAACGGCGACATCATGGACGACGATTGAGGGAACTTTGAAGAAAGGTCCGCCGCTGCCCCCGTCTTCGGTCATCACCGGGCTTGTCCCGGTGATCCATAGGGCCTGACAGTTTGAAAGCAAAGTCAGTTTGGATTGCCGGGACAAGCCCAGAGCTGTCCGATTAAGCGGTTGCTGCGGTTCATCTGTAAGGCGCAGGAACACATTGCAGTACGGCGGAAAAGGAGGGAACAACCGGGAATATCCGGGAAGAAAAGAAAAACGGCGCAATCCCAAAGGCATAACCGAGGCGGCGACGGCTGGCCGTCACGGGGCGTTGCGCAAGATCAAATTGCACAAAAAAGGAGTGGAGCCGCGCGCCGTTACGGCGGCGGAACGATAAGGTGTTGAAAAATATAGAGAGGAGCATTGGTAAGTGGGACTCGATGGCGGAATCGGCGGGGCCGAGTCCCACTTCGGCTAACGCCGCGAAAAATAACGGGAAATCAGAAATCGAACGGAGAGACGGGGCCGTGAAAGTGGGACTCTGCGATAGGCCGTAAAACGATCAAATCGGCCGGCCGACCCAGCGCACGCGTCCAGCGATCCGCAACTTGGAAAGATCGGTTTTCGAAAGCCGCTCGTGGGGATATCGATCGTTGTCCGAGATGAGTTCGACCGAACCATCGGCGCGGCGGTTGATTCGCTTGACCAGAAGATCGCCATCGAGAGCGATGACGTATATGCCTCCGGAATGCGCCGTCCGTTTTGACAGGTCGACCAGCATCAATGCGCCGTCGGGAATGGTCGGTTCCATCGAGTCGCCATCGGCGGTGACGATGCCGGCCTTGTCCGGCGCCACGCCGAGCTCCCTCAACTCGTCGCGCCGGAATGGCAGCCGCTCAGCAACGTCCTCCGAAACCGGAACAAGTCCTGACCCCGCCGAGGCGCGAATTTCATACCGTGGAACGAAGACCATACCATCTGACGACGCCAACTCTGGCGTGTCCCCAAACAGTATATAGTCGGCCGAAAGGCCGCACGCTTGGGCGATCTGAGCGATAGCAGACGCCTTAGCTTCTGCTGTGCCGCTGATGTAGTGCGACAGCGTTCGCGTCGGTATACCTGTAATTTCCGACACATGCTTTGTGCCGCCAGCTTTCTTGACAGCTGCGCTTATCCTCGAAGCAACCTCGGAAATATCAGCGGGCATAGATAAGCTCCGCCAGTACTGGCTTGACAAAGAGCCAGAACTGGCTTCTATTCACCACAGTGATTCATCCACCCGAAAAAACCGGCTTGGTCAGAAGCCGGTCTATCCGGAGAACGCCATGCCGCGCGAGCGTTGGGACAAGCACGCGATCCTCGCCGAAGTGCACCGCCGCGGAAAAACCCTCGTCCAACTCTGCCGTGACGCCGGCATCGAAGAGAGTTCATGCAAGGTCGCGCTCCACCGGCCGCACAAGGCCGGTGAAAGGGCGATTGCTGATTTCCTCGGCGTCGATGTCGCGAATCTGTGGCCCGAACGCTATTGCGACCCGACGTCCAGGAAAAAGTCTGCCACGAAGTGCGGTTGCGAATCGAGTCCGAACGATACACGCGATGCTGACAGCACCGGACGGTTCGGGTGCACCTGCGGTCAGGGAGACGCCTTCGGCCTGACAAAGGGGGCGACTGCGTGACCTTCCGCTCTCCCCATAACGACACGACGCCATCGCTTGCCTACGCGCTGATTGCGGCAGGTCTCTCGATCGCGATTTTCGCCGCCCTCGGCGTTGGCCTCGCCTATCTCGACATCTTCTTGCTGGGGGACAGCTGATGACCCGCCACATCGATTTTTTTGCAAGCCGCAAATGCGGGTTTGACTTTCACCTGATCAGGCGCGGCCGCTTTGGTCACTGGTTCGATGTTTGGTGGTGTTGTGGATGCGAAGCCGGCCTTGCGATCGCCGGCCGCAACCTTTTCTGCATTTCACTTTAAGGGCCGTTTGATGCGCGCGATCCTGGCAAAGCCGGTGCGAGATGAACTGGTGTTTTTCACGGGCGGTATAGAGTTTGTCGCCGGAACCGGCGGCAACGTCATCGCGGTGCCTACCACTTCGCGCTTCCAGGCCGAAGCCGTTGAAATGAGAGTTGAGGATGCCCGCCCCTGGGCATCGATGTTGAATACCTACCGACCTGGTCTAAGCCTGTTTGAAGTTTTCCCCCTCCCGTCGAGGCCTATCCCTGGGGCCGTCCCGTCGACGGGAGATCGCGCCGGAGCCTTGGATTTGTCCGGGCCCGAGGGCTCCGACGCACCCCAATCCTCCCCGACTGGCCGGGCGGCTGACGACAGCCAGCATGCCGATAAGCCTAGCCGTCCGGCCGATCTTTCTCGGGGAGCAACCGGCGAATGAGCGGCATTCAGAGACTCCCCATTGCGGACATACACATACCGCCCAATCGGATTCGCGAGATCAACGAGGCCTGGGTTGAGATGTTCATCGCGAGCCTCGCGGATGGGCACGAGCTGCCGCCGATCAAGGTCCGCGGTAACGGCGATAAATTCACACTGGTCGCTGGTCTTCACCGCCTTACGGCGCATCAACGTCGCGAGGTCGATGCGATAGATGTCCATGTCGTCAACTACGAGACCGATGACAAAGCGCGGCTCGACGAAATCCTCGAAAACGTCCTTCGAAATCCGCTAACAGCGCTTGAACGGGCGCAAAGCCTGTTCGAAATGCAGCAAATTTATCAATGGCTCTATCCGGAGATGAAACCGGGTGGCGATCGCCGGAGCGAGAAGGTGAAAAATCAAACGGCCATTTTGGCCGTTTGGTCGGAGATACTCGAAAAAGTTGGTCTTTCGGAACGCGCCTTCAGGCGGGCCGTCGCGATATGGAAAGGCCTTGATCCGGCAATCCGCGACCGCGTCCGCGGCACATGGCTCGCTGATCATCAGGCTGGGTTGGGGCTCTTGGCCGAACAGGACGAAGAGATGCAGGCCAAGGTCTGCGACATCCTTTTCGCCGACGCGCCAAAAGCCTCCAGTGTCGCGGATGCACTGATCCTCGCCGCCAACAAAAAACTCCCGGCGCCGGCCGACAAGCTCCTCAATTCAACCCTCGGCAATATCGGCCGGCTCGACAAGACGCGGCGCGCGGCGGTCTACGACGCCTTCGAGCGCGAGATCAGAGAGCACGCCAAGACGCGGGGCTGGTTCTGATGGTCAAGGCGCGCGGCGACAACCAGACAATGGACCTGCTCCAATGGAAGCCGCCGCAAGTCTGCATCGATCGGGGCGCCGAAGCAGCGGGAAAAGGCACGCTCGACAACAAGATAGCCCGGATCATATCGGCCGCGCTCCGGGCCTCAAAGCGAGACCGTTCGGACGTCGCCTACGACATGACCGAGTTTCTCGGGCGCCGCGTTTCGATGGAAATGCTCGAAAAATGGGCCAGTCAGGCGGCAACAGGCCATCGCATCCCGCTCGATGCCTTCATCGCCTTGATCGATGTTACCGGCTCTCACCAACTCGTCGGATTTGTTGCCGATCAGTTCGATCTCGCGGTCATCCCTCAACAATACGCCGATGTCATCGAACTCCACCTGATCGAGGAACACGAACGCGAGGTCGCCGACCGGAAGGCCGCGCTCCAGGCGAAGTGGAGGCGTTGCCGATGAAGCTCTGGCTGACCGCGCAGGAGATTGCCGACGCAAAACTGCCCGGATTGCCGGCGGTAAAGCGGCCGCTCAACGCCCTTATTGATCGCGAGAGGTGGCGGGATAGCAGTCTGGCGCGGTGCCAGAAGCGTCGCGGCGGACCAATCTGGACCTACCACATCGACCTGCTGCCATTGCCGGCACGGCTCGCCTACGCGCGACGCCACCTGTTGCTAGACCAGGCCGACTTTGAGTTCGAGACGCCGGCCGAGGATGATGGGGCTGCGCTTACTGCGCGCCTGCAGGGCGATGCACGGCTGGCGGTGCTTCGCATTTGTGACCGGTTTAGGGCGAAATCCGATCTTTCGGTGACCGCCGGCGACCATTTGTTTTCAGAACTTTTCAATAGCGCTTCGATCGACCTTCCAGACTGGGTTCGAACGGCCGTCAAACGGATCAGCCCACGCACACTTGCCAATTGGCGGTCGCGGGTGAAATCCGGCGATGCGGACAAGCTAGCAGTCGATCGGGCGGCGGCGCGAAAAGGCTCCGGCGTGCTCGACCGCGCCCATGGCGGCGAGGTGAAGACGCTGATCCTGGCGGCGATCGCCAAGAACCAGTTTCTTTTCGCCCATCACGTCCGGGCCTTGGTGCGCGACCGGTATGGCGATGAACTGGAGATGGTCTGTTCTCACACCGGCGAAATCACCTCGGTCAAACTGCCGCCCTTGCGCACCTTCCAGGATGCGATCCGGCGCTGGAAGGTCGAGCACAAGACCGAGCTCCTGAAGCTCACTGACCCGGATGGGTTCAAGTCGAAGGCGCGGTACGTCGCGACCGGCTCGACCAAGGCCGACAGGCTCAATGAGGTTTGGGAAATTGATGCCTCACCCGCCGATGTAATGCTCGTCGACGGTCGTTATTCCTTCTATTCCTGCACGGACATCTTCTCACGACGCAAGATCGCGCTCGCCTCAAAGACGCCGCGCGCCGATGCGGTCGCGCTTTTGCTGCGCAAGGCGCTGATCGCCTGGGGTGTCCCGGAAATCATCCGCACCGACCGCGGATCGGATTTCACCGCGCACTCGACAGGCCGGCTCATGGCCGCGCTCGGGATCGAAGCGGATATCTGCCCGGCCAATTCTCCCGAGCGAAAAGGTGTCGTCGAGCGCGCCATCCGCACGTTTCAGCACAGCCTGTGCCGCACGCTTCCCGGCTTCATCGGCCACTCGGTCGCCGACCGCAAAGTGATCGAGGGCCGCAAGGCGTTCTCGCAGCGCCTCGGCCTCGACGACGCGGACCTGTTCAATGTCGAACTGACCCTGCCGGAGTTCGAGGACTACGCCGACCGGTGGTGCGAGGCGGTCTATGCCCACAATAAACATGGCGGGCTTCGCGGCGTGACGCCGTTCGAAAAGGCCGCGTCCTACACGGGCAAGGTCCGGCGGATCGAAAACGAGGACGCGCTTAACCTGCTGCTGGCGCCGATCGCCGGCAAGGACGGCTATCGTCAGATGACGAAGAGCGGTGTCCGGGTCGACGGTTATCACTACCTGCCTCACTGCCCGGTCCTTCCGGGCACGCGCGTTTTCTGTCGGCACGATCCTGCTGATCTCGGACGGCTGCACGTCTTTGCCGACGACGGCGAGAGCTTCATCGGCCATGCGATTTGCGCCGAACTCGCCGGCCTTGATCCGGCGGAAGTGGTGGCAAAGGCCCGTGCCATGCAAAAGGCGCTGATCGACGAAACGGTCAAACCGTTGCGCCGCGTGGCCCGCAGCATCGGCACCCGCGATGTCGTTGAAGCGATATTGCGCGGGGCGGAAAAGGATCACGCCGACCTTCTCGCCTTCCCGCGTCCCATTGAAGCGCACGAAACCCCGGCGATCCGCGCCGCGGCCGCGGCCGTTTCCGACACCGAGCCCGCGCCGACGCCGATGGATGCGCGCGCGGCGGAGCTTCACGCCGAAATCCGCCGCGACCTGGAGGGCACGCCAGCGACAACACCGGCGAATGTCCAGGCGCTGCCCGAAACCCGCGAGCAGCGGTTCCGCCGCGCGCTTGATCTGGAGCGCCGGATCGCCGCCGGCGACCTGGTCGATCCGAAAAAGGCCTTGTGGCTCGGCGGCTACCAGGCCGGGCCGGAGTACCGAGCCTTGAAGTTGATGCGTGAGGGAGCCGAGGCACTCGGCTGAACGTGAAAAGGGCGCCGCTGCAACGGCGCCCCAAGACCGGCGCTTGGCGCAGGTCATCGCTTAGAGGAACGACCATGACGAATACAGAACAGCACGTCAAGCGATCGTCGATCGCTGCCCTTACGAACGTGACGGAACTCATGGTGCTCGCCGAGACGCTCCGCGGTCGCGATCCCATGTTGCCCGGTATCGGCGTGTTCTCTGGACCGTCCGGCTACGGCAAGACCTACGCCGCGGTCTACCTGCAGAACAAGACGCGGGCGCTCCGCGTCGAGGTTGCGAAGAGCTGGACGGGGCGCATCTTTATGCAAAATGTGCTTCGCGAAGCGGGCATCGCCAAGCCGCGCGGCTCGATCGGCGACATGGTCGAGGAAGCGGTCATGATCCTCGGCGACGATCCGACGAGGCCGCTGATCATCGACGAGGCCGATTGGCTCGTCGAGAAGCGCCTCATCGAATATGCCCGCGAGCTACACGACCGCTCCGCAGTGCCGCTGATCCTGATCGGCGAGGAACACCTGCCACTCAAGCTTTTGGATAGCGACCTCGAACGCGTCCATAACCGCGTTCTGGATTGGAAATATGCCAGTCCCTGCGGCGGCGGCGACGCCCGCGCGCTCGCCGAGATCATCTGCCCCAACCTCGATATTGCCGATGATCTGATCGCAGAGATCGTCCGCAAGGCAAGAGGCGTCACGCGCCGCGTCGTCGTCAATCTGGCGCGGATCAGCGAGTCGGCGCGCAACACCGGCGCACTTTCCCTCGACCTCGCCTCCTATCCGGAGAGTTTCTTCACCGGCGACCCTCCCACCCGCGGGAGGGCGGCGTGATGGGGCTGTCGGTCAAGATCAAGGCGACGGCCCGCGCGCCGGTGCTTGAAGGCCGGACGCTCTACTGGTCGGCGATGAGGGACGCCGGCGAGTTTACAATCGCGGAAATCGCCGATCGATGCGGCGTCACCCTTGGCACGATCCGCCGATACCTGCGCCCACTCGCCAAACTCGGCTACGTGGTGACCGCCGGCCGCGGCCGCTACCGGCTGCGGGCGCGGGCGCCGATCGAGGCGCCGCTGAAGGGCACGCGGCCGGAGGCCCGTCTCACGCGCCAGCATCAGATCTGGAACGCGATACGGGCACTGAAGACGTTCACCGTCGTCGAGCTGGCGGTTGCCGCGTCGACGGAGGAGGCGCCGATCCGGCCGCGAACGGCGAAAGACTATGTCTGTCAGCTCCGCGCGGCGGGCTACCTGCAGATCGTTCAAAGAAAGGGGTTCGCCAGCGCCCACACCTACCGGCTGCGCCCGGCAATGAGCACCGGCCCGATGCCGCCCGCAATCCTGCGGGCCAGGGTCGTTTACGACCGCAACATGAACGCGATCGTCGGCGAGGCGATCGGCAAGGAGGTGTCGCTGTGAAACGCGGGCCAAGGCCGGGCATCCAGAATGGCGATGACCGCAACATGTTCGAAAAGGCGGTCGAGGCCTGGGCCGGCGACCAGCCCGATTGGGTCGAGGAACTGGCGCTGCTGGCCGATCGCGAGGGTTTGAAGGCGGCGGGAAAGGCGATCAGCTATTCGCCCGCCGTCGTCTCCGAGGTTCTTCGAAAAAAGTACGCCGGGGATATCGAGCGGGTCACCGAAAAGGTGCGCGGAGCGCTCATGGGGGTTGTCGTCGAGTGCCCGATCCTCGGCGAGATAACGCGTGATCTTTGTCTCGATCATCAAAAGGCGCCCTACGCTGCGACGAATTCGCTCCGGCCCAAACTCTACCGCGCCTGCCGCGGGCCTTGTCCGCATTCACGGCTGAAGGGAGGCGGCGATGGCACTCAGTGACGGGATTCAACTGGTTCTCGATGACCTCGCACAGCACGCCGACGGCGTAACGCTCGATGCGCATCAGGTCGGGGATCTCCGCGCGACCCTCAAATACTGGCAAACCATCGCGGCGAGCATGGAAAAGGCGCTCGACACCCTTTCCGAGTCCGGCGAGCGAGCCGCTTGGAGTGTCCCCTTGGACGGCCCGGTGAAGGGAGATCGGTGATGGAAATCCAAATCAAAACGCTCGTTGATATCGTCGGTGAATACTACGGGATTTCTCAGGCCGACATCCTCTCCGACCGGCGGACGAAGGACTTTGTGAGAGGGCGCCATGTGGTCGCCTGGCTCGCTGCGACGCGCACCTCCAAGTCGTTGCCGGCGATCGGCCGGTGTTTGGGCGGCCGCGACCACACGAGCATTCTGCATGCGCGCAACAAAATCGAACGGCTTCGCCAGGAGGACAGGCGTCTGGCGCGCGAGCTTGCCGAGATCATCGAATTGGTCGAGGTGGTCGAAGCTTCGCTGAAGCAGCTCCGCATCGATGTCGCGCCCGATATCGATCCGCTCGATGTCGCGCGGCGCGTCGTTGCGCGCCCAGGATTGGCCGCCTCCATCACGGTGAATGAAATCCAGGCACTGGCCAGTTATGTCGCCGCGTTTTGCAGCAAAACCGAAGACGACCCGAACGACGCAATTACGATCGACGGCCTTCGATACATCGCCGCATGGGAATCGCTCGCCACACCACCGCCTTCTATCCGCCGCCGCTGGCACGTCCCGCCGGTCCTGGCCGAAGGACCGGCCGCGACCGCGGTTTCGCTCGGCGATCCGCCGCCGGGCCGCTCGGCACTCGACCAAAGACAGCAATCCGAAAACGGGAGTTAGACATGGGCAAACGCAGGGCGAAGGCCGTCGATTTTCCGGTGCCGCAGAGCGCCGCCGACGCCACCGATCAGCTTGCCGAGATCGGCAATTTACGCCGCTCGATCGACCGGCGCGAAGCCGACATGAACGACCATCTCGCTGAAATCAAAGCGGCCGTAGAGAGCGCGGTCCAGCCCGACCGCGAGCGGTTGAAGGGCCTGGAAGAGGGCCTGCAGGTCTGGGCGGAAGCCAACCGGGCGGCGCTGACCAATGGCGGCAAGAGCAAGACCGCCGATCTCGGCACCGGCAAGGTGTTGTGGCGCCAGCGTCCGCCTTCGGTCTCGATCCGCAAGGTCGCCGACGTGATCGACCGGCTGAAGGCCGCCGGCCTTCAGCGCTTCATCCGGGTGAAATCCGAACCGAACAAGGAAGCGATGCTTGAGGAGCCCGAAGCCGCGGACGCGATCGAGGGCATCCGGATCGTTCAGGGCGAGGAGGATTTCGTCATCGAACCCTATGAGGCGGAGGTGGTTCGATGACGGACAGGCAATGCCGGATTTGCGGCTGCACCGATATCACCGCCTGCCAGCACGACGACGGTACGCCCTGCGCCTGGGTCGATGACGATCTGTGCAGCGTTTGCCACGACGCTGAAATCGCGAGCGTTCAGCGCGATGCGGCGCGCTATCGGCACCTCCGTAACCGGCGAACGACACAGGCTGATATTGACGAGGGCGGCGTCTTCGCCGGCCGCACGGCCGACAACACCATCCTCGGCGGCGAGCATTTGGACCGGGCCATAGATGCGGAGTTGGGCCTTGACGCGCCGGAAGTCGCGCCGCTGGAAACGCGGCTCGCCGATTGCCTCGCCGCCTGTGTCGACACACCGCTCATTGAGGGCCGCGACGAACTCGGCGGGCATTCGTCACCGCTGCAGCTCCGGCTCGGTTTCTTCAAGCCGGAACTCAGCAACCGCGCGGCCGAGCTTCTTGACGAGGCCGGGCGATGAGCGAATTCCGCGACAGAGATTCGGTGGTCAAGGTCAACGGTTACCGGTTTCCGGGCGTCGTGGTTTGCTCCTTCACCACGCTCAAAGGCAGGCGGCGCTACGTCGTCGAATGCACCGCGCCCGAAGTCGAGGGGTGTTTGCACATTTTTTCCGGACGCCAACTGGCGCCGGCTCCGGAGCAGGGCTCATGAAATCCGACCTCATCGATCTCACCGTGATCATCCGACACTCGACAGAACGCGCGGTGCTCGTCGACCACGGCGGCGAGGAAGCCGTCTGGCTGCCGTTGAGCCAGGTCGAGATTGCCCCGAACAGCGACGGCAAGACCGTCACCCTGACGCTGCCGGAATGGTTGGCGCGCGAAAAGGGGATGGTGTGATGGGCATTGCCAAGCCCACACTCGGCTATCCGAGCCGCACGGCCGCCGTTCTGGCCCTTCAGGAGCAGGGTTATTCCAACCGGCAAATCGCAGCTGAGATCGGGATTGCGGTCACCACGGTTTCCGCTCTTGCCTGCTCGGGCTCGCGCACGGCGATGCCGAAAACCACAGTCATTCGCGTGCCAAACCACATTTGGCGCGATCTGGAATCGGACGCAGCTGTGCGTCACGTCACGGTTCAAACCCTTATCCGCAAGCTGCTCGCCACCATCACGGGAGACGGTTTGGTCGATGCCATTCTCGACGATGCCGCCGAGGTGGATGCAAAGCCATGACCAATCCTCTCGCCGCCATCCATATCGCCAAGAAACAACTCGGGCTCGACGACGGCGACTACCGGGCGCTGCTGAAGCGCGTGACCGGCAAGAGCTCGTCCAAGAATATGACCGATGCCGAGCGCCAGGCCGTCCTGGCCGAGATGCGCCGGCGCGGCTTCAAGCCCGCCCCCAAGGGGTCTTCGAAGGGCGGTCGAAGTGCCGGCGGGCACCGTTCGCTCGAAGGCCCGTTCGCTAAAAAAGTCCAGGCGTTGTGGATTGCCGGCTGGAACCTCGGCATCGTCCGCTCGCGAGACGACAAGGCGCTGATCGCCTTCGTCAAACGCCAGACCGGGATCGACCACACAAACTGGCTGGTTTCGGCGGCGGATGCCAAGCGGGTGATTGAAGCGCTGAAAGGCTGGATGGCGCGTGAGGCCGGCGTTGACTGGACCGGCTACGACAACCCCCGCGAGGCGGTTCTCCGGGCGATCTTCAAGCGGCTTGTGGACCTCGGCGCCTTCAAGCCGTTTGCCGGAGAACTCAACGAATCCGACATCGTTAGCTGGGCGCGGGGCGCCCAGTATTGCTGGGCCTGGAAGTTCGGCGACTACAGCGATCAGGACTGGATCAACGTCCAGAATCGCGCCGGCGCAAAGCTGCGCGCTGCGCTGGCGAAGCAGCGGGGTGCGGCGTGACGGAACTCTTTTGGTTCATCTTCGGATTTTCGCTCGGCGCTTTCGTGCTGGGAACGGCCATCGGTTACTTGGCCATCCGTCTCCTGATCGAGATTCTCCGCCCGCTCACCCGATTTGGGGAACCGCGGGAGGACGAAAAATGAAGCTGGGCCAGCAGCTCCGCACCGGCCCTGCCAAGGGCGTCCAGCGCGGCAGCTGGCGGCAGCTGGTCGTCAAGATCGATTCTGACACTTTCGAGGAAATCCGTGCCCGCGCCGAGCGCGAGAACACCAGCATGGCCGAGCAGGTGCGTTTGTTGATCGAATGGGGGCTCGAAGCCGAATGAAAATCTCCCTCGGCCAGCAGATCGATGAGCTCCGCCGCGAGCTCGACCAACGCCGTTTGGTCTATCCGCGGCTGATCGCCGGCCGCAAACTGAGGCAATCCGTCGCCGACTATCAGATGGCGCGGCTTCAGGCAGCGTTCGACACGCTCCTGTGGCTGCAGCGCCACGAGGCGGCGATCCGCGCGGCGGTGGGAAGCGAGAATGAGGGCGCAGATGGTCGCCTATAACTTCACGGCATCGATGGCGTCAAAGGTCGCTGGCCGTACCAAGAATCAAACAATCCGGCCACTTGGGAGAAAACGCCATGCCCGGCCGGGCGAGGCCGTCCAGCTCTATACCGGCATGAGGACCAAGCATTGCCGCAAGCTCGTTAATCCCGATCCGATCTGCGTCGCCGCAGTTCCGGTTTGGATGACGAACAGCTTTCAACATGGCCCTGGCGTTTGGGTCGTCGACGGCATCTTTCTCGATACGAACAGAATGGAGGAGCTAGCCCTCCTCGACGGTTTTTATGACGCACCAATGCCCGTCTTCGCGATGGCCGAATTTTTCCTCTCGCACTACGGCGAGCAGTTCGAAGGCGTTTTGATCCGCTGGCAGATCGCATCAGAGGCCGCGCAATGAGCAAGCGCCTGCGCCTCCCGGTCACTGATCACGCCGTGCTCCGCTATCTGGAGCGCGTCTGTGCGATCGACATCGAAGCCATTCGCCAGCGCATCTACCGCGATGTCCGGCCGGCGCTGACCAGCGGCGGCACCGGCGTGACCGTCAACGGCATTCGCTACCGCTTCAAGGGGGGGGTGGTCGCAACGGTGCTCGTCGGACCGCGCCGGCCCCGGCGCGAGCTGCCCTGGCCGGCAAAGGAGTGAGGGCGCGCCGGTGAACTCCTCCTACAATCTCCCCGGCCTAACGGTCACCATCGTCGAACGCTTTCGCCTCGGCGCCGATGACCTGAAACGGATTTCGGCCGGGTAGATGGTCAGGCTCTTTGACATCGTGAAGAAAAAGCCCGCGGGCGGATCGCTACCGGGCGGTGACCAGAACGGTCGACATAATCGGCGGCGAGACTGTCACGCTGTATCTCAAATCAGCGCTGTTGACGGTTTTTTCGCCCTCTTTGCCAAGACTTCCGATGATTTCGCCGACAATCCCATTGCGCGCCTCGACAGAAAGCTCGGGCTCAAAGACCGCGATCGTCATTGCGGTCGCCATCAACAGATGCACCGGCTCGGTATCGTTGCCGACGATAATCCAGACCTGGCTTGCATCCTCTTTCGGGCCTTCGGCCCCGGCGAGCATGGAGACGTTTCCGTTAACAAGATATCTGCACGATGTCATGGCCTCCGTGACGCAGTTCCGTCGCGTCATTCGAAAGGCATCGCGCGATATGTCGAGGGCTCTCGCAGTCTTTTCATAAGCGCGAACAAGCCCATCAACGGCCACGCCGTTCAGCAGCGCTTTTTCTGCCGCCGAAGCCGAGCTTGCCATTATCAGAATAAGGCAGGTCACCAACAAGCGCATTGGCCGGACTCCGTCAGGGTTGCGATGATTCGATCTTATCGCGATTACCGTGCACGTCACCCCTTTTTGACATTTCTTCTTCGGGGCATTGCGCCATGACAGCGGCCAAAAAGCTCCGCGAGGCGGCGGACAATCTCCGCGCCATCGTCGGTGACGAAGCCGCGCTCACCCTAATGGAACTCTACGGCGGCACGCGCCTTTACGTGCCGAAGAACGCCACGCCGGCTTCAAAGCTCTATCGAGAGATCGGGGAACCGGCGCTTGCGGCTTTGTGCGAGGAATACTCCTCTTGCCAGATCACTGTGCCGCTCGGGCGCGAGTGGCGAGCCTCGGTCTATCATGCGCTCGGCGCCTCGAATGCGGAGATCGCACGCGCGCTCGGTTGCAGCATAGATGGTGTCCGCTTTATGTTGATTCGCGCCGGCGCCAACACCGGCAAGGCGACAAAACCACCTCGCCCCAATCCACAGCTTGATCTCTTTCGTCGGGGACGTGCCTGAACTCACGGGCATGTCGATCGATTGGCGTGTGCGGCAAAGTCTCCTCGAACTCAGATTGAATTTGTTTCGAGGACTCTCGATGACCTTCGAAAAGCCGCGCCGGCGAGTGAAGCGTGTCTACATTCACTGCTCCGCTTCCGATCACGCCCATCACGACGATGTGTCGGTAATGGACCAATGGCACTGCAAGCGCGGCTGGTCGGAGGTCGGCTACCACTTCTTTATCAAGAAGGACGGTGAGCTTCAGCGCGGCCGGCCGATCGAAAAGACGCCGGCCGCGCAGGCGAACTACAATTCGGGAACAATCGCGATCTGCCTGCATGGCCTCGAAAAGCCAAAGTTCACCGACGCCCAGTTCGAAACGCTTCGCGAGTTGTGCGCCGAAATAGATGAAGCCTATGACGGCAAGGTCACCTTTCACGGCCACTGTGAAGTCGCCGCAAAATCCTGCCCGGTTTTCGACTACCGCGAGGTGCTCGATCTCGATGCCAAGGGCCGGCTCGGCGCCGGTTCGCAGAATTCGGTTTCCGCCGTCACCGCGCCGGACCCGGACATCATGCTTCGCGTCGGCGCCGACGGCTGGCGGGTGAAGGCGCTGCAAAAGCAGCTGACGGCGCTGGGCTATCACGTCGGCCAGGTCGACGGCGATTACGGGAGGCGCACCCGCGCCGCCGTGCTGGCGTTTCAGGCCGACAACGATCTTGATACCGACGGCATTGCCGGGCCGAAAACGCTGGCGGCGCTCGACGCCGCGCAGAAGCGTGAAGTGGGCGAGGAGCGCCAAGCGGCCGGGCTGCTTTCTCTGGCGGATGAAGGTTCGCGGATCGCCGATGCGTCGGTCAAACAGGCCAGCGCCGGCGGCATGGTCGCGGCCGGTGGCGCGCTCGGTGTCGTATCGCTTGTCGGAGAGACCATGAGCAGCGTTCGCGAGGCGGTTTCGCCGTTCTCCGGCCTGCTCGCCGAATTCGGCCCGCTCTTGGCAATCGCCGCGCTTGCGATCGGCGGCTTCATCGTCTGGCAGGCGGTCCGCGCCGGCCGCGCCCGCGTCGAGGATCACCGGACGGGCAAAACATCATGATCGGATTCGGCGCGCTCCTCCAGGTCATCGGTCGACCGCTGGCGATCCTTGCGGTTGTCATCGGGCTTTACGGCGCCGGCCGATACATGGGCGCGACCAAGGCCAGCGCTGCCTGTGAGGCCAATCGGCTGCGCGCCGAAATCTCGGAACTGAAGCGGCGCTCGGCGCTCGCGGATCGACAGGTCGAAGCCGCACGCAAGCTCGCCGATGCGCGGGCGGAAGAGATTTCAATCCTGGACGAAAGGGTGGCCGCTTATGAGCGGGAGATTAAGGACCGGCCTGGTTGCGTTCTCGATGGCGCTGATGCTGACCGGTTGCGTAACATCCGGTAGCACCGGGTCCGGCCTGCCGCCGCTGCCCGCCGAGTTGGCGCGCCGCTGCGCCGATCCCGGTGTCCGCGCCGGCCATGACGCCCGATCGGAGCTCGCCCGGAATCGGCGCGCGCTCGCCGTCTGCAAGAAGCGTCATGCCGACACGGTCACCTTTTATGAGGGGATCAGGGACGCGTTTGGAAAGGGAAGGACGCAATGACCGAAACCGCCGAATCCACTTCGGACGAACGCACCGCCAACAACGCGGTGCGCCATGCCTATCGGAAGCTGACCGAGGAGGAGAAGTCGCAGGTCGAGGCGATCAAGGTGCTCGGCGCCGGCTTCATTTCCGCGTTGCATGAGATCGGCGGCACCGATCCTGGCGGCGATAAACAGGCTTCGCGCGATCTCGCCCTGGCGCAGACTCATGCCGAGGACGCGGTCATGCGCGCGGTGCGCCACATCACCAAGTAGCTGGAGTGTAGTGGATCGTGACGCCCGACGATCTCAGGGCCTGGCTCTCGGTCATCGCGACGCTGATCGCGATCGGAACGGCGGTCTATGCTTGGTTATCTGCGCGTTCGAAAGGCAATGAAAAGCAGCTAGCGGAGCTACAAAAGGAGATGGGCAAGTTGAGCCGCCGCGTCGATCATGTCGAGACCGAACTGACCCACCTGCCCGACAAAGACGCCGTGCACGATCTTCAGCTCGCGGTCACGCGGGTAGAGGGCACAATTTCGACAATGGCCGAGGCATTCAAGGCGATCGAGCGAACGACGCGGCGGGTCGAGGACTACCTCATCAAGAAAGGTGGCGATTGATGGGCTATCGCGAGTTCATCGAAGAAAATGTTCGGCTGGTGATCCTGAAATCGCTAGCAACGGAGGTAGATTACGCGCTCAACGAACACATCCTGCTCGCCGCGCTTGAGGCTTTCGGCCACCACAAAACCCGCGACTATCTCCGCAATCAGCTGCGCTGGCTGGAGAATGAGGTCGGCGCGGTTTCGTTGAAGGAAGCCGGGTCGGTCCTGGTCGCAACGATCACGAGCGCCGGCCTCGACCACGTCGCCCGCCGGACTGCATTGGAAGGCGTCCAGCGTCCATCGCCGGAGTCTTGACATGGCGGCCCGCCGCCGCGGCCGCGGCCGCCTCTCCGCGATCGATCTGCTGCCATCCGAGTGCGACGTCATCGTAGCCTGGGCAGCGCAGGAACTATCGGCAATGGATCGGAACCAAACCGATATCTTTGCCGAATTCCGAGAGCGCCTGCTGGCCCTGCAAGGTGAGACGGGCGTCGCTTTCGATATCCCATCCTTCTCGGCCTTCAATCGGTATTCGACCCGGCTATCCACAATGTCCCGTCGCCTGGAGGAGGCGCGGCAGATAGCAGCTTCGTTGTCGGAGCGGCTGGATGCCGGGGCGTCCGACGATCTGACCGTCATTGCGGGCGAAGCAATCAAAACACTGGTGTTCGAGCTCCTGCAGTCGAAAGGCGAAGCCGGCATATCGACCAAGGGCGCGCAAGAGCTTGCCAATGCGCTCCGGGCGGTTGCGGCCGCCCAGAAGGTGTCGACGACACGGCGCAAAGAGATCGAAGAGGAATTCGCCGGTCGCGTTGAAGAGGCGGTCGATAAAGTCGCAGACGAGGCAGGTCTTTCCGCGGACCAGGTCGCCCAGATCCGCAAGGATGTACTCGGGGTGCGGTCATGAGCGACAACGAAGCGCCCCTCCCGATCGAGCCGGTTATTCCGCGCAATCCCCATGAGCTGCCGGAGGAGATGACGCGCGGCGCTGAAATCCCAGCCGATCTCGATCCGCTAGCCGATGGCATATTGATGGCGCACCAGGTCGCATGGCTAGAGGACAAGAGCGATCTGAAGCTGGCCGAAAAAGGCCGGCGCACGGGGATCACATTTGCCGAGGCGCTTGATGCCACACTGACCGCCGCCTCGGCGCGTTCAGCCGGCGGCGATAACGTCTTTTACATCGGTGACACCAAGGACAAGGGCCGAGAGTTCATCGGTTACGTGGCGCATTTCGCGAAGGTCGTCGCCGGTCAGTTCGCCGAGGTCGAGGAATTCCTATTCGAGGACCGACGGAAAGACGGCTCGACCAATTACATTTCCGCTTTCAGGGTCCGGTTTTCCAGCGGGTTTCGTGTCGAGGCGCTGTCGTCGCGGCCTGAGAACATTCGCGGCCTGCAGGGCGTCGTTGTCATCGACGAAGCCGCGTTCCATAAGGATGTTCGCGGCGTTCTCGATGCCGTCAACGCGCTCCTGATCTGGGGCGGCAAAATACGGGTCATCTCGACCCATAACGGTGTCCTAAGTCCCTTCAACGAGCTGATCCGGGAAGCGCGCGCCGGAAAGGTCCCGTTCTCGATTCACCGCATTCCGTTCGCCGATGCCGTGAACAACGGCCTTTACGAGCGGGTGGCCCTCGTTCGCGGCAGGAAATGGGCGGAAGAGAATCCCAAGGAGGAATGGCTCGCCCGCATTCGCGGGTCCTATGGCGCCCGCACGGCAGCGATGAAGCAGGAACTCGACTGTATCCCAGCCGAGGCCGAGGGCGCGGCACTGACGCGGGTGCAGATCGAGGCTTGTATGGGGCCGGTGCCCATCGTGCGATGGGCCTGCGAAGACGAGTTCAAAAACGCACCCGAACACATCCGCAAGGCCGACACACTTGATTTCTGTCGCGAGCAACTGGGCGAGCACCTCGCCAAACTCAATCCCGCCCGGCCGCATGTGTTCGGCGAAGACTTCGCTAGGAAGGGCGATCGGACATCGATCACGGTGTTCGAAATCGGAACCGACCTCGTCCGGCGCACGGTGCTGCTTGTCGAGCTGTACAACGTGCCCTTCGATCAGCAGCGCGACATCCTTTACCACGTTGTCGACCGCCTCCCGCGCCTATCCGGCGGCGCGCTGGACGCCACCGGCAATGGTGCGTATCTGGCCGAGAAGGCCGCACAGAAATACGGCGAAATCATCATCGAAGTGCATCTGACGCAGAGCTGGTACCGCGCGGAGATGCCCGCCTATATCGAGGCGTTCAGCGACAGGACGGTTCTGATCGCGCGCGACGACGATGTTCTGCGCGACCATCAGGCGCTGCAATATGTCGGCGGCATCATCAAGGTTCCCGATGATCATAGAGCCAAAGGCGCGGACGGCCTCAACCGGCACGGAGATAGCGCGACCTCGGGCGCCCTCGGTTACTTCGCCAGCCGCCAGGACCTTCACGAATACGGCTACACCCCGGCCTCCGAACTCGATCATGACCAAAGTCCCCTTGCCGACGAATCCGGAGGGCGCGCGCTATGGTGAAGTCATCCATCGTCGACCAGTACGGCCGGCCGATCGAGAAGAAGGTGCTCGGGCAAGAGATCGCGACACCGGAACTGTCCGGCGTGCGCCGTACCGCCCACGAGGCGGTCGCCTCGGGCCTTACACCGGAAGGCCTCGCCGCCCTTCTGCGCGATGCCGCCAACGGCCACGCGCGCCGCTATCTGACGCTCGCCGAGGAGATGGAGGAGCGATATCTCCACTATGCGTCGCAGCTGCAGACGCGACGGCTGGCGATCGATGGCGTCGCCGCCACCGTCGAGGTGCCGGATGGGGTGCCGACAAAAATCGTCGACGCGGTAAACGAGCTCATCGAGGCGTCCGGTTTCGAGGCTGCGGCCAGCGACTGTGGTGATGGTATCGGCAAAGGCTTCTCCGCGATCGAGATGATCTGGGACTACGCCGATCGCCGCCTCAAGCCGGTCGAGTACAAATGGCGCGATCCGCGCTTCTTTCAGTTCGACGAGCTCTCGCTCACCGAATTGAGGCTCGCCGTCGACGGCAGCCGCAACGGCGAGGAGCTGCCGCCGGCGAAATTCATTCGCCACTTCCCCAAGACGAAGGCCGGCATTCCCTTGCGCGCAGGCCTCGCCCGTCCGGCCGCCTGGGCGTTCCTGATCCAATCGTTCGGCCTGAAAGACTGGGCGGCGTTCGCCGAGGTCTACGGTGTCCCGCTGCGGATCGGCCGCTACGGACCCAATGCGAGCGCGGCCGATAAGAAGACGTTGTTGCGCGCCGTCAAGATGATCGCCTCCGACGCGGCGGCGATCGTGCCGGACGGCATGTCGATCGAGTTCCAGAAGATCGAGGGCCAACACGGCGCAGCCGTCTTCGGCGAATTGATCGATTATGTCGATCGCCAGATTTCGAAACTGGTCGTCGGCCAGACCATGACGGCCGATGACGGTTCGTCGCTTGCCCAGGCGCAGATCCACAACGAGGTCCGGCTTGATATTCTGAAAGCCGATTGCAAGCAGCTCGCCCAGACGCTCAACCGAGATCTGATCGCGCCTTTCGTTGCCATGAATTTCGGGCCGCAGGCGGCCTATCCGCAGGTGCTCTTTCCGGTCACCGAGCCGGAGGATGTCAAGGCGCTGACGGAGAGCGTGGCGCGGCTCGTCCCGCTCGGATTCAAGGTCGGGCAGCGCGAGCTCCGCGAGAAACTCGGCCTTTCCGATCCGCAAGCCGATGACGAACTGCTGACGCCGCCGGCCAACGCAGCCGCGCCGGAGCCCGACACCGGAGCGCCGGAGCCGGAAAAACGCGAGCCGAAAAAGCGCGGACGCAAGAGGACGGCAATGCTTGCGGCAACGCCGCCCGCGACCGACGGCATCGACGAGGTCGCAGCGCTTACCGAGGAGATATTGGCGGACTGGGAGGACATCACCGATCCGCTCCTCGATCCGATCCGCGATGCGCTCGCCAAGGCGACCAGCTTTGAAGAAGCGCTCGCGTTGATCGAGGCGAATGGTCCGGACGGCTCGGCGCTCGCCGAAAGGCTGGCGAAGGCCACCGCGATCGCCCGAGGTATCGGCGATCTAGAGGATTGACCAATGGCCGAGGTGAAGAAGGGATTCACCACCCCGCCGGAGGTGCTCGACTATTTCAATCAGAAAACCGATCGGCCGGCGTTTTCCTGGCTCGATGTCTGGGGCCAGGAGCATGCCTATGCGTTCACGGTCGCCAAGGCGACCGATACCGAGCTCCTGAACACCTTCAAGTCATCGATCGCCACCGCGCTTGAGAATGGCGAGGGTTTCGAAAACTGGAAGATAAAGATTGAGGCCGATCTGCGCCGCATGGGATGGTGGGGGCCGCGCACGGTCGCCGATCCGACGGGCATCGATCCCGACACCATAGTGGACTTTTCTCGGCCGCGGCGACTGCGCACGATCTTCTGGTCGAACATGAACGCGGCCCGCGCGGCCGGCCAATGGGAGCGCATGCAGCGCACGAAAAAGGCGCTCCCCTACATCCTCTATGTCCGGACTGCAGCCGCCGATCCGCGCGAGGAACACCTCACCTGGGTCGGGACCATCCTGCCCGTCGATCACCAATTCTGGAAAACACACTTTCCGCCGAACGGCTGGGGCTGCCTGTGCTCGGTGCGGCAGATCACCGGTCGCGAGGCAGAGCGGCTGCTCGGCACCACGCCAAAGGACGATGACGCTATTACCTACACCGATCGGGCGCCGGAGACGGCATATCGGCGGTTCGTCAATCGGCGGACCGGGAAAATCACGCGGGTCCCGGACGGGATCGATCCGGGGTGGCACACCAATCCGGGTCTGGCGCGCGCACGCACCCTGACGCAACGCCTGCAGGACACGCTCATCGAGGCTGGTGAAAAAACCGCTCGAAACGCCATTCGAACGCTGTTCGACTCGGGTGCGCCGCGCGTTCTCGCCGGTCTTGACGAGCATCTGCGATTGCCCGTAGCGGTCGCGCCGCGGCTGCAGGCGGGGCTCGATGCCAAATCGGGGCTCATCGTCGCCGACAATCGCATGATCCGCTCCAAGACGGCCAAGCACCGCGAGGTTGGCTTGGATACTTTCGCCGTCGTCCAGGACATACTCGACCAGGGCACAGTCGTCGATGAAGGCCGCGGAGCGAAGCGGACCGTGTTCTGGCAAATCGGGACCACGTGGTGGGAAGTCGTCATTGCCCGGTCGGCGAACGGCTATTTGCGCATCCAGACCCTTCACGTCGTCAAGGTGGAGGATGTCCGGTCGGCGTTCGCAAAAGCCGGATTGGAGCTGCCCGAGGGTTTGAAGAAGTAAGTGGCGGGGGGACGCAACTCCCCGCGGGTGCAGTACCCGGCTTCCCGACTTTGCGCCGCCACGGCCTAAAGATGGCGACATCCGCGACCGAAATCAAGCTGGATCAAAATCCGCGCGGCAGAGGCCGGCGGTATATAGCCGCGAAGATCGCGCTCGCCTGCGCGCGGGCGGTGGCGCGATCGGTCCGGTCGAGCTTCCCGCATTCATAGTCGTAGCTGGCCCGGTCGGAGGAATCGATCTTCGGACTCCCGGAGGCGAGGATCACGATCCGCCATGCACACCCGAGTGTGGGTTTGTGTTGGATGGCGCCGTCGCATGTGCTCGACAGGCAAAAGGCGACGTTGCGCTGCCCCTGATAGTCGCCCTGGAACGCCCTTTCATATTCGGCCGGGAAGACCGTGCGGGCGTATTCGCATGCCGCCTCGTATTTTCCGGTGCACGGGATGGGCATGATGAAATCGGACGCCGGCGGCAGTTCCGCCGCTGCAGCTCCTCCCGCGAACAATACGGCCCCAAACCATGCTGCTGCGATCCGCATCGCACACCTCCGCCTCTCACTTATCACGAATGCGGATCGACGTTCTACCCGCGCCCCTCTATCCTATTGTCCTCAACGAGACCGATCACAAGCGAGGAGTCCGGGGGCAATGGGCGAGACGGGGCGTGCGGTACTGGTAGCTGTGGTGACATCGGTCGTCGCGGTCACCGGGACGATCTGGGCGTCGTCATTGGGTTATTTCAACAAGGACCGCGAGCTCGACATCCGCATGGTCGAGATCAGCCTTTCCATTCTGAAGGGCGAGAACAAGGGGACGGACTCCGCCCATGCGCGCCGCTTCGCGCTTAGGGCGCTGCGAAAATACTCTTCTATCGATCTGTCCGATGACGAGCTCGAATCCTGGGTGGAGTCGGGTGACCTGCCATACGAAACCGTATCCGAGGTATTGGGCCACTATGATCTCGGAGGCTACGGAGGCGGATGGGCTGATGATCTTGAGTCGAATAAAACCGGCGCCCAAACACTTAATCCGCAGCTCGGCGAAGACCGCAAAAAGAAGTGAAACACGGATCGACCCACAATCGCCGTGCCGGCGTTTCGGCACCATCCCCCGCACAATCCCTCTCTGGCGGCTCTACCCCGTTCGAAACCCGTTCAACGCCGCGATTTTTGCGCTGCTCTCGATAGCGATCCGAGGTCGGGCCGGACTCTGGCGGGGCTGACGCGCGTCAGCCCCCTATCGCCGACGGTGGCAGGCGTAGATTGCCGCCATGACGCGACCGAGCGCAACCCCTCCGGAAAAGAACCGGCTGCCGGCGAACACCGCAGCGGGAACCGTGCTGCTTGAAGTCGCTGCTGCCGGCGCCGATGGCGGGTCTCCGCCCGAGATGATCAAGGTCACGCCGGTCGGTCAAGTCGAGACCCGCGACGGTCGCAAATACAGCTTCGACCCGGCAATGCTCTCCGCGCGCTTCGCCAAAGACGGCGTCGATATACCGGTCGATGTCGATCACGGCATCTCGAAAAAGGCGATGTGGGGCGAGCGCGCGGATGCGGTCGGTTGGGTCAAAGAGCTCGTCGCCCGCGATGACGGCCTCTACGCCCGAATTGAGTGGCTGGAGGCCGGGCGCGAAATCCTGTCGGCAAAAACGCACCGTTACGTGTCGCCGACGTTCCGTCACAACGATCTCGGTGAGGCCCAGTGGCTGCACTCGATCGCGCTCGTCGCTGCGCCCGCTCTCGCTCTGCCGGCGGTCGCCGCCGCCAATCCCGCAATGGAGACCTCTATGGACACCTTCAAGAAAATTGCCGCGGCGCTCGGCCTCGGCGAGGCCGCCGATGAAGCGGCCTGTCTTTCGGCCATCGCCGATCTGCAGGCGAGCAAGGTGGACAACGCCGTTCACGACGAGACGCTTGCGACGCTCTCGGCCACCAAGACCGAGCTCACCGAGCTGAAGGCGTCGATCCGCGACGACGAAGTCGAGACCCTGATCGAGGGCGCCTTGAAGGCCAAGAAGATCGTGCCGGCACAGCGCGAACAGTACGTCGCTCTTTGCGCCACCGATGACGGCCTCGCCCAGGTGAAGGCGCTGCTTGAGGTAACGCCCGAGGGTCTGCCGGGCTCCGGGCTCGATACCAAGACGCCGGCCGGCGACGACACCGAAATCGATCCGGCCGCACTCGCCGCGGAGGCCAGGACCCATATGGCCGATCTCGCCGCCAAAGGCATCACCATCTCGATCGCCGAAGCGGTCGCGGCCGTAAAGGAGAAGCGCGCATGACGCCGAACTTCATCAAATCCCACGAGGCGGCGGCCGATATCGAGCGGTATCGCTTCGTCGCCTTTTCCGGCACCGGCAAGCTGGTGACCACGGCCGCCGCCGCCACCGATCCGATTATCGGGTCATCCGATACGTTCGGCGCCGAGGCCGGTCAGATGGCCGACATCATTCAGGGCGGCTGGGGTTCGATCGAGGCCGGCGGCACGTTTGCGGCCGGCGATCCGCTGACCGCCGATGCTGATGGAAAGGCCGTCAAGGCCGAGCCCGTTGCCGGTTCGATCGTCCGTATTGGCGGCTTTGCCCAGGATGCCGCCGTTGACGGCGATATTGTCGACTATCTGGTCGCACCGGGCATCATCAACACCCCGGCCTAGGACGCCCGGTAGAACTCAAGAGGAAGGAATTCATCCATGGCGCCGAACCGCCCCTTTCCCGTCGACCCGGTTCTGACCGCAATTGCCATCGGTTACTCCAATCCGGCCCAGTCGCTGATCGCGGACCAGGTTCTGCCGCGTATGCCGGTCGGCCAGGAGACCTTCAAGTGGACCGAATACCCGCTGGCCGAGGCCTTCACGCTACCCGACAATCGCGTCGGCCGCCGCGGTCAGGTCAACCAGATCGAATTCACCGGCGAGGAGCGCGAAAGCTCGGTCGAAGATTTCGGTCTCGATACGCCCATTCCCTATTCCGATATCACGGCCGCTGCGGCTGCGCGCGCCGGCAAGCTGTCCGCCTACGATCCGGAAGCGCACAGCACGGAATGGCTGACAAAGATCAACGAGCTCCTCCGCGAGGTACGTGTAGCGAACCTGATCCAGGACCCGAGCATCTATGCTGCCGAACGGCAGGTGCAGTTGTCCGGCGCGTCGCAGCTCTCCGACTACGAAAACTCCGACCCGATCGGCGTGCTCCTGGCGGCGGTCGAAGGCACGCTGATCTTCCGGGCCAACAAGCTGGCGATGGGCCAGCCGACTTGGGCGGTGATCCGGCGCCATCCGAAGCTGATCAATGCGGTCAAGGGCGGCCTGACCACGGAAGGCCTTATCCGCCGCGAGCAGCTCGCTGATCTCCTCGAAATCCAGGAGGTCCTGGTCGGCGAGGCATACGTCAACACCGCAAAGCCCGGCCAGACGGCAACGATGGCGCGAGCCTGGGGCAAGAGCATCGCCGCGCTCTACATCGATCCGGCGCCCGGGCCGAACGATATTACCTTCGGCTTCACCGCCCAGTTCGGCACTAAGATTGCCGGCCGGATCGAGGACAAGGACATCGGCCTTGAAGGCGGCGTCCGGATTCGCGAGGGCGAGCGGGTCAAGGAACTCGTGGTCGCCAAAGACGTCGGCTACCTCATCGAGGATGTTGTCGCGTAGGGGAGAAAACCATGGCGAAGACACGGGCACCGGCCGCGGAGGCCAAAACCGCGACTGCCGCAGAGAAGGCCGAGGTGGAAGCGGCGGCAAAGGCCGCAGCCGAGAAGGCCGCTGCCGAGGAGCAGGCCAAGGCGGACGCGGCGGCAAAGGCCGCGGCCGAGAAGACGACGGCCGAGGGAAAGGCCGAAGCGGACGCCGGCGAACGGAAGACAATCCTCGTCTTCAAGCGCGTCTTGCATGACGGCCGCACCTTCGAAATCGGCGCAGAGGATATGAACCGGGCGGAATTCGAAGCTCTGAAAAAACTCAACGCGGTCGCCCTGGACGAGTGGGGCGACTACGACTAGCGGAATTGAGAGCCGCGACGGCGTGGGAGGAAAGCGAGACAGAGCCGTTTGTACCACGTCGCCGAGCCGCTGAGGGGGAGTGATCGGTCCTGTTGAAGCGGTCGAAGGCACCGAAAGGACAGGCCGGTCCCGGCGTCTAAAGAATCGGGTGAAGCGGGCGAGACACACCCGCCGAGACCAGTGGAAGGCTGGCACATAGATCCTCAGAACTTCCGGGTACACGATGCAGTATCTCACAATCGCGGATCTCGAAGCCCGCTACCCGGCGGAACTGATCAGGCTTGCCGCCGACGAAAACACCGGGCTCCGCGACGATACGCGCATCGAAGCGGCGATCGCCGCCGCAACCGCGGAGGTCAGGGCCGTGCTGAAGGCCCGGTACTCGGCCGACGAACTCGATCGCCCGGATGCGGACAGCCTGGAGACCCTCAAGGTTTTCACGATCGACGTTGCGCTCTATCGCATCGCCATCGCCTTTTCGCGGCTGAGCGAGGAAATCAAGGACCGCTACGACGCGACGATCAAGCGCCTGGATGCGATCGCCGCCGGCCGCGGCGGGCTTTCCTTCGACGGCGGATCGGCCGATCCATCCGATCCGGACGGCGCGATCTCGCCGAACGAAGTCATCATCGACGCGCCCGATCGCGTCTTTTCCCGCAACCGGGCGCGGGGGATGTGATGGCCGGCGTTTCCATCACGGTCGATGTCGACGGGCTCGATAGGGTCCTGAAGAAGCTCGATCCGATCTTCAATTTCGAGCCTTTGCCGCTGATGGAGGCGATCGCCGCACTCGGCGAAAGCCAGACCCGCCGGCGCATCACGGACGAAAAGACCGCACCGGACGGCACCGCCTGGCCCGAGAACCTCGAAGGGACCTCGATCCTCCTTCGAACCGGCGGACACCTGCTCGCCTCCTTGGCCTGGGTCGCCTCTGCGACCGAAGCCGAATGGGGCGCGGGCTGGGAATACGCGCACGTTCACCAGGACGGCGCCGTGATCGAGCCGAAATCCGCCAACCTTTTGGCCTTCGAAATCGGTGGCTTGCCTGTCTTTGCCAAGAAGGTCGTGATCCCGCCGCGGCCATTTGTCGGGATCTCCGCGGAGAACGCGGTCGAGATCGAGGATCTCATCACCGACTATCTCGGGGTGCTGCAATGATCGCGGCCAAAACCCTTGATGAGATGATCGCGGCAAGTCGCCTGGGCGAAGCGATCACAGCCGCGGTCGCGACCGTCGACGGCCTGATGACCGGGGTCCATGTGGAAGCCCATCCGGGCAAGCTCGACATTTACGATATCGTCAAGCGCGAGGTCGTTGCGGCGCCTGGCGTTGCCATTGGCTGGTCGCGCATCCGCGCGGCCCGAGAGGTCGACGGCGATTATCAGACGCCGATCGAATTCACGGCCTACATCGTCGCGGAAGACTACGCCAATCTCACCGAAAAGCGGCGCATCCCTAGAGAGACGGTTGCCCACGGAATCGGCAACTACCTCCTCGATATCCTGCACGACCACGAAGCCGCCTATTGGGGATTAGCGGGGATTACAGCTCCATACGAAACGCCGCCGCCGGAAATGCGGCCGGTGTTCACGGCCAAGGCCTATGAGCAGGGGGCGTGCTTCTACGCGGTGACCTGGACACAAGGGCTGATCGGTGTTGGTGCGTCGCATTTCGCCGGCGCGACGCCGGCGGTCGACGAGGACGGCCAGCGCCTCGTCTTTCCCGACGATGAAAGCATCCCGGAATGGATCGAAGCGGTTGTCGGCGATACCGACGAGGAGGCGCCATGAGACCGCTTGTCGCCTCGGAACTTCGCCGCCTGCACCGAAAGGTCGCGCAGGTCGATCGTCGGCTGGCGCTTGTCGAGCTGCCGGGAAAGGTCGTGCCCGGCAGCCAGGATCTGGAAAAGCGCACGGTCCGCCTGGAGATCGGCGAGTCGGCAGACGGCCGCAAGGTGATTTCACCGCCGGTCCGCTGGCAGCAGCCTGGCGCCGGCAAGCTGAAAACCCACGCGGTCCCGGCCGACAACGAACAAATGGTGCTGCGGTCGCCATCCGGCACGATCGGCTCCGGCTCCCATGCCGACTGGGGCACCTATGACGATGACACCCCGCCCCCCTCTGAAAAGGCCGACGAGACCGTCACGGAATATGGCGAGACGCGAACCACCATCCGCGACGATGAGCATCGAACGAAAACGCCGCGCGCGGTCGTCGAATCCGATGATGTGAACCTCGGTGGCGAGGACGGGCCGCGCGTCGCCCGAATAGGCGACCTTGTTCACGTCCAGGCCGGGTCGTCTGCGGGGCATTGGCCGATCGTCACAGGATCAGAAAAGGTAAAAGCGAAATGACTGACACGAAAACCTACGTCGCCACGAAGCTCGCACCGCCCCGCGTCGCCGGACGCCGGATGAAGCCGGGAGAAGAACTCAAACTCACCGAGGCGGAAGCGCGGTCGGAGCTGCGGGCCAGCCACATCGTGAAAAAGGATGGCAAAGCCGACCCGGAAAATCCTTTCGGCAAGCCGACGGCGAAGCTTGCAGAGATCCAGGCTCGCGCTCGGGGAGAGGTTAAACCGGCGGCCCCGCCCGAGGATCAATCGGGGTCGGACGGCGCAGAGGAGGAGAGCGTCGGCGTTGAGGCACGAGATGACGCAGGCGGCGGCGATGCTCGCGCCGGCGATGAAGGTGCTGGCGGCCGCTCGCGCAAAGGCCGCTCCAAGGCCGATTGAAGGTCGTTCGAAGAGGCTTCAAATGCAGGCGATCCGGTACAGGACGGGGACTGACGAGGCGACGGGAAAGCTATTGAGCGGCTGGCCTCATGTCGAACAGTCCCTGCGTAAAATCTGGACGACCCGCACCGGCCTGCGGGTCATGCGTCTGGATTTTGGCTCGGAGCTGCGGGCGTTTCTGGGCGAGGACATTACGCCGGCCCTTGCGCTCGATCTCTATGACGCGCTGGTTACGGCGGCTCACGCATGGGAACCGGAGTACCGAATTCGCGGCCTGCAGCTCGTCCATCTGACGCGCCTCGGTTCCCTCGGCCTGCGCCATTCGGGGACCTACTATCCGGAGGGCCGGTTCGGAAACTACGAAATCGCGTTCGATGCCGGCAGCATTGCGGCGCTGCAGCGCTTCCAAAATCTCGGGAGGGCGGCGTGACCCGATTTGATGTCCTTTCGCTGGGAGGGCTCCCTGCACCCGACGTAATCGAGGAGCTGGATTACGAGGTCCTCCTTGACGAGGGTAAGGCGAAATTCTCTGAATTCTGGGAAATCCTGCGCGCCGAAAACCCAGGTCTTGTTGAGTTCGATACGCTGATGATCGAGTCCGAGCAGGTGACGATCTGGCTCGAAGCGCTGGCTTATCGCGAGACGTTGCTCCGCGCGCGGGTTAACGATGCAGCCCGCGCGGTGATGGTCAGGTTCGCAAAAGGCGCCGATCTGGAGAATCTCGCCGCGCTCTTCCCTGTTGTGCGCCAGCCCGGCGAAACCGATGAGCGACTTCTCGAACGGCTTCTTTTGGCGCCCGAGGCCTACTCGGTTGCTGGTCCCTATGGAGCCTACCGGTTCTTCGCGATGACGGCCGCGCCGTCCGTCAAAAGCGTCGCCGTGTTTAAGGAAGGTGTCGGCGACGATGAAAAGATCGTGGTGGTGCCGCTCGATGGGGCTGGGGACGGTGTGCCGTCGCAAGAGACGCTTGATGCAATCCGGGTTGCTCTGGATCCGGAAACCAGCATTCCCGCGACCGCCGTGGTCGTCGTTCGTGCCCCGACAGTCGACGCGTATGACGTGACGGCTCAATTGCTGATCCCGCACGGAGCGGATGCGAACGTCATCCTCGCCGAGGCGGAAAAGTCGCTGCGAGCATATGCGGACAAGCGCCATAAGGGCGGCGTCAAGGTCTACCGCAACGGCCTGATCGCGGCGCTGAAGGTATCACCGGTCGAGGATGTCACTTTGAGCGAGCCGCTCGCCGATGTAGAGCCGGCCATGGACGCTGCGGCGTGGCTTGATCAGGTCTCGCTAGCAGCGGCGGTAATCTAATGTTGGCCTCCGAAACCCACCTCCAGCCAACGAACGCGCCGCCGCTTGAACAGGCGGCGGCCGGCACGACGGTTTTGATTGACGGTATTCCCGTCCCGATCCGCGATCTATGGGACCCGTGGACGTGTCCTGAAAGCCATCTGCCCTGGCTGGCCGAAACGCTTTCTGTTGATTTTTGGGATGAGAGTTGGCCTCTGCTCAAAAAGCGAGCGGTCGTTGCCGAGTCGCTTGCCCTGCACCGCAAGAAAGGATCGATATTTGCGCTTCGGCGGTACGCGGACCTCGCCGGTGGCGAAGTCACGAAGGTCATTCGTCCGCCCCAAAAGGTCTATTCCGGAGCTTCGCTGACGCGAAGCGAGCGGGACGCCTGGCACGAGACCTTACCGCAGGTCCGCGTCTGGCGCCGGCGGGATATCCGATCGCGACCCTATCTCCTGATATCCGGGGGACCAGGGAGGTCCGCCTTTTTCGAGGGGAAATTCGCACAGCCGTCGACGCCGATGGAGCGGGTGGCAAGGTACGTCGTAGACGGTGTCGAAAAGGATGCCGAGGTGACGGACTTCGGATCATACTATCGGGTCCACATTCCCTCGACACGCGGTGCCGCCGTCTTCTCCGGTGACATTTTGGGGCAGCGTTTCTGGATACCGTCCCGCGCTGGCGAACGCCTGTTCACCGTACAGCCGCGGATGGCGATGCCATCCAGGGCGGCGCTTGGTCCGCGGCTGCGGGCTGTCACGGCGGAACCCTATCTGGTCGCCGAAAATGCGCCCCGCGGCTATGGCGTGTTCGCCGGCGACATTCTCGGACGGCAGTTCTGGGTGCCGACGGATGCGCACGAACGGCTCTACCACCGCTGGCCGATCCTGCTACCGGGCTCGCCCATCCGCCGGGCCATCAACCGCATGGCATGCCAGTTTATGGGCGTCGGCTTCTATCGATGGCCTCGACACACATTGCGCCTGCACGTCCGGCTTCCCGGAAAGAGGAGTCCGCGTCAGGCCGGCGAAGGGATCATCGTACCGCACAGCCGGTTCTGGCTGAAGCACGATCCGCGGCCGCTTCGAATGCTTCGACGCGCGTTGACTGCCGCCAAGAGCGGTCACGACACGATCTATCTGAGGACAGCAGAGGCGGCCGGCCTGCGTATCGGCAAGCCGCTCCTCGTTGGTGACCGACTGATCGTCGGCCGGCCGTAAGGAAAGGACGCTACCCATGGAGAAACAAGTCATCTTTCGCGAATACCATTCGCAGGAAGCTAGAGATCACAACAATATCCAGAAATACGCCCAGGCGGCCGTCGATCATGTCGTCTACGACGCGGTCACGCAATCGCGCCGCTATGCCGGCTTTGCGGTAACAAAAACCGGCCAGGCCGAGATTACGGTGGCGAAAGGTCGGATGTACTCGAACGACGGCGCCATCTACGGCCGCGAGTCGGCTCTCGTACAGTCCATGCTCGGCTATCTGGCGGCAGCTTCTCAGCGCATTGTCTCGGTCTCTGTCTACGGTGGTATCGTGGAGACCGATACGGAAACCCGCGACAAACTGATCAACGAAGAGACCGCCGACACCACCCCGGTGGCTGTCGACACGACGAGGTTCAGGCAGGCAACGCTCACGCTGACGCAGGGTGCGGAGAGCGCCGACCCGCAGCCTCCGGCGCTGCCGGTAGAGCACGTCGAGATTGCGCGGGTGCTGCTCGATGCGACGCAGGTCGTTTCCATCACGATGATGGTGGCCAATGAAGTACCTTCGGCCGAGCGCCTGGACAGCCGCACAGACGACCTGGAGGCATGGAAGGAGCAAATCGGACCGCGGGTGTCGGGCCTCGGCGCGGACCTCGCCGACCTCGCCAACCGCGTTGGCGCTGGCGCCGAACGGCATTCGATGATATCGATCAAGCGCGATCTCGCGCGGCTGAAAGAGACCGTGCAGTTGCCGTCCACCGCCGTCGACTATGGCGCCGATTTCTATCTCATACAGGACGACGGCGACGACTATAACGACACACTGTCGCTCGGGTATGCCGCCCGTGTCGAGGAGGGCATCCGGTTTCCCGACGCGAACGCGGACGAGTTCGAGATTGCCTTGTTCTCATCGCTCGATCCGAACGCGTCGATCCAGAACGGCATCTTGCTGCCGAAGTACACCGAAGCGGTCAAGTTGGCCAACGAGTCCTACCACGCGCCGCTCGGCATGGCACAGTACGGGTTCCAGAACCACGACGTTAAGGTCGGCTATATGAGCCGGTCTCGTCTGCGTTATGGCGGTGGCCGGGCGGTCTGCTCCAACGGCGCCATGTGGGATGTGCCCGGTAATGGTGTCCCGGCCGCTTTCAGCCTCTATGAGTTCGAGACCCAGCAGATCATCACGACGCAGCTTCTCGACGCCAATCCCAGCCACTTTGTTTATCGCCAGGACGGTTACTGGTTCGATACGTGGAAGGAGCCGTTTCTTTACACGGAAACGACCGACCACGCGATCATCGGCGCGGAGATTGCCCAAACCTTTCCGGTCACCAACGACATGTGGGCGACCGCCGTCTCGGTCTACATCGTTGCCAAGGGTGGTGCCGAAAACATCCACATGGCGCTTTGCGAAGTTACGAACGGCCAGCCGGACAAATCGAAGACGGTCGCTTACGCGGTCCTGGACGAAGGTGACATCGTTGCCGGCTGGAACAAAATCGCTATCCCGCCAACCTTCCTCGCCAAGGGAAGGCGGTATGGCATCGTGCTCGTCTCCAATGCCGATCACCAGGTCGGGATCTCGTCCGGTCAGACCTTCCTCGACGGAACCTTCTTCTATTCGACGGATGGCGCCTACTATCTGGGCGACCTGACTAAGGACTTGAATTTCCGTATCTACGGGGCCGAATTCGCGGCGCCGCAGGTGACGCTGGAATTCGAGACCATCAATCTCGACGGCGGATTCCGGGATATCGATATCCTCGCGCACATGTGGGTGCCCGACTCGTGCCAGCTCATTTTCGAGGTCCGCCCCGGCGGCGCCGGCGACTGGCTGCAATTGACCGAGGAGAACCTCGACGCGCTTTCCGGAGCGCCCGTCCTGGCGCAGTTCCGCGGCCGCTTCGTCGGCACGCGCGACATGATGCCCGCGCTGCGCTTGACCGACAGCCGGGTCAAGGTTTCGCGGCCGGCGACGGCGGCGAAGCACGTCTCTTCGGAAATCACGATGGGGACGCCTTCCGACACGCTCACCTTCGAGATGATTTTGGAGGGCTTCGATGACACGCCCCACGATCATGACCTGATGATTAAACCGAATGGGGCGGCAATCGAGACTGCCGATACGGTCACCACCACGCTGCTCGATGCGGCTGCCAAGCGGTACAGGCGGACCTATGAGTTCACGATCGCTGGCGGCCCGATCACCACTTTCGCCATCATCCAGGATATGGCGACGAACTCGGCGGCGAACCTTTTCCATGTCGCCGAACAGTTCTGGTACAGCAACTAAGCGAGGAATTCATGCCGAAGCTTCCCACCTTCAAGGACGGCGAGCGCTATCGCGTGCGGCTGGCCAAACCGGTGACGGTCCGGGGGCGGGTGCGCCGCCCCTCCGACAGCCACGTCTTCAAGGGCAAGGTCTGCCGGGAGATCATCGACGCCATCGAGAGTGCTGAAAAGGTCTGATCATGGCAAAACGCTATGACCGGTACGCGCTCAGTCCGGGCGACGACATCGGTGACCCTACCGTCTTGAACACCGTTCTCCGGGACATCGACAACCGCCTGCATACGGTCGAGGCGCAGGGCGCTGTCATAGAAGAAAAGGCGGACGATCTCGAAGCCGTCGCACTCTCGCGGCTCAACGATGTCTTCACTGGCGCGCTGCAGACCGCCCAGGACCGGGCAAACGAGGTCGGGGCGAGTTTCCGGGCCGAGAGTGCCACGGACGTGACGGTCGGGCTCGGCGAGAAGACGTTCACGCTCACCGCGGCAACTATGGGCGGCTTTGTCGCTAGCGAATATTTGATAGCGGTGTCCGCGGCCGATCCGGACCAGTGGATGCGTGGCCGGCGCGTCTCGTACAACGTTGTCGACGGGATACTGGTCGTCGATGTCGATGCGGTGTTCGGATCTGGCGAGAGTGCGGCCGATTGGCTGATACGCCCCGCAGCGCCGGGTGATGCGGAGCACGCGGCACGGACCGACAACCCGCACGGCGTGACAGCCGGACAGGTCGGCACTTATCCAACTGCGGCTGTCGACCAGATGGTTGCCGCCGTCATCGGCACGGCGAGTGGTGCGTTCGATACGCTCGGAGAGGCGGAGTCGCGTGTACTCGCTGCAGAAGCTGACCTTTTAACGAAGCTGCCGCTTTCCCGTCCGCTTTTCATGGGCCAGCGCACCGGTTCGACGCAGACAGCGTCCGGGGCTTTCGTTGTCGACAATGTTTGGCTGGACAGCGCATCTGCCTACAACACTTCGAATGGCCGCTTCACCTGTCCCGTTTCGGGCTATTATGAAGTGCACGCGCACATATTGTTGAGTAACGGCCCTGTAAATGCCTGGGCGGATATGGCGGTTTGGAAGAACGGCGTTCTGCAGGGCCAACAATTCGCCTACAGCGTGCTTTA